>JAUIFY010000430.1 GCA_030430245.1 bacterium | reverse complement strand
CCGCCCCGTCGTCGCCTCGTCGCAGAAAGGTGCGTACGCGAGGGTCGTCCGAATGGTCCCGCAGCTCGCGGGGATTGCCCGTGGCGATCATGGTGCGGCTCTCGGGGTCGAGAAACACGCAGTCGTCGGCGATGGTGAAGATGCTCGCGAGCTCGTGCGTCACGACCGCAATGGTCGCGCCGAGGTTGTCGCGAAGTTCGAGAATCAGCTCGTCGAGACGGCGTGAGCTGATCGGATCCAGGCCGGCCGAAGGCTCGTCGAAGAACAGGACGTCGGGGTCGAGTGCGAGGGCGCGCGCGAGGCCGGCGCGCTTCTGCATGCCGCCGCTGATCTCCGCCGGATAGAAGTCCTCGAACCCGCGGAGGCCGACCAGGCCGAGCTTGAGCGACGCGAGCTCGCGAATGTCGGTCGCGGAGAGATCCGTGTACTCGCCCAACGGGAGACCGATGTTCTCCGCGAGCGTCAGCGAGCTGAACAGCGCGCCGCTCTGGAACAGCACGCCGAGCCGCCGCACCATGCGCTCGCGGTCGTCGGCATCGGCATGGGTGAAGTTCTCGTCCCCGTAGAAGATCTCGCCCTTCGCGGGCTCCTTCAACCCGATCATGTGGCGAAGCAGGGTGCTCTTTCCGCTGCCGCTTCCGCCCATGATGATGAAGATGCTGCCGCGCCGGACCATGAAGTCGAGATCGCGCATCAGCACGAAGCTCCCGTAGGCCATCGTCAGATCGCGGACGGTGATCTCGGCTTCGGGGTCGATGGGACGCTCGTTCGCCATGGTCAGAAGCCGATGATGTTGAAAACGACGGTGAACATGGCGTCGGCCACGATGATCATCACGATGCCCGTGACCACGGCCGAGGTCGCGGCGTCGCCGACGGCCGACGCGCTGTTGCCGCACTGGATGCCTCGGAGGCAGCCCGAGAAGGCGATGAGGGCGCCGAAGACCGACGACTTGATCAGGCCCGTGAGGAAGTCGTTCAAGGTCACGCCGTAGACGGTCTGGTCGTAGTAGACGATCGGAGTGAGATCGAGCATCACGGCCGCGACGACCCCGCCGCCGAGGATCCCGACGAGGTCTGCGTAGAGCGTGAGGAGGGGCATCATCAAGCACAGGGCGATCACGCGCGGCAGAACGAGGAAGTCGAGCGGAGGAAGTCCCATGACCTGCAGCGCGTCGATCTCCTGGTTGACGCGCATGGTGCCGAGCTGCGCCGCGAAGGCCGCGCCGGTGCGGCCGGCCATGATGATGGCGGCCATCATCGCTCCCATCTCCCGGGCCATCGCGAAGCCGACGAGGTTCGCGACGTAGATCTGGGCACCGAATTGCTCGAGCTGCACGGCCCCGACGAAGGCCAGGATGAGCCCGACGAGGAAGCTGATCAACGTGACGATGGGAAGTGCTTGCGCACCGCAATCCTGGATGAACGACAGGAGGTCCACCATCCGGAACCTCGCCTGCCCCCGGAGCATCCGTCCCACGGATGCGGTGACCTCTCCGAGGAATTCGATCATCTCCTGGCCGCCCTCGGCGAGGCTCTGCGTGCCCTTGCCGACGCGCGCGAGGAACGGCGTCGTCGTCGCCTTCTCGCGCGCGTCCTTCGTCTCGGGTACCGCGGTCGCGAGCTCGATCAGCCGTTGCAGCCCGGAGGGAAGGCTCTCCCGGTCGACCTCGATCCCTCGCTCGGAGCAGAGCTCGTCGACCTGCACGAGGTAGCTGAGCACGCCGCTGTCCCACGCCGAGAGATCGCTCGCGTCGAACTCGACGCGGCTCGGTGGGGGCTCGGACGCAAGCTCGCGCCGCACCGGATCGACCGGCGGCAACCCCTCCTCCAACCCCCACGCACCCGAGAGCCGCACCCGGAGGGCGCCTTCGGGCGACCGGTCGAGGCTCACCTCGCACTCGGTGGACACGTCCGGCCCATCCTGCGGAATCGCCTGGGCCGTGTCCAACGGTCGGGGCGGGGCTTTTCGCGCTCCGGCGATCGTATGCGAAACCCTTGGGGGCGGGGCTCTCTTCCGAGATCCGGACGAATGGCGGCGGCAGACACACGGGATACGGGCGGCCTTCGGATCGAGGCCATCGATTGGCTGAAGGCGGTGGCGATCGTCGCCGTGGTTCTCTCGCACGCGAAGGCCTTCGGGCCGTCGGACGGGCCGGTCGGGTGGCTCCTGGGGAGCGGGCTTCTGAGCTTCCACGTGCCGGTCTTCTACGTGGTCTCGGGCTTTCTCTACGCGAGCGTCGAGCCGGTCTCCTCGGCTCTGGTGCGACGTCGGCTCGGCCGGATTCTGCTCCCGTACCTCCTCGCATCCGTGGTCGCCATCGTTCTCGTTCGCACCCGGGCCGGCTGGCCCCCCTTCGACATGATCGTCGTGTGGCTCGCCAGCGGTGGGGCGATCGGCGTCTACTACTACGTCTTCAAGATGGCGCTCCTGATCCCGCTCCTGTGGCCGTTGTCGCGGATGAGGCCGTGGCTCGTCGTGGCGCTTCTCGGTGGGTTCTCCCTGATGACGTTGGTGGTCGCACTTCGCTCCGGATTCCTCTTTCCCCAGTCGTGGTATTGGCTGATGCGGAATCCCCTGCAGAACTTCACGTTGGGGTACTTTCTCGTCGGATGGGTCGGCGCTTCGTTCGTCCAGCCGCTTCGGGCGTTCGCCCGGTCGCGGCGCGCTCTCGCGTGGACGGTGACGACGATCCTGCTGGTCGTGGGAGCGCTCGGTTCGGTCCAAGGGGTTCCGCTCGCGCGAG
>JAUIFY010000155.1 GCA_030430245.1 bacterium | reverse complement strand
GTTCGCGAGCGAGAGCTCGCCCACGTAGGCACCGATCGTCGGGTGATCGCCCGTCGCGCCGTCGTCGGCGCACGAGGCGAGCGCGGCCGGCCAGACGCACCCCATCGCCACGAGTGCCGGTGCCGCGGCCCCGACGACGGTCGCGATCGCCCTCCACGGACTCGCCAACGACTCACCGGCGCCGGTCGGAGCGCCGGGCGTCACCGCGAACAGCGCCGCCGGGATGGCCGCCGCCCCGATCGCACTCCCGACCAGCGACCACGCAGCGATCGTTCCTCCCGTCGCCCAGCCGCGCGTCCGCATCAGGGATACGATCCACGCGCCGGCGGAGAGGCACGCGAGGACCGCGATCAGAACCGCGCCGAAGGCGACGACGGGCCGGTGGAAGACGAGAGCGAAGGCCTGTACGAGCAGCACCTGCACGCCGAGGACGACGAACCCGGAGAGCGCGGCGACGACGACCGCGTGGCGCGGGGGATGGACGGGCGGGTCGCGGGGTGGGGCGTTGCCCACGCCGGCCGTCTCCCGGCGTGCGAGCAGATACGCGCTCGCACTCGTCGAGAGGGCCAGCACGAGACCGATCGCGTAGGTGCCGTCGACGCCCAGCAGGCGCGGTCCCCACCATGCGGCGACGGCGACGCCGCACGCGGCGCCGACGAGGTTGGCGCCGTAGAGCGCCGCGCCGTGGCTGCCGAGCGTGGCGAGGGACGGCACCGCGGCGGCGCCGATCAGGGGCAGCGTCGCGCCGTAGGCCACGGCGGCGGGAAAGGTGACGACGAGTGAGACCGCGAATCGGGCCGCCACGAGAAGGGTGCGCGTCTCCCGCAGCGCGTCGTACACGCCGGCGAAGGCCGCGCCGGCCACGAGAAGCAGGAGTGGCGTCGCCGCGGCGCCGAGCGCGGCCAGCAACTCGACCCCGGCGTAGGCTCGGAGCGCCGCGCGTCGGTCGTGAAGCCGGCGTGCGCGGCGTGCCCCGAGCCACGCACCGAAAGCGCTGCCCGAGAAGTACGCGGTCGACGCGGCGGCGGCGGCGGGCGCGGTGGCGCCCAGCCAGTCCCGGAGCCAACGCATCCAGACGGTCTCGACCACCAGCGCGCCGGCGCCTGACGCAGCGAAAACCACGGCCAGCGGCCACAACGGCGGGGCGGAGCGAGATCGCATCGTGGAACGATCGTTAACAGTTTCGAATTGTTGGTGAGTGGCCTGCTCTGATACCCGTAGAATGGATGAGTTCCTTCGTCCGTGCCGTTCCCGCGTGTTTCGTCGTCACGTTCACCCTGATGGTCGCGGTCGTCGCCCGAGCCGAGCCTCCCGGGCATCCCACGTTCGCGAGCCCGCACGCCGCGCCGATCGCCCGGTCGCCGATCGCAAGCGAGCTCTACGTGGCCAATACGCCGGCCGACGCGCTCGACGTGATCGACACCGCGACGCGGACGGTCGTCGCGCGCGTGCCGACGGGGATCGACCCCGTGAGCGTGGCCGTCCGCCCCGACGGCAAGGAAGTCTGGGTCTCGAACCATCTCTCGGACAGCGTGAGCGTGATCGACGTCGCCCCCACGAGCGCGAGCCGCTACCAGGTGGTCGCGACCGTCACCGCTTGGTCGGACGACGAGGCCTGGGTCACGGACTTCGACGAGCCATCGGGCATCGCGTTCGCGAGCGACGACAAGGCGTACGTCGCGCTCTCGTCGCGGAACCGGATCGCGGTCGTGGACGTCGCGTCGCGTGAGGTGACGCGGCAGATCCAAGTCCACGCGCAGGAGCCCCGGGCCATCGCGGTTCGTGGGGAGCGGCTGTTCGTCATCCCGTTCGAGTCGGGCAACCGGACGGAGCTGTCCGGTTGTCTCGACATGAGCCAGCCGGACTGCACGTTCAGCGTCACGGATCTCGCGAGCAACTCGAGCGACGTGCTCCTGACGCGAAACATGGTCGCCGACATCGTCCGCCGCGCGGAGGTGCCCGATCGCGATCTGTTCGTGTACTCGACGGTCGACGAGTCGCCGCTCTACGAGGTCTCGAGCCTCGGGACGTTGCTCTACGGCCTCGCCATCGATTCCGCGGGCCGCGTCTTCATCGCACAGACCGAGGCGCGCAACGATGCGAACGGCGCGGCCGGGACCGCGGGGGACGACCTCCCGGAGCTCGAGAACCGCATGTTCCTGAACCAGATCGTCCGCGTCTACTGCTCGACCGACTGCGCGGACGCCACGTCGATCGAGCTGGAGCCGCTTCCGCCGCTCGAGCCTCTCCCCGGCGAGCAGCTCGCGACACCGTTCGGCATCCAGATCAGCGGCGACGACGCGACGGTCGTGGCCGTCGCCGCGGCCTCGAGCCGTCTCTTCACGATGGACGCCGCGACCGGCACGATCCTCGGCCGAGTCAGTGTCGGCCGCATCCCGCGGGGGCTCGCGCTGGACTCCGCTCCCGACGGCAGCCCCAGCACCGCGTGGGTCCTGAACGCCGTGGCGAACACGGTGTCCGTCGTCGACGTCTCGAACCCCGTCGCTCCGACGGAGATCCAGGTGATCGAGCTCGACGACCCCACCCACCCCGACGTGAAGGAAGGCCGGTTCGCCTTCAACGACGCGGAGGGCTCGACCACCGGGACGTTCTCGTGTGCGAGCTGCCACCCCGACGGCAACACCGACCAGCTCCTCTGGAATCTGGGAGCGCGGTGCATCACGCCGGGCTGCGATCAGGCCCAGCCGCGGACGACGATGCCGATCCGCGGCCTCCGGGACACGCTGCCCCTGCATTGGGACGGCGTTCCGGGCGATCCGTTCGGAGGAACCAACGCCGAGCTCGCCGATTCGGGCCTCGAAGCCGACCCCAACTGCGACTCCGAGCACAGCTGCTTTCGCGATCTCGTGAACGGCGCGATGTCGGGCACGATGTGCGACCAGACCGCGTGTCCGGACGACGAGAACGAGCTCGGGATGCCCGGTGCGTTCGACGAGGCGACTCGGGACGCGATGGCCGTGTTCCTGCGGAGCGTTCCCTATCCGCCGGCCCGGTCGCGGCGCCTCGACGATCGCTTCTCGGCGCTCGCGGCGGAAGGCTTTCGCAATTTCCTGATCGGCGTCGACGCCGATCATCCGGGCTGCAGTCGTGCCGGCGTCTGCCACTCGCTGCCCTTCTGGGCGGGGACGAACACGGCGGGCAGCGGCTTCGACGCGCCGACGTTTCGCGGACTCACCGACCGACACCTGCTTCTCCCGAACGGCCGGGCGGGCATGTGGCACCTGATCCAGCTCGACATCCTGAACGACGTCCCGTGGGATCCGGAGCACGGCCCGGACGAGCTCTACTCCTGGGGCATGACCTTCGGCACGGAGATCGCGCCTCTCGTGAACCGCAACTCCGCCGGCACGGGGCCGTTCCCGCTCTTCCAGCTCTTCGAGGAGGGCTCGACGGGCTTCTCGAGCGTCTTCGGGCGCCAGGTGACGTTGGACGCCAGGACGGCCGCGAAGAAGAACGTCTCGGCGACCGACGCTCTCGTGTCGCGGCTCGAGGAGGCCGACGACGACGGCGTCGTGAATCTGCGGGGGGACGGGACGCGGCTCCCGTCGGGCCCGCCGCTCGCGCTCGTCTACGACGACGGACTCTACACCGACGAGGGGGGAGGTGAGACCTTCGCCCGCGAGGATCTGATCGACGGCGCTCGCAAGGGGAGGCTTCTCGTCACGCTGACGGCGCGCATCGGCGAGAACTCGGACGTCGACCATCCGCAGCCGGCGCTGTGGCTCCCACGCAACCCGCAAGCGCCGGGTCGCAACAAGCTGCAGCTCATCCCCGAGCTCACCGACGATCCGACGATCACGCTCTTCGGACGCCATGTCGTCGACGGGGCGATCGTCCTGATCGACGGTCGGGCCGTGGATGCGACCGTGTCGTGCGAAACCGGTGGCGCTCTGCCGGAGTGCAAGAAGGAGAGGCTTCGGATCGACCTCGCGGACTTCCCGGTGGTCGGCGATCGCACGTTGCAGGTCGCGACCCCCGGCGGGCTCCTCAGCAACGAGGTGCTCGTGATCTCGCACACGTGCCCGGATGCCTCGACGTTCGACTCGATCGACTGCCGACTCGCGGCATTCCACGACGCGGTCCAGTCGGCGGACCTCGGCGTGCTGGACCGGACGTTGACACGGCGCATCGACCGGGCGGTGGAGGCGCTCTCCCTCGCGCGGGATCGCGAGAGCGGTGGCCAGCCCCAGCGTGTGCGGCGCCAGCTCCAGGCGACGGCCCAGCATCTGCGATCGTTCGCCCGGCGCCTCGAGACCAAGAAGGGGCGGGAGACCGTCGAGGATCCGACGCGTACCGAGCTGATCGAAACGGCGTCCGGCATCCGAGACCGCGTCCTGGAGCTCCGCGAAGGGTTCTGACGGGATTCCGTTGGCGGGCGTTCGGACGAGGCCCGCCGACGAGTTGGCGTTTCGACCGACCTGCGAATGGCCTCCGGCCCGGAGCGCGTGGTCGCCGACGACGGCCATCATCGGATCGCGCGCGCCTGGAAGATCGTTCGTTGCCTGTCGGCGTTCCGGGTTCATACTTCGGGACGCCGCATGGAGAACCGGGAAGGCAACAAGGGATTCGGGGCGCCGGGCGCGGGGGCCGCGCGTGTCGTCGCGCTGTGCATCGCGTCGGTCGTGGTGGTCGGCGCGCACGGCAGAGCCGCCGGCGCCGCGGAGACCGCCGCCGCGGAGACCGCCGCCGCGCCGTCGGCGGAGACCGCCGTCTCCGCTCGAACGTCGGGGCACGAGGAGGACGACGGCGTCGTCACCGAGACGCGCGGCCGGGCGCCGCGCGGGGCCCGCGGTCCGCTTCTCGCGGCCGGCTACCTGCACTCCTTCGAGACGGCGATCGACGACGGGGGAAGCTTCGCGACGAACACGGCGTTCGCCGCGGCACGACTCGGGCTCCCGGTCGGAGGAGGCTTCATATTGGGCGCGCAGGCGTCGTGGCAGGGCGACTGGTACTCGTTCGACGGCGCGAGTCGCGTCGCACCTCCTCCCGACGCGAAGCCGTGGGCCGACGTTCAGAGCTTCGCCGGCTCGGTCAGTCTCGGGCGGCGGCTCGGCAAGTGGTGGCTGAACGGAGCCTTCACGGCTCGCTTCTCGTTCGAAGTCGGCGCGTCGATCGGCGAGGGCTTCAATCCTGGGGGGCTCCTCGGAGCGCAGTACACGTTCTCGCCGGGGCTGCGCCTGGGTGGCGGCGTCCTCGTGAATGCGCGCTTGGAGGAGTCGCCCCTCATCGTCCCGATCCCGTTCGTGTACTGGGAGATCTCGGAGCAGCTGGTGCTCTCGAACACGATCGCTCCGGACGCCTACCCGAGAGGGCCCGGGATCGAGCTCGCCTGGCGCCCCACCGAGACCTGGGCACTCGCGCTCGGGGGGCGCTGGGAGTTCCGCCGGTTCCGACTGGACGACGACGGGCCCGAGATCCGGCGAGGCGGCGTCGGCGAAGACGAGGGCATTCCGCTCTGGCTGCGCCTCACGTACCGGTTCCGGGACAACCTTCGCGCCGATGTCCTCGGCGGGTACTCCGTCGCCAACCGCCTGCGGCTTGCGGACGCGCGGGGGAACGACCTCCTCTCGTCGGGAACGGAGCCGATCCCCTCCATCGGCGCGTTCGTGGCGTGGCAGTTCTGATCCGTCGCGGGGACGGTCAATCCGTCCCCGTTCCGAGCAGCTCCGCCGCATCGCCGAACCGCCCCGCGAAGATGAGCTCCCGCAGCGGTCGCCGCGTCCGCGGCGTCCGGTCGCGTTCGGCGAACCGCGGATCCGCGGACGCGGGGTCTCCCGCGTAGCCGATCGCGATCGCCGTGAGCGGCATCGATCCGTCGGGGATGGCGTAGAGCTCGCGCGCTCGGTCCGGCAGGATGCCGATCATCTGGTGGACGTCGATCCCGCGCGCGGAGGCCTCCGCCAGCAGATTCCCCGCGGCGAGTCCGAGGTCGTGCTCGGCCGCGGGGTTCACCTTGTCGTTGCGCTCGAAGCGCGTCCGTACGACCGCGAGGACCAGCACGGGTGCGTGCCGCGCCCACGCCTGGTTGGCCTCGACCAGACAGCTCAGCAGTCGCTCGTACTCCTCCGGGTTCTCCTTGGTCGCGACGATGTAGCGCCACGGTTGCTCGTTGTAGGAGGAGGCCGCCCATCGAAGGGCCTCGAAGAGCGAACGCAGATCGTCGCGCGAGACCGGCCGGTCGGAGAAGACGTACGGGCTCCACCTCTCGGCGAGCATCGGCTGGATGGGGTGGTCGGGACTTGCGTGCTTGATCGACATCGTTCGTTTCCTTTCGTCGGTCGTTCCCCGCTCACGCGAGGTCGAAGAGGAGTACCTCGGCTTCGTGATCCGTGGCGCGCAGAACGACGCGCCGTTCGTCTTCGATGGACAGGCCGTCGCCGGCTTCGAGTGGCTGATCGCCCGCGTGAAGGCGGCCGCGGGCCGTCTGCACCCAGACTCCGCGTCCCGGAGCGAACTCGTACGGGACTTCGTCGCCGGGCCGCAGGCGCGTCGCGAGGACGCTCGCGTCCTGCTGGAGCCGGATCGGCGCATTCGGATCCGATCCGGCGACGAGGTGCAGCCGGCCCGGCTCGTCCGCGACCCGGACCGGCACCTGCGCGTAGCTCGGCGCAATGCCCCGCGTGGCGGGCTCGATCCAGATCTGCAGCAGGTGGGTTCGCTCCGCGTGGGACGGGTTGAACTCGCTGTGCGTGATGCCGGTGCCGGCCGACATCTTCTGGATCTCGCCGGGGCGGATCGTCGACCCGGTCCCCAGGCTGTCCCCGTGCTCGAGCGCGCCCTCCAGAACGTACGTCAGGATCTCCATGTCGCGGTGGGGGTGCGTCGGGAACCCGCTGTCGGGCTCGATCCAGTCCTCGTTGATCACGCGCAAGGATCGGAAGCCCATGTGGGCGGGGTCATGGTAGCTCCCGAAGGAGAAGGTGTGGCGGCTTCGGAGCCAGCCGAAGGAACCGCCGCCGCGGTCGCCGGAGCGTCTGATGTTCACCATGGGCGGGATTCTAGATCGTTCTCCTGTGGAATGAACCGGCGATTGTTGGAATATATTATTCTCAAATGAGCACAATGATCTCCGACGTCCGTTGCCTGCAGGCCTTCGCGGCGATCGTCGAGGCGGGGTCGGTCACGGGGGCGGCGGCGCGGCTCGGGCGGGCGAAGTCCCACGTCTCGAGCCAGCTCGGCCAGCTCGAGTCCGACCTCGGGACGCGGCTCTTGAACCGCACCACGCGGCGCATCGCTCTGACCGAGGCGGGCACGACCTTCTACGAGCGCATCCGGTCGATTCTGGCCGGCATCGAGGAGGCCGAGCGCGAGGTGGCCCGGATGGGCGTCGAGCCTCGCGGCATTCTCCGCGTCGGTGCGCCGATGTCGTTCGGCACGCGATTCCTCGGCGACGCGGTCGCCGGCTTCCTGGCGCGCCACGAAGCGGTGACCGTCGAGATGACGCTCACCGATCGTCGCGTCGACGTGGTCGAGGAGCGGCTCGACGTCGTCGTCCGGATCGGCGTTCTCGACGATTCGTCGCTCGTCGCGCGCAAGCTCTGCGCGACGCGGATGCGCCTCGTCGCGAGCCCGGACTACCTCGCGCGGCGAGGCCGGCCGAAGACGCCTCGCGACCTGAAGGGCCACGATCTCCTCGTCTACGACTACGGGCCCGATCGGACGCGTTGGCGCTTCGAGGGGCCGCGTGGCGAGACGTCGATCGACGTGACCGGGCGTCTGCGCGCCAACAATGGCGACGTGCTCGTGAGCGCGGCTCGGGCGGGCCAGGGGATCGCGCGTCTTCCGGACTTCCTGTGCGCCGACGCCCTCGCACGGGGCGAGCTGGAGTCGCTGTGCGAGCGATGGGGCGAATCGAGTCTCGGGGTCTGGGCGCTCTACCCGCCGACCCGGTTTCCGTCGGCCAAGGTGCGGGCCTTCGTCGACGACCTGGTCGACCATTTCGGGTCCGCGGTCGGCGCGTAGCGCCCTTGGGCGGGTCGCGGCCCGTTCGCTTCCGGTGCGCCTCGTTGCCGGGTAGGGAAGGGCATGTCGTTCGAGCCGTGCCTACCGTCCGAGGAGAAGGGGGTCGCCGACGGGGGGCCGGCCGCGTGCACCTGCGGGACCCTGTTCGTGAGTGCGCCGCCGGAGGGCGCGGACCCGGCCCCCGCGGCGCGTTCCACTGCGGGGCGCGGGCGGCGTCTCGCGGCGGAGCAGCTCTGGGTCGACGTGCACGCGCATCCGGGACGGAACTTCCTGCGGGGCATGCCGCCGGACGACACGCTGGTGGCCCTTCTCGGCGGCGACGCGATGGACTCGACGGCGAGGTCGATTCGGGACGCCGGGGTCGCTCTCGCGGCGTTCGCGACCGTCGCGGACTTTCGCGTGTTGGGCGCGACGCCCGAAGGCGGGCTGTGCGCCGCGCGGGACTTCCGGCCCGGGGAGGCGCGCGCGGACCACGAGCGCCAACTCGGCGCCCTCCAGACGTTCGCCGCACAGCCGGGCCGGCGTCCGGTCCTCCGCCGGGCCGATCTCGAGGCCGCACGAGCCGCGGACGAGACGGGCATCTTCCTCACCTGCGAGGGCGGAGACTTCCTCGACGGCCGTCTCGACGGTCTCGGTGACGCCTACGCGCGCGGCGTCCGGTCCGTCACGATCGTCCACTACCGAGTGAACGAGATCGGTGACATCCAGACGGAGGCCGAAGTCCACCACGGGCTGACGCCGTTCGGCCGGGACGTCGTCGCGGAGATGAATCGCCTCGGGATGATCATCGACCTCGCGCATGCCACCCACGCGGTCACGCGGGACGTTCTCGCGTCGTCGACGGCCCCCGTCATGATCTCGCACTCGCATCTCGCGGCCGCGGCCGACTCCCATCCGAGGCTCCTGACACTGGAGCATGCCCGCGCCGTCGTGGCCGAGGGCGGCTTGATCGGCGCGTGGCCCGCTGGTGTCGCCGCCACGACCTTCGAGGAGTACGTGGACGAGATCGAGCGGCTGATCGATGGGGTCGGTTGCGGCCACGTCGCGATCGGGACGGACATGGACGCGAACTATCGACCCGTCGTGCAGGGCTACGATCAGTTCCCGGACATCGCGGACGCGCTCCTGGCCCGTGGATACGGAGACGAAGACGTGGGTGCCGTGATGGGAGGCAACTTCCTGCGGCTGTTGGAACGGGTCTGCGGTCGCTGAGGGGTCCCCCGGTGGAGGACTCGATCCTCCGCGTGGCGTCCATCGCACGGGTTCGCGACGGCCGCCGCTGGGCTCGGGGCTCGGCGGTCCGTGGTCCGTCGCTTCAGAGCGTCCCGCACGCCGGGGGCGCGGTGCACGACTTGCCGAGGAAGGCGGTGCCGTTGCTGCCGTCCTTGCCGTTCGCGGGCGGGCACGCAAGGCACAGGCTCGCGTCGGCGTTTGCGAGCACCACGTCGACGGTGCCCTGCGAGACGTCCGGCTGCAGGTCGTAGCTCAGGAAGAACACGCCCTTGCCGCGCAGTACGAGCTTGAGCCTTCCCTCGAGCCAGAGTGCCGACTTGACGGTGCCGTCGTCGAGCTCCCGGTCCTTGTACCGGTATCCCTTCGGGCTCGTCGGGGTGCCGCGAAGCGCCCAGTTCTGGCAGGGCAGATCGGCGCGATGCACCTGTCCGGAGCTCGCGCTCGACACGGTGACCGACGCCTTCACCGTGCCCGGCGGATCGCCGCTGCAGGTTGGATCACCCGGGCCGCCGGGGGGCGGGACCACGATCGACGGGTCCTTGCTGACCACGACGATCCCGCGCTTGGCTTCGAGGTCCGCGGGATTGTCCGCGATCCGCATCTTGGTCGTCTCGGCCAGCACGATCGCGGGCGTCTCCGCGGTCGGAACGTCCGCGGCATCGGCGGGATCGGATCCCGCGTCGAGCTCGTCGCGATCGAAGGAGCCGTCTTCGTCACGATCGAGAGCGATGCGCCGCCCCGATCCGGGCGGCACGCAGGTGTAGGTGTGGGGCGTGCTCTCCGCTACCAGGGTGCGGAGCTGCGTGAAGGTCAGCAGCGGGTCTCGGGCCCGGTCCCCCTGGAAGAGCAGCGTCTGCCCGACTCCACAGTCTCCCTGCAGGACACCGAGCCAGCTCCGCGCCTCGCCCGCGAGCGTGCCGCGCGCGACGAGGTCGCACTCCGTCGCGTCCGGCACGCCGAGCAGCGCGAAGCACGTCTTCGCGCGCGCGACCAGGAGGTCGAGGCGCGAGTCGACCGCGGCCTCGTTCTCCCCGGTGAGCGTGACCTGTTGGCCGACGATCGGCGCGTAGTTGGCGTCGACCTCGAAGAGGAACTGCTCGAGGTCCTCCCGTTCCTTGGTGCTGAGGGTGAAGATCGGGGCCCCCAGAAAGCGGAAGATCGTGTCGACGCTGCCGTCGTGCAACATGCCGAACCCGCGGATCTGCGAGCCCTGATGGGTCGCGTCGCCGCCGCTCGAGAGCGGTACCTCCGCCATGCCGAACATTCCCACCTTCGCGTAGAGGCTGCGCAGCTGCGGCACCTTGAACTGCTGGACCTCGTCGACGGAGCTGCGCTCGCCGTTCGTGCCGAAGAGGCCGGCCCCGGGGTTGATCACGTGACACGCGCTGCAGCGCAGAACGCCCTCGACGGTGTTCGACTGGCGGAACGCGATCGAGCCGGCCACGGCGGCGGGGGAGGGCCGGTTGTCGAGCGGCCGGATCGGATTGGGCGGAGGGACGACGTCGAGCATGAAGTCCGTGAACTTCGTCATCTCGGCTTCGGGGATGAGGCCGTCGCGCCCGAGCAGCCCCTCGAACGCGACGATGAAGTTCTTGAACGAAAGCGCCGCGTCCGACGGGTCGCTGCCGAAGTGCCCGACGGAACGATCTCCGCGCCAGTGCTGCGCACCGTGTGAGGCGAGCCCCCGGAGCGTCTGGGTCGTCATCGGTCCCTTCAGCGGATGGAAGTCCGTTCTGCCGGCACCGACGAGGGGGTCGGCGAGGACGAGGTCGTTGGTCGTCTGAACCCCGTCGGGGTCCCCGAGGTCCCAGGCGAGACCGTCGACGTCGCCGAAGACGTGGCAGCTCGCGCACGACGCCTCCCCGTTGCTCGAAGTCTCGTACGCGTCATAGAGCACCGGGCGTCCCTCGACGATGTGGGGGGGCTCCGGATTGTACATGGGGACGTGGTCGATCTCGGTGCGCGTCACCGTGTCGATGACGGAGATCGAGTTGTCGAAGCGCGTCGTCACGTAGAGCCGATCGTTCGCTTCGTCCAGCACGATGCCGGTCGGCCCGCCGCCGCCCAGCAGAATGTGGTCGGCCGACGACGGCGCGAAGGTGTCGTTCTCCAGCTCCGTCGTATCGAAGATCCCGATCTTTCGGGACCCGAATGCGGCGACATAGAGCGTCTGCCCGTCGCTCGAGATCGCGATTCCGAGCGGAGTCGCGAGGCTCTCGTCCCTGGTGCCGGGCGGGCTGGGGACCGCGTCGTAGTCGATGTGCTTGTTCAGATGACGAGGCGTCGCGTTGCCGAGGCCGTCGACGATGGTGATGCGGGCCTCGTGCAGGTGGCCGTTCACGCTGGCCGGTTCGCCGGCCGGCTTGAAGCCCTCCGCGTCGACGTAGGTTCCCGCGCCCTCGAAGCGGACCTCGTTGCGCGCCTCGGTGTTGCTGACGTAGAGCCGCCCGCTCACCGGATTGACTTCCATGTTGAAGTTGATCGTGCCGACGCCCGCGACGTTGCGGACGGGCGTGAGCGTGGTGTTGGAGATCGCGAAGACGTCCCAGTCGGGAAGATCGAACCGCACGGCGCCATTCCAGCTCCGATCGAGCTCGTCGCGCCACTCTCCGGAGACGTCGTCGAAGCGGACGATCAGCCCGACCTCGGGCTGAGGCGTGCCGTCGAAGCTCGTGTTGGGCGCGGGCAGTCCGCCGGGCATGGTCGAGCCGAACACGTCGCACGGCGCGGCTCCGGCACCCCCGTCGCAGACCGCTCCCTCCGGGATGGTGGTCGTCCGATTGCCCGAGTGGAAGACGGCCGCGTAGACGGTCTCCCCGTCGGCCGAGACCGCGAGGGCCCGCGGCGTGTCGCCGAACAGCTCGATGATCGCGAGCGGGGTGCCCGCCAGAGTCGTCCCGAGATCGTTCGGGTCGAACGCCCAGACGAGCGCGCGACCGACCCCGGGCGTCGCCAGCTCGGGCGTGACGGGCGAATTCTGTCCACGTCGCGCGGTCGTGACGTAGGCCCGCTGTCCCGCCGCTCCGTGCGCGAAGACGACGTCGCGCGGCTCGTCGCCGACGAGCAGCGTGCGCAGGACGCGCGGCGGCGTCGCCGACACGTCGACGACGCTCACGCTGTCGGAGAGGTGGTTCACGACCCAGACTTCGTCGTTCGAGCGCGCCGCGACCGCGACCGGTTCCAGCCCGACGGGAATCGACTCGACGTGTGCCAGCGTGCCGCCCTGGACGTCGAAGATCTCCAGACGGTTGTCGGGAGTGTTCACGGCGAAGACGCGACTTCCGTCGGGCGACATCGCCACCGGTCGGACGTGCCCGCTCTCGAACGCGACGAAGGACTGCGCGCCGGCCGGAGTTGCGAGCGCGGCGAGGACCGCAAGGATCGCCCCGGCGACGCGGTGAGCCGGCGGGTGGCTGGGGGCGAGGGGCGGCGGCTTCCGCGTGGCCGTGGCGCGCATGCGCCTTCGTTACAGGACCCACCGGTCGCGGGCATCCGGGTGCGCTCTCGACCACGACCGGCGTGATCGGTCGGCCCCCAGCGGCTCGAACCGGGCCCGGGCATCGTCGTGCTGCGCGCTCCCTGCCCGGCAGGGGTGGCTCAGTCGGACGACAAGGTGCGGGTCTCGGCCTTTCCTGCGGAGAGGGTGAGCCGTTCGCCGAAATGCTCGATCGTGAAGTCGTCGCCGTCGCGCAGGAGGTAGGACACCCGGTCGCGCCGGAGGTCGACCTCGAGCGTTTGCCCGCGAATGGTGAGCGGGAACTTGAGTCGCCGCATCTTGCCGTGCAGCCGCGGACGAAAGGTGAGGCGCCCGTCGTAGTCGCGCATGCCCGCGACGCCGTAGACGAGCGCCATCCAGGTGCCGCCCATCGAGGCGATGTGCGTGCCGTCCTTCACGTTGCCTCCGATGTCCGCGAGATCCATCAGGGCGGCGTACGAGAGGTATTCCCCCGCCACGTCGGAGTAGCCGATCTCGGCGGCCATGATGCTCTGGATGCAGGCGGAGAGCGACGAGTCTCCCGTCGTCAGAGGGTCGTAGTAGTCGAAGTTGCGCCTCTTCTGCTCGTCGGAGAACTCCCGTCCGAGCAGGAACATCGCCAGCACGATGTCCGCCTGCTTGATGACCCGATGTCGGTAGATCACCAGCGGATGAAAGTGGAGGAGGAGGGGATACTTGTCCGGAGGGGTGTTCTCGAAGTCCCACGGCTCCCGCTCGGGGAACAGCTCGTCCTGGAGGTGCACACCGAGTTGCTCGTCGTACGGGACGAACATCCGCTCCGCGGCGCGCTCCCACTCCTCGACTTCCGTCGGGGCGAGGTCGGTGCGGTGCACGAGTTGCGCGAAGGCCGCCGGGCGGTCGGCTTCGAGGGCGCGCACCGTCTCCGCGGCGTAGCGAAGATTCTCGCGCGCCATGAGGTTGGTGAACGCGTTGTTGTTGACGACGGTGTTGTACTCGTCGGGGCCCGTGACGCCGTGGATGCAGAAGCGCCCCTCCCGGGAGTCCGAGTAGAAGCCGAGATCGGCCCACAGCCGAGCGGTCTCGACCAGGATCTCGGCCCCGAACTCCTCGAGGAAGGCCCGGTCGCCGGAGGCCTCGACGTACTTGCGAACCGTGAACGCGATGTCGGCGTTGATGTGGTACTGGGCGGTCCCCGCGGCGTAGTAGGCGGAGGCTTCCTTTCCGGTGATCGTACGCCAGGGGAACAGCGCCCCACTCTCGCTCATCTCGGCGGCGCGTTGGCGCGCGTCGTCGAGATGCGAGTGACGGAAGCGCAGAACGTTCTTCGCGACCTGTGGCGACGTGTAGATCAGAAACGGCAGGACGTAGATCTCGGCGTCCCAGAAGTAGTGCCCCTCGTAGGCCAGTCCGGTGAGGCCCCGCGCTCCGATCCCCGCGCCCTCGGCCCGCGCGGCGGCCTGGAAGATGTGGAACAGGTTGAACCGTGCGAGCTGCTGCGTTCGTGGGTCTCCGCCCTCCACGAGCACGTCGCTTCGCTCCCAGAAGTCGTCGAGGTAGCGGCGTTGCGAAGTGAGGAGGGCATCGAACCCCCGTTGCACCGCGCGGTCGAGCGTTCGATGGGTGCGGTCGGCCACTTCCTTCGGCGGCGAGGACTGCGACGTGTGATACGCGAGGTATTTGACGAGCGAGATCGTCTTTCCGGGCTTCGCGTCGATCGAGTAGACGACGCTGGCTTCGTCTTCGGAGACTTCGCTGTCGAAGGTGGAATTGCACTCGGTCTCGAGAACGTGCTCGGCCGCGCAGGCGATCTGGAGCGCGCTGCTGCTCGTCTCGTGCGCGAGCAGGAGTCGTCCGTTCGCGGCCGTTTGAATCCGCGGCTCGAGGACGCGGTGCTCGAAGCCGGGAGCCTGGCGCGGGTCGTTCTCGCGCCCCTGCTCGTGCTGGCGGACGAGCACCTCCGACGAGAGGACGACGGGTGCTTCCGCGTTCAGGACGGTCACCTCGTAGGCGATCGCCGCGAGGTGGCGATGCTCGAACGAGACGAGGCGGCGCGATCGGATCGAGACCCGTTTGCCCGACGGGGTCTCCCAGAGAACCTCGCGGTCGAGCGTGCCCGCCCGCATGTCGAGGGCGCGCTCGAAGGAGAGGAGATGCGCGGTGGGCAGAAAGAAGGGCTCGTCGTCGACGTACAGGCGGAGGATCTTCCCGTCGGCGACGTTGACCATCGTCTGACCGGCCTTGGCGAATCCGTACGCCTCTTCGGGATACTCGATCGGCCAGGCTTCGTAGAAGCCGTTGATGAAGGTCCCGTTCTGGCTGAC
>JAUIFY010000154.1 GCA_030430245.1 bacterium | reverse complement strand
CCTTCGTCACGGCGCACCCGCTCACGGGCCAGGAGACCATCCCACTCGAGGTCCTGGGCAACGCCGGAAGCTTCCAGTTCGCAAACAACATCGTCTACGCGACGTCGACCTCGACCACGCGGATCGCGTGCGGCGACCACTGCTCCAACAATCTCTTCTACGACATGCCGCCCCGTGGGACCGATTTCGTGGTCGACGACCCACGGTTCGCGAACGCATCGTGGCGGGGGTCGGGGCGCGACGAGGCGGGTGAGGCCTTCCGAATCCAGCCCGACTCACCCGCGATCGGCGAGGGGCGAGCGCTCGAAGGTGCCCCGTCGACCGATTATCTCGGCAACGACGTGCCGGCCACTCCCGCGATCGGAATGCACCAGCCACGCTGACCCGGGTCTCGCCGCGGTGGTTGCACTTGACGCTCCGAGCGTCGCGGGCACCGCCCTGAAAAGGCCGGGCTGGTCTTCCACGCGCGGGTGCGACGCCGTCACCCGGCGATCTCGGCCGATGCCCCTCGATGCGCGCGGTAGACGTCGAGAGCCCAGGTGCAGCTCGGATGCGAGAGGAAGGTCTTCCGCATGGACTCGAATGCTTCCGGAAACGGCTCGGGGTACGAGTACGGAAACTCCGGCGGCACGATGATCGGCGCCAGCAACGACGCGGCGGTGAGGTCGGCGACCGAGAACTCGTCCCCGACGAGGTGGGCGCCTCCGTTTCGCTCGGAATCGATCCGATCGAGAGCGGCGGATACCTTCGAACGGCTCGCCACCGCGCCGGCGTCGTCGATCTGCATCCCGGAGCGCATCAGCTCTTCGATCGTGGGGAACGCCCCTTCGTAGAACTCGTCGAGCTCGGTCCCGAACCCCAGGCAGAAGAGCGCCGTGCAATACTCCCGGTCGGGCAGAAGCGCGTGCCACGCCAGGCGCCGCACGTCCGGTCCGAGCTCCTCGTCGAAGAACTCCTCCAGCTCCAGGGCGCGCGCCCGCGCCTCGGGATCGGCCGGGTAGAGCGCGGGCGTGGGGTGCGCCGATTCGAGCGCGCCGATGATCTCCGTCGAGTCCGGCACGACGCGCCCATCGATCTCCAGGACGGGCACGGCTTGCTGCCCGCTGAGCTCCAGCATCTTCCCCGCATGAGGCCCCGGGGCCACGGCGCGGCGCACGTGCGGGACCTGCTTCCAATCCAACGCCCAACGAGCCTTCTCGTTGTAGTGGGAAAAACGGAAATGCCAGAGCACCGGTGCCGTCACGTCGAGCCTCCCTCGGGTTGGAATGCGATGCCCCCTACTCTCGCGCCCCCGATCCATCGACGCAACGCCGCCGGCTGGGCGACTTGAACCGTGGGCACGACCGCGGATAGGTCTCGTCCAGAGCGGAGACCTCGGCGGATGAAGAGCTACGCATTGACGTACCCGCAGCTCATGGGCGAGCTGCTCGACCGCGGGGTTTCGCAGGACGATGCGCGGCGCGTGGCGCGCGCCTACGACGCGGCCGTCGGCATGACGAGGGACCTTTTCCGGCCGTCGGGGGCGAGCTTTCTGAGTCATCTGATCCGCACCGCGTCGATCGCGCTCGCCCACACCGGCGATTCCACGATGGCGACGGCGGCCCTCCTGCACGCCACCTACGCCCTCGGGGGAACGGGCGGAGCCATCGCTCGCCTGACCCGAAGAGCGGACCGCGGGTCGCTACGCCGCCTCGCGGGCTCACCGGCCGAGGAGATCGTCTTCGCCTACGACTTCCTCCCGTGGACCGAGGAAGGAGCACTCCCGACCCACATCGAACGTCACGCGGCATACTCCGGGCCCCAACGACAGGCGTTGATCCTTCGGGTCGCGAACGAGCTCGAAGACCAGCTCGACGCGGCCATGTGCTTCCGGGCCGGAGGCCTCCAGGAATCGGTCCGAAGACGCGCACGGTCGGCGGCCGAGCTCTCTCGCGCGCTGAGTCTCCCGGCCCTCGGCGGCGAGCTCGACGCGGCGATCGACGCGGCCGCGACGCGCCGCGTCCCACCGCACATGCGAACGGGCAAGACGATGGGGTACCGCTCCTCGTGGCGAAACCTGCCCGAGCTGGTGGGGCTGCGCCGCTACCTGCGTGCCGTCGCCGAGGGGAGGCGTCGGCGCACGGCCTGAAGCGGCCTCCGCCGTGCCGAGGGTGCCGGCCGACGAGGGCCTCGAGTTGAATCCCGCGCGCGGCTTCGGCACAAGCGAGTCGTGGACCTCTTGCAGATGCACGTCGACCACGTTCAGGCCTACCTCTTCAACTGGAAGGTCTACGGAGCGGCCGCCATCTGCCTCGCACTGGAGGGCCTGTTCTTCGTTCGATTCCGGCCGCTCTTGTCGGTGCAGCTCGCGCAGGACTTCGTCTTCGGCGTGCTCAAGCACGGACTCTTCGTGCCGCTCTCGTTCGCGAACGCGGCGCTGTACATGGCTGCATACGACCTGATCCTTCCGTCGGGCCAGTGGCAGATCGCACGGGATTGGCCGCTGTGGGCGCAGCTCGGCGTGGGGTTCGTCGCGGCCGACTTCGCCGTGTATCTGAGTCATTGGATGCTTCACAAGGTGCCGGTGCTCTGGCACTTCCACGCGGTTCACCACAGCCAGACGAACCTGAATCCGCTCACGACCCACCGCACGCACGTCGTCCAGGACGTCGTCGAGGACATCGTCCGCTATCTCCCACTCGCCGTTCTCGGCGTCGGCTACCCGACCTGGGTCGGCGTTCGGGCCTTCAACTGGGTCTGGGCCCACCTCATCCACTCGAACGTGCGCTGGAATCTGGGGCCGCTCCGGAACGTGATCGTAAGTCCGCAGTACCATCGGCTCCACCATTCGCGCGACGCCGAGCACCACGATCGCAACCTCGCCGGCCGACTCGTCCTGTGGGATCGACTCTTCGGCACCTGGCATCCGGACCGAGAGACCTACCCCGAGACCGGGATTCCGGACCCGTCGTACCCGGTCGAGACCTCGGCGACGCCGGGCGCGCTCACACGCCAGCTCGCCCGACAGTACGCCTACCCGTTCCAGGCGATCTGGAGAGACCCCTCGATCGCCCCCGGCCTCCGGCGCGCCGCCGGACGCCCGTGGCGCACGACCGCGTGAGCCGCACGCGTCTCGCGCCGTCCGCTTCCGTTCGGGTGCCGGGTCAGTCGGTCTCGCCGGCGTCGAGGCGTCGCATGGCCCAGCGGGTCACTCCAGCGGCCCAGGCGAACCCGATCGCGCCCCCCACGTAGACGTTCATGGGACCGCCCGGGGCGAGGAAACCCGACACACCGAAGACCGTGATCGTCTCGATCGCCTGCTCGACGAAGAAGACGAGGCTCAGCCAGAGGAGCCACCGTGGAATCCCCGGCGGTGCCGTGAAGCCGAGTGCGGCGACCGCGGCCGCCATCGTCGTCGTCGAGCCGTTCACGAGCGGGCCCCAGTATTGCGCGACGGCGAAGATCGCCCGGGCGCTCGCGGGGCTCAGACTCTCGGGATGCAGTGCGAGCGCGGCCCAGATCCATGCCTGCACCTGCCCCGTGATCCCCCATCCCAGCGCCCCGGCGAGAAAGAGGTACCGATGCGGCCGCGGCAAGACCCAAGCCACGAGCCCGCCGAACGCCGCCAGACCGAGCGCGACGAACGCCGCGGTCCACGCGTAGATGCGCGCGCGGATCGCGTTCCGGGTGAACCATGCGACGATCTCCGCACCGCCCGACTCGACGGTCGGAAACGAGCTGCCCAACGCGGCGAAGCTGCCGACGTAGAAGGCGGCGGTCGCCAGAATCGTCCAGAGCAGAATCCGTGACGGCCGCATGAATGCTCCTTCGCAGAGGCGCGACGAGATTGCCAATCACGGTCCGTCCGCAGGCCGAGCCGCGGAAACGCGCTCGCCGAGCACACCGCCCCGCACGCGCTCCGCCACGCCAAAGACGCGACGCTCCGCCGCGAGCGAAGGGGCCGCAGCGAAGGTCGCTCGGCGCGACGACGAGGAAGTTGATCGCTCGGGTCTTCGATCCGTAATACGACATAGGGTCGGTCGAAAGAGCTCCCCCCGATGCCGAAACGTCTCCGCCTCGCCACGTACAACGTTCACCGTTGCATCGGGAGCGATGGGCGCCACGATCCGGAGCGGATCGCCTCGGTGATCCGCGCGCTCGACGCCGACGTCGTCGCCCTCCAGGAGGTCACGCGGCGAGCGGGCCGTCCGGGCGACCAGGATCAGCTCGCGGTCATCGCCGCGGCGACCGGGCTTCGATCCGTGGCAGGGCCGACCCTCCTTCTCGAGCGCGGGCACCAGGGCAACGCGATCTTGACCGGACTCACGGTCTCGGAGGTCCGCCGCGCAGACCTGAGCCATCCGGGTCGAGAGCCGAGAGGGGCGCTGGACGTGGATCTCGAGACCGATCGCACACGGATCCGCGTCGTCGCGACCCACCTCGGTCTGCGTCGGGGCGAGCGACGCGCGCAGCTCGCGAGGCTGGCGGACCTCTGCGCCACCCAGGACGGGCCCGCGACAGCCATCCTGGGCGACCTCAACGAGTGGTGGCGCCCCGCACGAGCCGCGGCTCTCCTGTCGGGCCGCTCGCGCACACGCACGCCCGCGACGTTCCCGGCGCGCTTCCCGGTCTTCGCGCTCGATCGCATCGTCGTCCGCCCTCCCAACCGGGTGCTGTCGCTCTCGACCCACGACACGGCGGACGCCCGGCGCGCTTCGGACCATCTCCCGCTGTGTGCCGAGATCGAGCTCGTCGTCTGATCACGCCCGCGGGCCGTCAATCGGCCCCGCTCGCGGAGAACTCGTCGAGCATCGACACCATCCGGGAGATCTCGGAGTGGAGCTTCCCGACGTACCTCCGTTGCTTGTCCAAGGCCCCCCCCTCGAGAGAGCCGTCGAGCAGCTCGGCCCACGTCTTCATCGCGGCCAGCGGCTGCCTGAGGTCGTGCGCAAGCTGCGCGGAGGGAGAGCGTTCACTGCTGTGCGGGTTCGCCATCATGGTCCTTTCTTTCGATCCGTGTCCAACCAGCGCTGCAGTCCCCAGGCCAGCCCCAGCACGAGGGCGCCGAGCGCGACGGCAACCGCAAAGTTGGACGGGTCGGGTTCCCGGATCGCCGCCGCGAGGCGGTCGGCGAAGAGGGTCATCGCCGCGAGTCCGGGAGTCATCCCGACGACGGTACCCAGCACGAAGTCTCGGACGCCGAGATGCGACGAGCCTGCCACCAAATTGACGACCGTGAACGGCGCCACGGGGATCACCCGCACCGCGGCGACGGCCAAGACGCCCCGCTCCGACATCTTGCGGCTGAGGCGGTTCAGCCGTCGCCCGGCGAGCCTCCGAATCGTGTCGCGCCAGAGGATCCGTCCGGCGCCGTACCCCAACACCGCGCTCCCGAGCACCCCCACGAAGGAGTAGACGAAGCCCAACCCCGGACCGAAGACGAGCGCACACGCGACGATGAGCAGGGTGACCGGAAAGACCAGCAGTCCGCCGACGAGGAACGCCGCGACCGCGCCTCCGGCCCCCGCCACGCTCGATCGATGGGGTCCGAGCCACGCCTCGAGCTGCTCGGGACTCGTCCACTCCGACAGCGGTCCGTAGCGCCACGCCACCGCGAGAACGATCAGCGGCACCGCGACGAGGAGTCCCCGGACCCACGCACGCCCTCCGGCGCTCGAGTCGTCTTCGGGGCCGATCGTGGCCAGCCAGGTTCGCGGATCGATCGGCCGCTCCGGGTCGAGCACCGCCGGCTCGGGAGGCAAGACGTTGGCGATCTGACGATCGTCCTCGAACGTCAAGTCGCGAAGCGTCCGGCCGGAATCCCCGCCTCCGCTCGCGCGCAAGCGATCGAACGCGTCCACGAAGGAGCCGTCGTTCCGGGTCTCCTCGTCGACCTCGTCGACCCCGAGTCCCAGGTGCTCCGAGAGGAGGTCGCTGCGGAAGCGCGCGATCGCCGTCGAGTGGGCTTCGGTCTCCGCTGCGAGGATCAGGTCGCACTCCGTGTCCATTCCCATGGAGCGGTTGTTCAGGTTGGACGATCCGACGCGCGCGTAGGCCTCGTCGACGATCAAGACCTTCGCGTGCACGTTCACGGGCACCGGCGGATCGCCGCCGACGACCGGATAGACGACCCGAAGACGCCGGTGCGTGTCCGCGTCGAGAAGCTGCAGGATCGCTCGCCGACGAAGCGCCCCCATCGTCGCCTCTTCCAGCCATCCGCTACACCGCTCGGGCAGGACGATCACGACGGAGGGACCGTCGGGCTCGGCGAGACGTCGCTCGATGGCATCGACGACCACGGGCGCCGTGAAATACTGATTCTCGATGTACAAACTCCGGCGCGCCGCCCGGATCAGCTCGACGTAGGACTGTTCGACCTCTCGTACCTCCGGGCGGCCACGCCATTCGGGCTCGGTGCGCGCGATCCCGACGGGGACGTCTTCCAGCCACGCGCGCAGCGATCCGGGCCACCGGTCGCCCCGCCGCGACACCTCGGGGATGGACTGCCCGGTGGCCCGGTGCCAGCGACGGCGCAGCAGGTCTCCCACGGCTCGAGCCGCCGGACCGCTCACGGCCCCCTGCACGTCGTGAAATGGGTCGTAGGCGTCGCCCGACGGGGTCACCCGAGCGGGGTTCGTGACCCGATGCTCCCGTGTGTCCCATCGGTAGGCAGTCAGGTCGATTCCGCCGACGAACGCGATCGAGTCGTCGACGACCACCGCCTTCTGATGATGGGAAGACCCGAGGGGATGATCGCCGTCCAGGCGGAAGTGCACGCGTCGGTGCGTTTGCAGGCCGAAGCGAAGCAGCGGAAGGCTCTCGCGCTCGAGGGCGTAGATGAGAGCGAAGTCCCAGCCGAGAATGTTGACGCGCAATCGAGGCTTGCGACGGACGAGGTCGGTGAGGAGCGCGGCGAGGGGGCGAGACTCTTCGCCGTCGCGGTCCGGGCGCAAGAGGAGTCGGCTGTGGATGTCCCATCCAACGATCAGAATGGACTCCTCGGCCTCGGCGAGCGCCTCGTCGAGCGCACGGAAGTAGCTCTCGGCGTCGATGCAGAATGCCGCTCGCGTGGCTCGCTCCACGCGCCAGCACGTCTCGCCCGGCTGCAACGCTTCGGGCCTTCTGTCGGTGACGGTTTCGATCGGAAGTCCTCGTGGGGTCGCGGCGACCATGACGCGACGTTCGCAACCCCGGTGCCATGGGCGCGACGGCGTAGAAGTCGACTCCTCACCCCGAGTCTGCCCAAAATTACACACACCTTTTCTGTAGGTCGATTCCCGCCGGCGGGCGCCGGACGCGCCCGACCGGCCTTCCTCCCGTGGCTCGGCGATTGCAACCGTCGCCTTCGCGATGACCGCCCCGCCCCATGCGCCCCATCCGGCCGACTCCACGTCGGCCTCGGACCCGAGCTTGCCGGAAGCGCTCGAGCGAGCGGCGGCGGCAACGCTCGCGGTGATCGAGAAGCGAATCGATCTGGTCGAGCACGACGTACGCGCCGCCGCCCGCCGCATGACGCGGCGGATCGCCGGGGCCCTCGTCGTGATCCTGCTCGGGACTGTCGCGTGGTACGCTCTGAACGGGGCCGCCCTCGCCGGCCTGCGACTCTCGACGCTCCCGGAGTGGGCCGCGTGGCTGCTCGTCGCAGCGGCGAACGGCCTCGCGGCGTGGACCGTCGCCCGGGGGATGCGGGCCAAGACCGGCCGGCGCCCCGATGAGTGACGTGATGAGCGACCTGCCCCTCAGCGAGCGGGACGTGCTCGAAGCGTCCCTACGGCAGAGCCGGTCCGAGCTGCAGGACGCGGTCGGCGAGCTGAAAGAGGCCGCGAAGGAAACCCTGACGCCCGGTGAGGTCCTGGCACGGCGCCGGTGGTTCTGGGTGGCCGGCGCGTTCGCGGCCGGGGTCGTGCTGGCGAAGCGTTGACCACCTCTCGACCGAGAAAAGGAAGCGGAGATGATGACGAACGAGCAAATCGAGCAACTGAGCCCCGAGATCCGGGAGGCGATCGACCGCGGCCGCGTCGCCCTGGACGAGGTCGACAAGACCGTGCAGCGGCTGATCGCCGACAAGCCCCTCCTCCTCCTCGGAGGAACCCTGCTCGCCGGCTACGTCGTCGGACGCGTCCTCGGAAAGAAGCTGTAGAGATGCCGCAACGAGACCGGATCGATCAGCCCGGAGAGGCGGTGCGCGAGCTTCGCGCCCAGGGAGACGAGGCCATCCAGCTCGGTCGGGAGTTCGGACGAGCCACGAAGGACACGGCGCGCGATCTGTCGCTCGCCTCCCGCCTCCAACTCGAGCGGAGCCCGTACCTCACGCTCGCCGCCACGTTCGGCGTCGGGTACGTGCTCGGAGGCGGGATCCCTCTGCGGCTCGTCACGTTCGCCGCCGCGCTGGGCGGTCGCGTGGCGGCGTCGATGGCCCTCCGGGAGCTGGCCACGACCGCGGTTCGCGCGACGGCGGGGGGATCGGCGGAAGCGGTGGAGGGAGAGGGAGGTTCAGCGCCCCCGGCGACGCACCAGGTCGATGAGTAAGTCCTGAAACTCCCCGAAATCCTCGATCGGCTTCGCCACGTGCCGATCGAAGCCCGCCGCCAGCATGTCGGCGACGTCGCTGGGGGCGGTATACCCCGACATCGCCACCGCCGGGGTCCGGTCGCGGCCGAGTGCCACCTCCATCTCGCGCAGCGCGCCGATGAGCGAGATCCCATCCTCGTCCGGGAGCCCCACGTCGCTCACGACCAGATCGAACGCGCGCTTCGTGAACGAATCCTTCGCGTCGGCGGCGGAGAGCGTCGCGTGCACCTCCGCCCCGTGCAACTCGAAGATCTCCTCGAGCGCCTCCGCCGCGAGCTCGTCGTCTTCGACGAGAAGGATCGCGATGCCGTCGAGGCGCTTTCGGATTCTGGGCTCGGCATCCCGGATCGGTGGCGCCGGTCGGCTGGCATCGGAGACCGGCAGCCGGATCTCGAAGGCGGCGCCGCGACCCGGCCCCGCGCTGGCGGCGGAAACCGTGCCACCGTGCGCTTCCACGATCGAGCGAACGAGGAAGAGTCCGAGACCGAGACCGCCGCGCGATCGGCTTCGCGAGGAATCGGCCTGGCGAAATCTCTCGAAGAGGTTGGGGAGCATCTCGGCCGCGATCCCGACCCCGTCGTCCTTCACGACGACGACGAGCGTGCCGTCGGCCTCGACGAAGCTCGAGATCACGACGTGCCCTCCGCGCTCCGCGTACTTGATGGCGTTGTCGACCAGGGCGCGCAGCGCTTGAGCCAATCGTCGCGCATCCCCTTCGACGAGCGCACCCTCCGCGGCGTCGTCGACGGCCAGCGAGACCCCGCGCTCCGCGGCGAGGGCCTCGAGCGCGTGGGTGGTCGACTCGATCGCCTCCGATACGCGCACCGGCTCACGATCGAGCGTGAACTTGCCGGCGATGATGCGAGAGCTGTCGAGCAGATCCTCCACGAGACGCGCCATCGACGTCAGCGCTCGGCGCAACGCCGTCAGCGCCCGCGAGATCTCGGCGCTCGCCTCGGGTCGTGCCTCGGCGATCCGTAGCCAGGTGAGCCCGGCGTGGAGGGGCGTCCGCAACTCGTGCGACAGGAGGGCGAGGAACTCGTCCTTCGCCTGATTGGCCTCCTGTGCCTCGACGCGCAGGGCGGACTCGAACGCGAGGTCCGAGTCTCTGCGCATCGCCAACGCCACGTGGTCGGTCACGTCACGAAGAACGCCGACGAAGTGCGTCACCTCGCTCTGCCCGTCGTCCCAGACGGGTGAGATCGACAGGTCGTTCCAGAACCACTGCCCGTTCTTGCGTCGGTTCAACAGCGTCTCGCGAATCTCGCTGCGGTCGCGCACGGCCACCCGGATGCGGTCGAGCGCCTCCTGCTCGCGGCAGCCGTCGCTGAGGAAGCGGCAGTTCCTCCCGAGCACCTCGTCTGCTCCGTAGCCCGTGATTTGCTCGAAGGCGGGATTGACCAGCGTCAGCGGCTCGTCGGGCTGAGTCGCGTCGGCCACGGCGACGCCGTTGCTCGTGTCGTGGATCGCGCGCTCGGCGATGCGGTACCGCGACTCGGCGACCTTCCGCGCGGTCGCGTCCCAGAAGAAGCCCGAGAGCTGGACGTCGCCGGCCGACCCCGCGCGCCCACGCCGCCAGAACTGCCCACGGGCCTCCAGCCAGCGCACGGTGCCATCGGGCCAGAGAAGTCTGATCTCGAAGGCGTACTCTTCGACCCGCCGGCGTGCGCGCTCCAACGCCGCCTCGACCGCCGCCCGATCCTCCGGGTGGACCCTCGCGTAGAACGCCTCGAGCGTCTGCGGCGCGCCCACCGCGTGCGCGAGCAGAGTCTGGAGAACCGGGGACCACTGCATCTGATCATCCGCGGTATCCCACTGCCAATCCCCGAGCCGACCACCGAGCAAGCCACGCCGATGCCGCTCCGCGCGCTCGCGCGCCGCCGTCGCATCGCGCTCGGCCGCGAGGAGCACCACGATTCTCGGCGCCACCGCCGGCAACGCCGCGGCGGTCGCCACCGAGATCGCGGCGGTCGCGAGCTTCGCGAACCCCGCGAGCCAGTAGTCCGGATGCCACACGGTCCAGACGGCGAGCGCGTGGGTCACTCCGCAGGCGAGGATGAACGAGGCGAAGCCGACGGCGAGCCACGCGAACGGCAGGGGCCGACCCAGCCTTCCGACGACCCATGCCAGGTAGCCGGCGATCGTGAAGTACGCGAGGGCGATCAGGGCGTCGGAGCCCACGTGAAGCCACACGAGCTCGGCGTTCCAGCGGTAGCAGTATCCATGGGCCATCATGATCGGAAGACTCCCTTCGGCGCGCCGCAGCCAGCACCGAATGGCCGGGTGAGCAGCTCTCCAACCGATCTCCGACAACACCACCCGCAGATCAAGCGACCCTTGTTGTAGATTTTACATGCTATTCTACTGGAAATTCTGCCACCGCTACCTCGAGGTGACGAGTTTTCACAGACGTTTCGGGGACGGCCTGGCGATTGCAGCAGGAAGGTGTCCGACGATGCCACACGCACTCATCATCGACGACGACAAAGGATTTCGAGAAGCGATTTCGGAAGTGATCGGCGAGAACGGCTTCCAGGTCGCGGCGGCGGCCTCGCTCGACGAGGCCCGCAAGGAGCTCTCCGAGACCGTCCCGGACGTGGTCCTCCTGGACCTCTCCCTCCCCGACGGCAACGGCGCCGACTTGATCCCGGAGATCGGCGAGGCCGGCACGCCCGACGTCGTCCTGATCACCGGGCACGCGTCCGTCGACTCCGCCGTCGCCGCGCTCCGAGGCGGAGTCACGGACTACCTCGTCAAGCCACTGGACTCGGGACGCCTCCAGGCCGTGCTGAAGAACGTGGCCCGCCGGTGCGACCTCGACAACGAGGTGTCGAAGCTCCGCACCGAGCTTCGCGAGCTCGGACGATTCGGCCCGATGATCGGCTCGTCCTCCGCCATGCAGCAGGTCTACGACGCGATCACGCGCGTCGCGCCGACGGGGGCCGCCGTGCTGATCAACGGCGAGAGCGGCACGGGCAAGGAGCTGGTCGCACAGACCGTGCACGAGCAGAGCGCCCGGTCGCGACGTCCGTTCGTCGCCTTGAACTGCGGCGCGGTCTCTCCGACGCTCATCGAGAGCGAGCTCTTCGGCCACGAGCGCGGCAGCTTCACCGGAGCGAGTCGTACCCACCGAGGCTACTTCGAGCGCGCGGCGGGTGGCACGCTCTTCCTGGACGAGATCACCGAGATGCCGATGGAGCTCCAGATCCGGCTGCTCCGAGTCCTCGAGACCGGCATGGTGACTCGCGTCGGCGCGGAGCAGGAGGTCAAGCTGGACGTCCGCCTCCTCGCCGCGACGAATCGAGACCCACAACAGGCGGTCGCCGACGGGAAGCTCCGCCAGGACCTCCTGTACCGGCTATCGGTCTTTCCGATCCGACTTCCCCCGCTCCGTGAGAGGGCCTCGGACATCCATCTCCTGGCAGAGCACTTCCTCGCGGAGTTGAACCGCCAGAGCGACGGGGCTCCGCGCCAGTTCAGCGCCGCCGCCGTCGATGCGCTCGGCTCCCACTCGTGGCCGGGCAACGTCCGCGAGCTGAAGAACCTGGTCGAGCGCTCGTTCATCCTGTCGGACGGCCTGATCGAGCCCGAGCACCTCCCGTTCGGCGAAGAGGGATTGGCCGCGGCGCCCGCGCCCGCCTCCCCCTCTGCACTCGCCCCCGCGCCCGCCCGACCGGGAGAGCCCGTGGGCCACGCGCCCGGGGGCAACACCACACACCTGCCGATCCAGACGGGGATGTCGATCGCGGATGCGGAGAAGGTCCTGATCGTCGCGACGCTCGAGGCGTGTGAGGGAAACAAGGAGCAGGCAGCGGGTGCCCTCGGGATCAGTCTCAAGACGCTCTACAACCGCCTGAACCAGTATCACTACAAGGCGCCCCGGAAGAAGTCGGCGCGTGCCCGGGCCTCGTGACTCCGCGCGGGCCGCGCGAGCCGGAGCGAGGTCATCGCCTTGGATGAAGGCCCTTCGCCCAGACCACGAAGCGGAGCGGCACGCCTCCGACGCCGGGCCGCCCTCGAGCCCGCCCGAGAGCGATCGCCCGGAGCGGCGCACCGACACGGACTTCTACGTCGTCGGTGTCGGGGCGTCGGCGGGCGGACTGGACGCGATCGAGAAGCTCTTTCGCAGCATGCCGGAGCGCTCGGGAATGGCGTTCATCGTCGTCCAACACCTCTCTCCGGACTTTCCCAGCCACATGGCGGAGCTCCTCGGCCGGCATACGACGATTCCCATTCGGCCCGCCCAACACGGTCTCGAGATCGAGCCCGACGCGATCTACCTGACGCCCCCCGGCAAGGAGATGATCCTGTCCGGAGGGCGACTCCTTCTCACCGACAAGTCCCGAGAGCATTCGCTCACGCACCCCATCGACCAGTTCTTCCGGTCTCTGGCGGACGACCGGGGTCGGTTCGCGATCGCCGTCGTACTCTCGGGCACCGGGAGCGACGGCTCTCGCGGCGTCCAGCACGTTCACGACGGCGGCGGCCTGGTCATGGCCCAGGCGCCGGAGAGCGCACAGTTCGACGGAATGCCGCGCGCAGCCGTCGCGACCACCGTCGTCGACGTGTCCGTGCCCCCCGAGGCCATGCACGAGGTGCTCGTCTCCTACGTCGAGGGGGCACTGAGCCCGAAGCAGCTCGCCGAGCAGGAGGTGCCCCCGACGTCCGAGAGCGTCGACCGGGTGTTCGAGCTCCTGCGCAGCGACTTCGAGCTGGACTTCTCCCACTATCGCCCGACGACGGTCGGCCGTCGACTGCACCGACGACTCACGCTTCACGGCGACGCCGACGTGGAGACGTATCTCGAGCGCCTCGCCGACGATCCCGAGGAACGCGCGGCTCTGTACCGCGACCTCCTCATCGGCGTCACGCGCTTCTACCGGGACTCCGAGGCCTTCGATTCGCTTCGGCGAAACTGGCTCCGCGAGCTGCTCGCTCGAGACCGTTCGGTGTCGGAGATCCGCGCCTGGGTCGCGGCCTGTGCGACGGGGGAGGAAGCCTACACCCTCGCCATGATCCTGCAGGACGAGATCGACCAGGTGGGGCACGACGTCGACTTCAAGATCTTCGCAACCGACGTGCATCGTTCGTCGCTCACGGTCGCTGCGGCAGGACTCTACTCCGAAGAGCAGGTCGCGGAGCTCCCCCCCGGAATGCGCGAACGATTCTTCCGCAAGGAAGTCGACGGATTCCGCGTCGCGACGGATCTTCGTCGCAAGGTCGTGTTCGCTCCGCACAACCTCCTCCACGACGCGCCCTTCACCCAGCTCGACTTCATCTCCTGTCGCAACCTGTTGATCTATCTCCAGCCCGCCGCCTCGAAGAAAGTCCTCGGCCTCTTCCACTTCGGCCTCCGCCCCGGCGGCGCGCTATTCCTCGGGCCCAGCGAGTCCCCGGGAGACCTCGCCGACGAGTTCTCCGACATCGACAAGAGATGGCGCATCTTCCGAAAGCGTCGCGACATCCGGCTGCCGACCGACGCGAGCTTCCCGTTGCCGAGCGTGACACAGCCGGTGCCGCGGGCGAGCGTCCGACCCGAATGGCAGCAAGCGCGATCCACCGAGCGTCATCTCCTCTCCGTCTACGACACTCTCCTCGCGCAGTATCTGCCCGCCGCGTTCCTCGTGGACGAGAGCGCCCGGCTGATCCACAGCTTCGGCGGCGCCGAGCGGTACCTGCAGATGCCCCCCGGGCGCCCGACCTCGAGCTTGCTCGATCTCCTCCCCCCCGGCACGCGCGCCCCTCTCTCCAGTGCGATCCAGCACGCGCTACGCGACGGGACGAGCGTTCGCTACACCGGCCTGCGGCTCGCCGAGCCAGAGGGCCGACCGGCGCAGCTCGATCTCGTGGTCCAGTGCATCCGATCGCCGTCGACCCACGACCGCCAGCTGCTCGTGAAGCTGGAGCCCCGAGACCCCTCCCCGACCGCTCCGATCCCGATCGACGTCGACCTCGACGAAGCGAGTCGGGACAGGATCCAGACCCTCGAGCGCGAGCTGGCCGCCACGCACGAGAATCTCCAGGCGACCGTCGAGGAGCTCGAGACGGCCAACGAGGAGCTCCAAGCCACCAACGAAGAGCTCACGGCATCGAACCAAGAGCTGCAGAGCACCAACGAAGAGCTGCACTCGGTGAACGAGGAGCTCTACACCGTCAACGTCGAGCACCAGCGCAAGATCGCGGAGCTCTCCGATCTCACCACGGACATGGAGAACCTCCTCGAGTCCACCGAGGTGGGTGTCGTCTTCGTCGATCGAGATCTCCGCATCCGACGCGTCACGCCGGCCCTGGCGGACGAGTTCCGGATCCTGCCAAGCGACATCGGTCGCGAAATCGAGGTGCTGTTCGAGCAGCTCTCGGACCCACACCTGACCGACGCGGTGCGCACGACCCTTCGTGACGGTGACACGACGGAGCGTGAGGTCCAGAGCCGAAGCGGCGCCCCGTT
>JAUIFY010000429.1 GCA_030430245.1 bacterium | reverse complement strand
CCCCCGCCCCGGCCCCGACCCAGCCCCGACGCCCCGTCTCCCCCCAGCCCCCAGCCCCAGCGCCCCAGCGCGCCAACCCCGAGCCCCGACGGGATCCGCCCTTCGATCTCCGTGATCGCGGCGTCGGCTTCCTCGATCGTGTCGAACAGGCCCGCCCACTCGACCGCGGTCGTCCGGTCGCCGTCGGCGAAGCTCGCGTCCGTCCTCGATACGCTCGCCGCTCGCCCCAGCTATGCCGCGTGCTCCGCGGAGGCAAGCTTGATGCAGAGGGTGACGATCTCCATCGCCTGCTCGACCTCGGCGAGTGGTGGACGGCTCGGGGCGATTCGCAGGTTCGAATCCGACGGGTCCTCGCCGTGGGGGAAGCTCGCACCGGCCGGCGTGAGCGAGACACCCGCCTCGTTCGCCAGCTCGACCACGCGGGTGACGACCGGCTTCGACGTGTCGAGACTCACGAAGTAGCCGCCTTCCGGTTTGGTCCACGTCGCGAGGCCGGTTCCACCGAGATCTCGCTCCAGAACCCGCTGCACCGCGTCGAACTTCGGACGCAGAATCTCCGCGTGCGCGCGCATCAAGCCCTCGATACCGCCCGGGTACGAGCCCAGGAACTTCACATGGCGGTACTGCTCGATCTTGTTCGGACCGATGAACTCCTGGCTCAGGTACCCCGTCAGAAGCTTCACGTTCGCCTCGCTCGTCGCCAGGAAGCCGATCCCCGCACCGGAGAAGGTGATCTTCGAGGTCGAGCCGTAGACGATCGCGCGATCGGAATTCCCCGCCTCGGCGCATGCCGCGATCAGCGACTTCGGTCGATGCGGCGCATCCGTCAGGTGGTGCACGACGTACGCGTCGTCCGCGAAGATCGTGAAGTCCACCGACGCCGCCGTCATCCTCGCGAGACGCTCGACGTTCGCATCCGAGATCGTGTCGCCCGTCGGGTTGCTGTACGTCGGGACGAAGACCAGCCCCCGCACCGACGGGTCGCTCGACGCGAACTTCTCCACCTCGTCCAGATCGGGACCGTCCGACGTCATCGGCACCGTCACCATCTCGAAGCCGAGGGCGTCCAACAGCGTGAAGTGACGGTCGTATCCCGGCACGGCCACGATCATCTTGCGAGCACCGCCCGCCCACGGCTCACCACCGCCGAGCCCACGAAGGAGCGCCCACATGAGCGTGTTCGCGAGCATCGCGAGGCTCGAGTTGTTGCCGACGATCGTCTGGTCCGCCTTCGCGGAGAGGACCGCGCCGAACATCTCCCGTGCTTCCTTCAGGCCCGCGACACCGCCCGGATAGTTGCGCAGCGCGATGCCGCTCGGCGACGTGACGTCGTCCGGGCCGACGCACGTGAGCATCGCCGACGACAAGTCGAAGTCCTCGTCCGACGGCTGCCCGCGCTGGATGTTCAGCGAGAGCCCCCGTCCCTTCTTCTCCTCGAATTGCGCCCGCAGGGCTTCCAGCTCACTCATCGTCCTCTCCCGACGGCCGGGTGTCGGCCCGCCTGGCGGTATAGCAGGCCGATTCCGGAAGAGGACCGGACGGATTCCACGGTCGACCACGCCCGTGCACGCCCGGGAGGGCTGGGCTACGGACCGATCCATGGCGCGACGTCCCGCAGGCTTCCTCACCTCCCTGACCCTCATCCTCTTCTGCGTTGCATGCGGCGACGACGCCACCCGCGGATCGTCCGACGAGCCCCGGGGCTCGGGCGAGATCCAGGAGACCCGGATCCACGTGGGCGACCTGGTGTTCGACGCGCGGGTCGCGGGACCGCCGGACGGCGAACCGGTGCTCCTGCTCCACGGCTTTCCCTCGTCGTCCTGGGAATGGAAGCATCAGCTTCGCGAGCTCGGCCTCGCCGGCTATCGCGCGGTCGCGCCGAACCAGCGCGGCTACTCGCCCGGTGCGCGCCCCGAGGCCGTCTGGGACTACGCGATCGTCCATCTCGTCCTCGACGTTCTGGGCATGGCGGACGCCCTCGGGTGGGACCGTTTCCACCTCGTCGGTCACGACTGGGGTGCTGCCGTCGCGTGGGGCGTGGCCGTCGCCTTTCCCGACCGACTTCGCAGCGTCGCTCCGATCTCGGTGCCGCATCCCGACGCGTTCGCAGACGAGCTCGCCGATCCGGATTCCTGCCAGTACTCCGCGTCCGGCTACTTCGACGTCTTCGCCCAGCCCGGCTTCGAGAACACGCTCGTCGCGAACGACCGGGCATTCCTGCGCAGCGTGTTCGACGGCGTGGACCCCGCCGACGTCGAGGTCCACCTCGCCGAGATCGGCAACGTGGACGCGATGCGTGCGGCGCTCAACTGGTACCGCGCCAACGTGAGCCGAGACGGTGGCCTCACTCCACAGCCCGTCGGAAGCATCCGCGTGCCCACCACGTTCATCTGGAGCGACCAGGACGTCGCGCTCTGCCGCGAGCCCGCCGAGTCGACCGGCGACTACGTGGACGCCCCCTACCGCTTCGAGATCGTCGAGGGAGTGAACCACTGGGTGCCCGAGGTCGCCGCCGAGGAGGTCTCCGCCCTCCTGCTGGCGCATCTCGCCGCATACTGACGCGTCGCCGCCACACCCGTTGCGCGGCCGCGACGATCGCTCGCGGTCGGGCGCAGTCCCGTCACGATGTTCGGCCTTGGCACGGAACACGCTACAACCGGCTCCATCGACCCAACGACGCGACAGGAGACGACGATGCTAGAGCTCTACGACCATCCTCTCAGCCCCTACGGATTCAAGATCCGGATCCTTCTCTACGAGAAGGGA
>JAUIFY010000428.1 GCA_030430245.1 bacterium | reverse complement strand
GCCGTCGGAGCCGTGTCGCGCCCCGAGCCCACCATACTCGTAGGAGAGGAGGAGCCAGGGCTCCAGGCGACTCGGGGCGGCGAGGGTGTAGGGATGGATCACCGAGCTGGCGGCGGTGGCGAGCTCGGGGCGTGCCCGGCTCAGCGCGTGGACCACCGCCTCGCAGACCGCCGTCACCGCGACGACGCGGCCGCCGCAGGCGGCGGGTGCGTGCGGGTCCAGCAGCGAGCCCTTCCGGAACACGACCTCGACGGGCGTGAAGCAGCCTTCGTTCATCGGAATCGAGGGATCGACGAAGCAGCGCACCGCGTAGAGCGCCCCGGTCAACGCCTGGGAGAACCCCGCGTTGATCGCGCCGAGGGCCTGGTCGTCGGTGTCCGTGAAGTCGAGCCGGACCCCGTCGCGGCCGCCCTCGACCCGGACGGAAACGCGGACGAAGGGCTGGCGATCCGGCTCGAGGCCGTCCCCGTCGATCTGATACTCGCCGTCGTAGACACCGGGGGTGAGCTTCGCGAGCTCGTCGCGCATTCGCGCCTCGCTGCCGGCGATGTAGGCCTCGATCCCGTCCCGGAGCTTCTCCGTGCCGTAGCGCTCGGCGAGCCCCTCCATCCGCTCCGCCGCCACGTTCACGCCGGCGACGAGCGCGCCGACGTCGCCCATCACGCGGTCCGGGGTACGGCTGTTGAGCGCGAGCAGCCGGTGCAGGTCTTCGACCGGCTCGCCTGCCGAATAGAGGTGGACCGGCGGGAGCTGCAGGCCTTCGGCGAAGACGTCGGTCGCGGTCGGAACGATCCCGCCGGAAGAGCTGCCGCCGAGATCGGAGACGTGGATCAGGGTTCCGGTGAACCACTCCACTCGGCCCGCGCGGAAGACCGGCCGGAACACGAGGAGATCGTTCGCGTGGATCCCGCCGCGGAAGCAGTCATTCATCACGAAGACGTCGCCGGGCTGCATGGCGTCGATGTCGTGATCTTCGAGCACCGCAGGCAGGGAACAGCGGAGACTCGCGGCGTGCATCAGGTTGGTCGCGGTCGACAGGGTCACGAGACGCCCGTCGCGATCGAGGATCCCGGCGCACGCATCGGCCCCCTCGGCGATCATCGCGGAGTGCGCCGAGTGGACGACGACGATGCTCGCCTCCTCCGCGGCGATCCGAAGGGCGTGACGCAGGATCTCGGCTTCCAGACGGTCTTCTTGGGTGGACGACATGCGCCCTACTCTACGGCGTTTGGGGCGCCCGAGGACCTCCATCCGACCCCCCCCAGCAGCGAATCCCTTCGGGGACCCGAAATGGATCGGGGGTCATCAAATTTCCCCCCACTTTTCGCACGGCTGGATATATGATGGCCGAGACCTGGGAAGGTAGGGAGAGAGACCCAACCCGAGTCGTGTCCGAGACGCATCGGACGCGGAGCGCGGGAAAAGGCCCTCTTCTTTGAGGATATCGGTGCGTGCGGCTCCTCTTCGCGTCCTGCGAAGGCAGCCACCCACCAGACGACAGCATGAAGCGCGAACTCCGCGGGGTTGGGAAGCCTGGCGGAGACGTGACTTCCGAGACGACGCCCGCGTCGCTCAGCTCGACTCTCGTGGACAACGTTTCCCTATACCAGGTCTGCTCAGAAGAGCACGCTCTCGGTGCCCGCAAGGTGCGTGGCAGTCAGGGGCGTGTACCCGTCCACTTTTGCGCCCCGCGGGACGCGAGAGAGGACGCGCAGATCGGCGTCGCGGCACTCGGTTGGCCCCGCTTGCTTCGATGGCTGATGTAGAGGTAGAAGCAGATGACTTTGAAGAAGTGGAGCCTGGCGGCCTTCGCGGTGGCGCTCGTCGCGCCTCTCTCCGCGAGCGCACTCGGCATTTCCATCGCGGGCGTGTCGACGAGCAGCCCGAACGCGAACGGATCCCTCGAGAACGGAGACACGATCACCTTCGACCTGTTGCTCGAGAACTCCACCAACGAGCAGCTGATCGGACTCGACGTCGGCGCCTTCGGCTACGACGAAGGACGTGATGGCGTCACCAACGACGACCACCTCCTCTTCGCGGGATCCGCGACGGGCGCGGGCGCGTTCGGCACGATCTTCAGCTCCGGCAACAACGTGCTCGGCCTCGAGAACGCCGTGCCGCAGGGCGAATTCGATCTCGCCCTCCAGGACGGGGGACGCGCGGTCCGGCTCTTCGGCGGGATCTCGACCACGCCGGTGAACGGTGACGGCACCTTCGACTCCGGCATCGACGGTCTCCAGACCAACGGCTCGGACGTCCACCTCCAGGTGACGTTCTCCGCCCAGTCCCTGGGCGCTACCCCGGGCGCCCCGGCGACCGTCAACCTGATCTTCGGCCTCGGCCAGAAGGGCTTCGACGTCCAGGGCCCCTCCGGCTCCCTCGCGGGCCAGTGGACCAACGCGGCCTACACGGTCACGATCGTCCCCGAGCCCGGCACGGCTCTCCTCATGGGTCTCGGCCTCGCGGGGCTCGCGGGCACTCGCCGGCGCTAGCCCACCCGCTTCGGATGCCGGTCTCGAACCGGCTTCCGTCGTCGATCTGAGCGGCCGCTCTCTCCTCGGAGGGAGCGGCCGTTTCGGTTTGCGCCGACGAACGGAGCGAGGTGTGCGCCGCCGGGTCGCATAGCGAGCGGCTACGGGATCCGCTCGCCACGCACACCGACATCGGCGACATCGGCTGGAAGCCCCGTTCCGTCGACGACGCGGGCGACCTCGATGAAGAGATCGGATTCCGGGGTGGACATCATGCTCTCCTCCGTCGCCCCGTCG
>JAUIFY010000427.1 GCA_030430245.1 bacterium | reverse complement strand
TGTTCCTCGCGTTGTGGGTGCTGCGTCCGAGCCCACCCGGGCGACCGCGCTCGATCGTCCATCGGGTCGTCGGCGTCCTGGCGGTCGTCTGCGTTTCGATGGGACCAGCTCTGCAGCTCTTCGTGGCGAGTGGTCCCTACCGCTGGGCGGGACTCGCGAACGTCGGGCTCCTCGCGTTGCTCGGTCTCGCGGGCGTGGACCTGCTGCGCACCGAGACGACCGAGGTCCGCAGGGTCGTCGCCCCTCCGGCCGCGTCCGGGGTCGCTGGCTGAGCTTCGGGCCTCGGACGCGCCCACTGGAATCCGGCGCTCGCATCCGCGAATCATCAGTATGCCCGCGGATGCACCGCCTCTTTCCCCGAACGAAACCCGAACCCTCGTCGCGCTGGTCGACGGCGAGGAGCGGACGATCGAGGCGGCCGCCGAAGCGGCCGGGCTCGACGCCGCGCAGGTTCGCTCCGCCGTCGAGAGTCTGAAGGCGCGTGAGCTCGCCGAGATGACCCGCGAGGACGTGGACCGGCGCGCGGTCGCCACGGATCTCGGGCGACGGTTCGCGGAGGTGGGGACCCCCGAGGTCTGCATCCTCGAGCGGATCGTCGCCGGCGCGACGACCGTGCCGGGATGCCAGGAGGTCGAGGCGCACGACCGCCGCGCGATCGGGACGGCCTTCGGGTACCTCAAGAAGAACGGCTACATCGCCGTCGAGGGCGGGACCGTGTCGCTGGTCGACGGCAAGCGGTCGGACCTCGACGACGCACTCGGTTCTCTTCGCGACCTCGTGGCGGCGGGCGACGCGGGGCTCGAATGGGAGGAGCTCCCCGAGCCCTTTCGCGCACGCTACCAGCCCCGGAAGCGGGGCGGCTCGGACGCACTTCTCGAGCTGCAGGAGACCGTGACCCGGCGCTACCGCTTGACCGAGGCGGGGAAGGCCGCGGCGGGGCCCGCCGCGACGGCACTCGACGCGCCGGCCGCGCTCACGCGCGACATGCTCCGCACCGGGGAGTGGCGCGAGATCCTCTCCACCACGGGGTTTCGCCCTTACAAGATCGGAGATCCTCCCGTACCGGTCGTCGGACGTCGGGATGCCTATCGCGAGTTTCTCGACGTCGTGAAGCACAAGCTGTTGTCTCTCGGCTTCGAGGAGATGACCGGCTCGCTGGTCGAGACCGAGTTCTGGGATATGGACGCCCTGTTCCTGCCGCAGTTCCATCCCGCCCGGGAGATTCACGACGTCTACTTCGTCGAGGGCCCGCAGGATGCGTACGCGTCCGAGACGGGCGACGACGGGGCCGAGGCGATCGCCGCGGTAGCCCGTGAGCACGAGGGAAACGGGCCCTCCGGATCGCGCGGGTGGGGCTACCAGTTCGACCATGTTCGGACGCGTCGCCTCGTCCTGCGCTCGCAAGGAACGGTGCTCTCCGCGCGGTGGCTGGCGCGTCCCGATCTGAAGATTCCGGGCAAGTATTTCGGGATGGCGCGTTGCTTCCGGTACGACACGGTCGATGCGACGCACGCACCGGACTTCTTCCAGGTGGAGGGGATCGTCGTTTCCGACAAGACGAGCTTCCGCCATCTCCTCGGGCTGCTCGAGCTGTTCGCGGTCGAGATCGCCGGCGCGAAGGAGATCCGTTTCGTGCCCGCGTACTTCCCGTTCACCGAGCCCTCGGTGGAGATCCACGTCGAGCATCCGGACATCGGCTGGATGGAACTCGGCGGGGCCGGGATCTTCCGGCCCGAGGTGACGAACCCCCACGGCGTCGACGTGCCCGTGATCGCATGGGGCCTGGGCCTCGACCGAATGGCGATGATCGCACTCGGAATCAAGGACATCCGCGAGCTCTTCACGAACAACATTCCCAGCGGGCTGCAGGCTCTGCGTGACCGGAGTGCGTACTGATGCCGACCATCGACGTGAGTCTCTCGGACCTCTGCTCGCTCGTCGGCAGCTCGATGACGGTCGACGAGCTCGACAAGCGCCTCGAGTTCGTGAAGGGGGAGCTCAAACGCGGCGAGAGCGACGAAGAGCTGCGAGTCGAGCTGCAGGACACCAACCGACCGGATCTGTGGTGCATCGAGGGCATCGCCCGCCAGATCCGGTTCTGCCTCGAGCGCAGCCGCGAGTGGCGAAGCGACTACGGTTTCTTCGAGAGGCACGCTGCTCTCGCGGGGCGGATCGAGGTGGATGCGTCGGTCGAGTCGGTGCGCCCGTTCGTCGCGGGCTTCGTCGCGCGCGGCTGGGAGGTCGACGACTCGGGCTTGCGCGCCTTCATCCAGGCGCAGGAGACGCTTTGCCGCAACTACGGGCGGAAGCGCGCGACGATCGCCATCGGCATCTACGACGGCGCGAGCCTCGAGTTCCCCGTGTCGTACCGAGCGATTCCGATGGACGCGGCGGACGGCGCCTTCGTGCCGCTGCCGCCGGCGGGCGAGCTGCCCGGCGACGTGCCGGCGGCACGTTGGCAGGAGCGCTGGACCCCCGAGGAGATCTTGCGGGACCACCCGACGGGGCGGGAGTACCGGAGCGCCCTCGCGGGAGATCTGGCGCCGATGCTCGTGGACAGCCGGGGAGAGGTGCTCTCCTTCCCACCCATCATCAACTCCGCGTCGCTCGGTCGCGTCGTCGTGGGAATGGACGAGCTCTTCGTCGAGGTGACGGGAACGACCCTCGATCAGGTTCTGCTCGCCGCGAACATCCTCGCGGCGAACATGCGAGACCGCGGCGCCGAGATTCTTCCCGTCGCGACGCACTATCCATTCGACACGCCCCGGGGACGCGAGGTCATTGC
>JAUIFY010000153.1 GCA_030430245.1 bacterium | reverse complement strand
GCGCCGTTCGAGGCCGACGTCCTCTACGTGGAGGAGGGTGCCCGGTACGACGTGATCTTTCGCGCGAACAACCCGGGGCTCTGGATCGACCACGACCACATCGAGCACCACGTGAGCAATGCAGGAAGCGCGCCGGGAGGCGCGGTGATGATCGTGGAATACGAGGGAGTCGAGAAGCCGCCCTGGTACGTCTGGCGGGACAAGAAGTTCGATCCGAACTTCTACTACGGCGAGAGCCTCGCGGACGGGTACGGCCTCTTCGAGCACGACGGTTTTCAGGGAGAGGACTTGGGGGCGACGGACAGCCGCCCCTGACTTGCGCGGATCTGGTGGTCTCTCCGCACAGGTCCGAGGAGACGGGAACATGAACGAAACGGTAAAGACGCTTCTCATCGGCTTCGCCCTCGGCATCGCCCTGGCGCTCGCGTCGACGGCGCGGGCCAAGACGGTCGAGGTGAACATGACGGTCCGCGAGCTGGAGGTGCCCGTCGACAACAAGGGCACGAAGCAGCTGATGTGGACGTACGACGGAACGATCCCGGGGCCCCTCGTTCGCGTGACGGAGGGCGACGTCGTCGACTTCACGATGCTCAACCACGAGGACAACAAGAACAGCCACTCGATGGACTTCCATGCCGCGATCGCCGACGTCCTCGACGAGTTCGCCGAAGTGAAGCCGGGTGCGACGAAGAAGTTCAAGTTCGAGGCGAAGTACCCGGGAGTCTTCATCTATCACTGTGGTGCCTCGTCCATGGCGGAGCACATCTCGCGCGGGATGTACGGCGTGATCATCGTCGACCCGAAGGAGGGATACTCCGACGCGTTTCCGAAGCCGGACCGGGAGTACGTCCTGGTGCAGGGTGATCTCTTCAGCGAGGGAGCTTCGGTCGACCAGCGGCTCGACGGTGAGAGCTGGGTCGGGTCGCTCATCAACGGCAAGGTCTTCCACTACGACCCGGTTCACGATGCCAATGCGAGCCTGAGCCTGCAGGCGAAGCCCGGCGAGCGCGTCCGGTTCTACTACGTGAACGCCAACATCAACGACCCGGTGGCGCTCCATCCCATCGCCGGGATCTGGGATCGGGTCTACGATCACGGCAACCCACACAACGTCTCGCAGGGTGTCCAGACGTTCGCGATCCCGCCCGCGTCGGGCGCCATCTTCGATCTGGTTCCCCCGGGGGATCGCGCGACCAACAACGCGATCGTGGATCACGCGATGACGCGCGCGCTTCGAGGCGCGATCAGCGTCCTCATGACGAACGACGCGGCCGACCCGAAGCTCGGACGAGGCGACAAGCTGATCGTGCGCTGAGGTCGCGCCGCCCCTGTTCGAGCCGGCCCCCGACGGGTGTGCCGCTGCTCGGCGAGCGATCGGCTCGCCGAGCAGCGGCACACGGGTGGCCGCGCTCACGCGGCCTTCTGGATCGGGGTCGGCTCGCTCGCTCGGGCGTCCCCGGCATCGCGGACCTCGGTCAAGCGCGCCAGAGTGAACGCTCCCACCGCCAGCACCACGTCGCGAACGGCGACGTCGAAGTGACCGCCCACGACGAGATTGGCGGCGATGCAGAGCAGCCACCCTGCGGCCACGTAGCTCCCGAGCACCGTCCAGCGTGTCAGGACCGCCACACCGACGGCGATCTCGATCACACCGACGACGTACAGGAACTCCTGCGGCCCGAGAGGGAGCGTGGCCGTCGCGGTCGGGCTCACGTACTGCGGCCAGAACGTGAGCAGGTTGAAGAACTTGTCGAGTCCGGCGAGCAGCGGAACGAGGCCGTAGCCGACCTTGAGTGCGGTCCACGCCGGGTCGAGTTTCTTGTCGAGTTGGCTCATCTCATGTCTCCTGGACGTCGTCACGAGAGTCCTCGTGACGAGCAGGGGCAGCCCTGTGAGGAAGGGCCGCCCGTGGTTTCTCAAAGCGACCTCAAGAACTCCACGAGGTCGGCCTTCTCCGCATCGGCGAGGCGGAGTCGTAGGAACGAATCGTAGTGCTCTACGACGGCGGCGAGGGTCGCGGCGCTCCCGTCGTGGAAGTAGGGCGCGTGCGCCGAGAGCGCGCGCAACGGCGTGGTCCGGTAGAGTCCCGTCGTGGCGCGTTGCGCGAGCCGTGGGTCCATGCCGGTCTCGTCGGGGCGATGCAGCCTCTCGTTGGCGTCGGTGAGCGTCGGACCGGTGTGACAGCCGGAGCATCCGGCCTTCCCCTCGAAGAGGGTCCGACCCCGCTCGGCGGCCGCCGCGTCGAAGCTTCCCGGTGGGACGGCAGGGGAATCGAGGCTCAGCTGATAGTCGAGGAGGGCCGGGAGCTTGGGCGTGACCAGATCGGGGGAAGCCTGGATGTCGATGCCGAGTCGTGGATCGACGAAGGTCCCGATGCCTCCCATCTGAGTGACGGCGACGTACGCGTTCCAGTAGGAGATCGGCCCTTCTCCGGTGTAGGTCTCGACCTCGACTCCCTGCAGGCCGTAGATCGGTGGGATCAACGCGGGGTCGCTGACGCCGTCGAGGTTCCAGTAGGCGTCGTACCGACCGGGGCCCCACGAGGTGAGAGCCGCTTGGCTGTCCGGATCCTGAAGTGCCGGCGACAGCGACAGGATCAGCCCCGGATCGAGATCCCGGTTGGCGTGGCCGTCGAGCCGCCGCCCGATTCCGGGCGCGACGGAATCGTCGACCGTGGAGTGACACAGGGCGCAGGTCACTCCGACCTCCTGAAGCCGGCCCTCTCGAACCGAGCCTTCGATGCCCAAGACCGCGCCGAGCCGGAGGAGCTCGACCGTGGTGGCCGGATCGTCGAGGTCGGCGGAGTCGAGGATTCCCCGGGGCAGGGCGCCTGCATCGCCCTTGAGCCCGACCGCGAGCGCGGTCGCGGGGCTCACGCCGTCCTGGATGACCTCGTGCATGCGCAGCGTGTCGGTCCAGAACCGCTCGCTCCCGAACGTGTCGTGCCGGAAGACCTGGCGGCCGTCGATGGTTTCGGGGGCCTCGACGCTTTGGCCCGAGTCGCCGCAGCCCATCGCCGCGAGGAGCCCCAAGGCCAGAAATGAGGTCCATGTCGCCACGGAGGGGTGCGCCGGGGGCGCGGTACACGTGGCACGAGAGGTCCTGTGAATTGGCTTCATCGTCTCGATCTCCTTTGAGTTCCAGCGCTACCAATCATAAACTCATAAAACAATAGTCTTATGAGTTTTTTGTGGTTATTTGTGTTTTCGCGGTTCTCGGGCTAGGAACACGCTCATGAAATCCGAGGATCGAGCCGACGGGACCGCGACGCGGGAGCGGATCCTCGCGCTCCTGCGACGCGGGTCGGCGACCGTGGAGGATCTCTCCGGCGCCGTCGGTGTGACGCCGAACTCGGTTCGCGTCCAGCTCGCGAGTCTCGAGCGCGACGGGCTCGTGCAACGCGAGGGGGTACGGCGGCGCACCCGCAAGCCCGCCTACCTCTACGCGTTGTCGCCGGAGGCGGAGGTGTCGTTCTCGAAGGCCTACGTGCCGTTCCTGGCGACCCTGCTCGAGGTCCTCGCCGATCGGCTCGGGCCGGACGCGACGACCGCGGTTCTGGAGGAGGTCGGCCGGAAGATCGCGTTGGAGCGACCCCACCGGCATGCCCAGCCGGAGCGGCGACTCGCCGACGCGCTGGATCTGCTCGGCGACCTGGGGGCGGCAGCCGAGGTCGAGCGGCGCAACGGCACCGTCCACATCCGGGGGCTCGGGTGTCCGCTCGGAGAGGTCGTGAAGCAGGACCCCCGCGTCTGCGTCGCCATGCAGGCCCTGCTCTCGGAGATGATCGGCGTGACCGTGCGTGAGTCCTGTGAACGTGCGGACCGGCCCGCGTGCCGCTTCGAGCTCGAGCTGCCGGACCGCGCTGCCTGAGGTCCGACGAGCGAGCCGGCGCGCGTTCGGCGCGCCGGGGCGTCAGTGCTTCGTGGTGCTCCGCGTCGCGGCGCTCTTTCGAGGTCGGTGCGGCGCGGGGAGTCCCAGGAGGGAGCGAAGCTTGCCCTTGCGCTCGGCGAGGTCGGCGAGCGTGTACTGATCGAGCACCTCGAAGAACGCGGACAACGCCTCCTCGAGTACGTGGCGCAGCGTGCACCCGGGCTCGATGCGGCAGGTGGACGTCTCGGGGTCGAAGCACTCGACGATGGCGCGGTCGTCCTCGCAGTCGCGAACGACGTCGCCGAGACAGATCTCGCCCGGGGCGCGCGCGAGGCGGAGCCCGCCGTTGCGCCCCCGAACCGTCTCGATGTAGCCGAGCCGACCGAGCTGATGCGCGATCTTCATGAGGTGGTTGTTCGATACACCGTAGCTCTCGGCGATCGCTTGAATCGTGACGGAGCGTTCCGGATCGATCGCGAGCGCGATCAAGACGCGCAGGGAGTAGTCGGTGAACCGGGTGAGTCTCATCTCGGAGGACCTGTGCCCCCCTCATGCATGATCGGGGCCGTCGTGACAACTGCGTCTCCGTCCGGGGAGGCGGCGTCGAATCGGAGCACGCCGGGGGATTCCTTCTCGCCGCTGAGAAGGTCGTCGCGCTGCCCTCCCCAGAACAGCCGGTGGTAGAACGCCCCGAGCGATTCCCCGGCGGGCGACGTCGCCGCCCACCTCTCGAGCAGCGGTCGCAGCGTCGGGAGGATTTCGTCGCGAGCGACCGCCTCCGCGTACAGCTCGGCGAGCCTCTCCGGATTTCCTCTCACGTAGATGTCGTAGTGGTCGGGCTTGCGGCCGACCAGCCCGACGTCGGTGTTGTAGGGGCGCGCGCAGCTGTTGGGGCATCCGGTCACGCGAACTCCGAGATCGTCGTCGCCGCGTCCCAGCCGTCGGAGCTCGGTCTCGAAGTCGTCGAGGATGTCGGGCGTCACGCGCTCGGCCTCGGAGAGTGCCAGGCCGCAGGTGGGCAGGGCGGGGCAGGCCATTGCGGTCCGACGGACGCGCGACAGCGACTCGGGAAGGCTCACGCGGTAGCTCGTGAGGATCTTCTCGAGCCGTTCGACGTCGCGGCCGTCCAGTCCCCCAAACAGGACGGCCTGCGTCGGCGTGAGGATCACGTCGGGCTCGAGCTGCTCCACCAAGGCTGCGATCGCGGCTTTGGGCCGGCCGTAGGCGTCGTCGATGATTCGCCCCGATGGAATCGAGAGGCCGTAGAAGAAGCGGCCGTCGCCCTGCTCGTGCGGCCCCAGCCAGTCCGGGCTGTGGAGCGGGCCGGTTTCGACCCACGGATCGAGGGGTACGTCCAAGCGCCGGACGACCTCTTCGCGAAAGGCCTCGAGGCCATTCTCCTCGACGACGTACTTGAGCCGGGCGTGTCGGCGATCCGCCCGGTCCCCGAAGTCGCGGAAGATCGTCGCGATCGTCCGCACGATCGCGATGGCGTGGTCGGCCCGCACGGAGCCCAGCGGGCTGCCGAGTCGGGCGTAGGTATCGGCTCTGCGATGCGTGAAGCCGGTGCCGCCGCCGACGAGCACGTTCAGTCGGCGAAGCTCCCCGCTCTCGATGATGCCGACGAGACCCACGTCTTGATCGTGGACTTCGACCGAGTTGTCGTCGGGAAGTGCGAGACCGGTCTTGAACTTCCTCGGCAGGTACGTGGCTCCGTAGAGTGGATCCTCCTCCGCAGGCCCGGAGAGGCGCGCACCACCGAGCCAGATCTCGTGGTAGGCGTTCGTGGCGGGGACGAGGGCATCGGTCAGGATGCGGGCGAGACCGCGCAGGGCGCGGTGGGCGGGGTCGGCGAGCGGCGCCGGCGGGGCGACGATGTTGCGCTCGACGTCGCCGCAACCGCAGAGCGTGCTGAGCAGTGCGTCGTTCACTCTGCGGACGGTCCGGGCCAGATCCCCCTTCAGGACACCGTGGAGCTGGAAGTTCTGGCGCGTCGTGATCCGAAGGGACCGGTTGTAGACGACGTCGTCGGCGAGCCGGTCCATGGCGAGGTACTGCGCCGGGGTGAGCACCCCGCCGGGAAGCTTGGTCCGGACCATGAAGGATTGCTGGCGGGAGCCGCCGGCGATCTTGACGGCCTGGCGCCGGTCGCGGTCCTCCTGCTGGTAGATCCCGTGGAACTTCAGAATCTGCGCGTCGGCACGTTCGACGCCGTCGTCGGCGCGGGTGAGGGAGTCGGCGATCGTTCCGCGCAACCCGCGACTGCCGCCCTTGGCCTCCTCGACCGAAGACGGGCGCGGGCTCTTGGCTACGGACTTCACTCTGCGAGCTCCTCGCAGGAAAGGACGTTGCGGACGTGCAACGCGAGCATCTCACCGAGCCACGTCGCAACCTCGGCATCCTCGATTCTCGGAATGGTCGCCTCCAGCTTGCGGATCACCCATCGTTGTCCGCGGTTCAGGAAGGCGAGTCGCGCCGGCTCGTCGTCCAGGGCGAGCGCGCGTTCGGCGAAGTCGCCAACCGAGCGGCTGGGCTCGCCTCCCAGCTGATGGATTGCCTTCGTGAGTAGGGCGCAGGAGCGCGCCTCGTCGGTGTGGACGGTGTCGAGGAGGGCGCGGGCCGGAGCAGTCGACGCGTCGTCCCGGTAGGCGGCCGCGACCTTCACGCCCGCCCGCTCCGCTTCCAGCAACTCGTTCAGGAGCTTCAGTAGCTCGTCTCTCGGTAGGATCTCTGGATCGCTCTTGGTCTCGTTCAACGGGGAGTCTCCTTGTAAATACATGTATATGTGGTACTGGTTTAACTCAACCCGTGCCGCGCGATGGCTTGGTCAGGGCGGCACCGCAGCTTCCAAGGAGTGGCGCTTCCGATGTCTGAAGAACGAACCCAAGAACCCGTCCGCCTCCCACGCATCGGCGACCCGGCGCCCGACTTCGAGGCCCCGTCCTCGCAGGGGACGATCCGACTCGACGACTTCAAGGGGAAGTGGGTCGTGCTGTTCAGCCACCCGTCGGACTTCACGCCGGTCTGCACCACCGAGTTCGTGGAGTTCGCTCGACGGACCCCCGAGTTCCACGGCATGGGGGCCCAGCTCGTCGGTCTGTCCGTCGACAGCGTGTACAGCCACATCGCGTGGATCCGGAACATCGAGGAGAAGTTCGGAGTCGACGTGACGTTCCCCGTCATCGCGGACCTCTCCACCGAGGTCTCCCGCAAGTACGGCATGATCCACGCCGGCGAGGCGGACACGGCGACGGTTCGAGCCGTGTTCGTCATCGATCCCGAGCAGCGGATCCGCGCTCTCCTCTACTATCCGATGTCGGCCGGACGGGCCGTCTCGGAGATCCAGCGGCTCCTCCAGGCGCTACAGCTCAACGCGGCGCACGGCTTGGCCACGCCCCAGGGATGGACGCCGGGTGAGGCGTGCATCGTGCCGCCGCCGGCCACGCAAGCGGAGGCGTCGGATCGAGTGAAGCGCCAGGACCTCGAGATCACCGATTGGTACCTCGCCCGAACCCCGGCACCCGAGTGACGGAACCTCTCGATGTCGTTCATCATCTCGCGCTTGTGCCGCGACTGCGTCGACACGGGTTGTGTCTCCGTCTGCCCGGTGGACTGCATCTACGCCTACACGGGTGCGGACACGGCGACCTTTCCGAACCAGCTCTACATCAACCCGGACGAGTGCATCGACTGCGGCGCGTGTGAGCCGGAGTGCCCGTGGCGGGCGATCTTCGAGGAGATCGCCATGCCGCCGAAGTTCGACGACGACATCGCCCTGAACTACCGGGTGGGCGAGAAGCTCGAGGACTTCGAAGTGGCCGAGCACGCGCCGAAGGGCGGGGCGACGCTGGAGCGTGTTCGGGAGAACGAGCGCAAGTGGGGTCTCGAGCCCTTGTAGCCTCGGATTGGAGGCCGCATCGCCATGCCCGGCAGGGTCTCTCGCTTCCTCGAAGCGGACCACCGACGTCTCCCCCGATCGCTCCACGGTGAAGGTCTGTCCCAGCTCGACACCCATCGTGTCGCCTTCGGTCGGGCCGGATTCGACGCTCGTCTGGTCGGAGACGACCGAGACCGGCTCGGTCACCACCCGGCCGGCGTCGCCCGCTGCCGCGCACGCCCCCGGGAGGCGTTGCCCCACGGCGAACGTCCCGAGCGACTGAGCGAACGGGCCGACCAGATTCCCGTCGTCCGGCAATGCGCCGACCACGCGAAGCTCTCCGGATCCGCTCGACGTCGGCCCCGGGGAGACCTGCGCGACGAGATCGAGCGACGCAACCCCTCGCACCTCGAAGGGAAGACCCGTCAGGTCGCCGTCGGCGGCCGTCGTCAGGGTCGCCTGGACGGCGACGTCGAGCGGCGCGACGGCGTGCCCCTCGGCGCCGTGGTCGTCCCGGAAGGACGCGAGAAGCAGCCGACTGGTGAGCCCGGCGCTCTCGGGGTTGAAGAAGAACGGTACCGAGAGAAGATCCGGGGCGATCACCTGGTAGAGGACGGCCGTGCCATCGACATCGGCGCCGACCTCGGCCCGTCGCCCGTCGAGAGCGCGGACGGCGCTTCGGGCGAGCGGGTTCTGCCCGAAGCCCGACTGCACCTCGGTGTCGGCGAGCGTGAACCCGCCGTAGAGCGGCGCGTGCGGCACGATCGCGGTCGGATCGAGCTGGTTCCGGATGGGTGTGACCAGTGCCAGACCCAGGTTCCCCTGCACGGCGTCGATCTGCGAGGGGTCGAGAATCAGGGGCTCGCCCGGCCGCAGCGCGAAGCCGGGAGCGCCGTCCCCGCCGACCCAATCGGGGTCCGTCGCCGCGTTCCGGGACGCCGTCGCTCCTTCGTGTGTCGAGTCCAGCGCGATCGGCACCACGTAGCCGTTCGTGTCCGCGGTGCGCAGGGTGAAGGCGAGCTTCCGACCGGGAGTGACCGCGATCCCCAGGGAGCGGAAGTCGAAGATGGGCCCACGTCGTCGGTTCTTCGAGATCGACGTCGGTGAACGACGATGCGGGCAGCGACGTGCTCGCGAGAATCGTCGCATCGTCCCCCGGCACGTCGCCCGCGGCCTCGCGTACTTCGAGAACGACGGGGAGCGTGCTCCCCGCCGGCGCGGGCTCGATCGCGACCTGGATCCACCCGAGGGTTCCTTCGCTGGCCAGCTCGAAGACCTGCCCCCGTTGATGGTCGAACCGGTCCCCTTCGGGATTCGGGACACCGTTCTCGCGATCGAAGCGACCGATCGCGCCGCCCGCGAGGCGGCCCGACAGGTCGTTGCTCGCGGCGGTGACGGGGAAGGCGCCGTCTCCGACAGCCGGCAGCCGCTGCCCGACCACGAAGGTGCCGAGCGATTGGGAGAAGAGACCGATGTCCGCGAGGATACTCAGGATGGACACGAGACTTTGGCATGGTGCCTGGTGGCTGCGCGGTGCGCCGGCCCGACCGTTCGCAGCGCTGGTCTGCACGAAGGCCCGATGGCGCTCGGCCCGGGTCTCCTCGTGCTCCCGATCCCCCGTGTTACAGTCCCGCGATGGCGACCAACGACATCGGCCCGCGCAGCTGCCATAGCTGTCGGGGAACGGGTGAGATCGGCACCGATACCGGGGTGATGGCGTGCCCCGATTGCGGCGGAGAGGGGGTCCTTCCGAGCTCGGAGACGCTTCTCGAGTGGCGCCTTCGTGACATCGAGCGTCTCCGCTGCGAGGGACCGGACTCGCTCGCGGCCGACGTTCGGTTCCTCGTCGCCGAGCTGCGCAAGGCGCGGCGTGCCCTGAACGAGGTCCTCGCGTTGGCGCACGACGATCCGGACGCACCCGAGGCCCTGCGACGGGTGGCGCGGATCGCCTCGCGCGCACTGTCCAACAAGTAGCGACGCGTCCTCGTTTCGTCCCTCAGACCGGACCCGCGGCGGTGGGGCGCCAGTCCGCTCGCCGAGCTACGGCGCCGTGCGATCGCGTCACGCTCGAAGGGGCGCGCCGGCGATGGTGACGCGCTCGCCCCGGCGCGTCGCCGGGAAGTAGTCCCGGGCGAGATCCTCGATGCGCACGATGAACGCGGGGCTCACGAGGCCGGGGCGACCGGTCTCCGGGTGTCGGACGTCCACCGGATGGGTGCTCTTCGGATCGTGTTGGTACGAGCTCATGTCGGCTGTCGCGTTCGGAAGGATGTCCGCGATCGGGGGCAATGGTCGGCGCAACGGTTCGCTGTCAGCCGCAGAGAGCCCTCGCGTGGTGGGCGACGTGGTCGCCGATGAACGTGCTGATGAAGTAGTAGCTGTGGTCGTACCCGGCCTGCATCCGGAGCTCGAGCGGATGGCCGGCTGCGGCGCACGCGGCCTCGAGCCGGTGTGGTTGGAGCTGCTCGTCGAGGAAGCCGTCGGCGGTGCCCTGGTCGATCAGGAGGGGAAGACGCTCCTCGGCGTCGGCGACCAGCTCGCACGCGTCGTAGGCCTTCCATGCCTCGCGGTCGTCGCCGAGGTAGGCGGCGAATGCCTTCTCTCCCCACGGCACCGTGCTCGGACCGACGATCGGTGCGAACGCGGAGACCGAGCGGTAGCGTCCGGGGTTCTTCAGCGCGATCGTGAGCGCACCATGGCCCCCCATCGAGTGGCCGAAGATGCCTCGGGCATCGGTGACCGCGAAGCCCGCCTCGATCAGCCCGGGCAGCTCGTTCACCACGTAGTCGTACATGCGGTAGTGGCGCGACCAGGGTGCGCGAGTCGCATCGACGTAGAACCCGGCGCCCTGTCCCAAATCGTACGCGGCGTCGTCGGGGACGTCGTCCCCGCGCGGGCTCGTGTCCGGCGCCACGATCACGAGGCCGAGCTCGGCCGCGAATCGCTGGGCCCCGGCCTTCGTGATGAAGTTCTGCTCCGTGCAGGTGAGGCCGCTCAGCCAGTAGAGGACGGGGAGCGGCCGCGTCTCGACCTGGGGGGGAGAGAAGACGGCGACGTTCATGTCGCAGCCGAGGACGTCGGAGCGGTGTGCGTAGACGTCTTGCGTGCCGCCGTGGCAGACGGCGGAGCTGGTCTTTTCGAGGGTCATGGACTTCGTCCCCGTGCGGAGCGCGTCGCGTCGACCGCGCGCTCGGATCTTCGCGGAGCCTACGCGAAGCCGGGATCCGGCGCGAGTGTGTCGTCCACGCGCTTCACGGTGGACGAAGGTTCGCCGACCCGCCAGGATGCCTTTCGCCGTTTCGCGGCACCGGCACCACCGACGCGGGGCCGCGGAGGCGGGCCCGACGGGGGCGGTGCGGCGCGGGAGTCGGTCAGTCCTCGACGATCCAGTCGCCCGGAGCCTCCAGGTCGGCTTTGCCGGCGTGATGGCGTGCTCTACGGTCGTAGGAGACGTCGCCCGTCAACATCGTCGCCGAGGAGGCCCGCTTCCGATGAACAAGATCGCCATCGCCAAATTCGACGAGCTTCGGCCCGAGACGCCCACCGGCGCCCTGGTCGGGAACGTGGATCTCGTGATCGTCCGCTGGCCGGACCAAGACGAGGTATCGGTTCTCTACGGACGCTGCCTTCACCGCGGCGCGATGCTCGCGGACGGAGAGATCCGGGGCGAGGACCTGATCTGCGGCGTCCACGGCTGGGACTATCGCTTCCGCACGGGCGTGTCCGCGTACACGAACGAGGAGGTCCTCCACAAGTTCACGCACTGGATCGAGGACGGCGACGTTCTGGTGGACGAGGATGAGGTGTGTGCGTGGGAGCACTCCCACCCGCAGCCCTACGATCGGTCCGCGTATCAGGGCGCGTACGCGGATCCTCATGGCACGGACGACGAGCCGTACAACAAGTGGATCCAGGAGATGGCCGAGCACGGCCTCTCGCGGGTCGGTCACCACGGTCGGGTCGACGCGATGGGCGTACCGCGGGGGGAGCTTCCGTCGTGGAGCGACATCCAGATCCTCACGGCGGAGCTCCATCGCGTCCCCCTTCTCGACGACGAGGAGGTCGCGACCGAGCTCGTGATCGGGCCGGGCGCGAAGAAGCCGCTCCGCCTCGAGACGCCGCTGTTCGTTTCGGACATGAGCTTCGGCGCCCTCTCGGAGGAAGCCAAGGTCGCCCTCGCGACCGGCGCCGAGGCGGCCGGCACGGGCATCTGCTCGGGCGAAGGCGGGATGCTCCCCGAGGAGCAACGGGCGAACTCTCGCTACCTCTACGAGCTCGCCTCCGCGCGCTTCGGCTTCGAGATGGAGCTCCTGGATCGCGTTCAGGCGTTCCATTTCAAGTGTGGCCAGGGGGCCAAGACCGGGACGGGCGGTCATCTCCCCGGCCACAAGGTGAAGGGGAAGATCGCCGAGGTTCGCGGCCTGGCCGAGGGGACGGCCGCGATCTCGCCGTCGCGCTTTCCCGATTGGGAGCACGCCGACGACTACCGGCGGTTCGCGGACGAGGTCCGCGAGCGCACCGGCGGCATTCCGATCGGGTTCAAGCTCTCGGCGCAGCACGTCGAGCGGGATCTCGAGGCGGCGATCTCCGCCGGAGCCGACTACGTGATCCTCGACGGCCGAGGCGGCGGGACGGGCGCCGCGCCGCGGATCTTTCGCGACAACATCAGCGTGCCGACGATCCCCGCCCTGGCCCGCGCCCGGCGCTACCTCGACAAGCGAGGGTGTCGCGATGTGACGCTCATCGTGACCGGTGGGCTTCGCGTTCCCTCGGACTTCGTGAAGGCGCTCGCGCTCGGCGCGGACGGCATCGCGCTCTCCAACTCCGCGATCCAGGCGATCGGGTGTCTCGGAATGCGGGCGTGCCACACGAACAACTGTCCCGTCGGCATCGCCACTCAACGCCCCGAGCTGCGCTCGCGGCTGGACGTCGCGCTGGCCTCACAGAGGCTGAAGCGATTCTTCGAGAGCGCGACCGAGATCATGTGCGTGATGGCGCGCGCCTGCGGCCATCGGCACCTGCGGGACTTCTCCATCGACGATCTCACGACCTGGAAGCGTGACGTTCATCACCTGACGGGGGTTCCGTACGGAGGCGTGCTTCCGTGAGGGGCCCCGACCGCGACGCCCGGGAAGGGGCCGCGGGCGCTGGCCCTCGGGCCTAGGCCAGGACCGCAAAGAGGTCCCAGGGCTCGGGAACGCCCCGGAGCTCGTGTTTCCCGCGGTCGCGGAAGTGGAGACCCGACCCGGCCACGAGGTCGCGTACGGTGCTCGACACCAGAATCTCGCCGGGTGCGGCGAGCCCGGCGACCCGGGCACCGATATGGACCGCGATTCCGCTCAGCTTGTCGGCCAGGAGCTCGCACTCGCCCGTGTGCAGGCCGGCCCGCACCTCCACGCCGAGTCGCTGGGTGCCGTCCCTCAGAGCGAGGGCGCACCGCACCGCACGTGCCGGGCCGTCGAACGACGCGAGGATGCCATCGCCCGCGGTGTCGATCTTCAAGCCGCCCTGTCGTTGGATCTCGCGTTCGGCCAGTGCGTAGTAGCTCTGTAGGAGAACCCGCCAGCTTCGGTCGCCCATCTCGGCCGCCTTCTCCGTGGATTGGACGATGTCGACGAAGAGCACGGTCGCGAGAGTCCTCTGCGCCTGGCGCGCGGGCTCGATCCCGGTGAGGAAGCTCTCGATCTCCCGCAAGACGGACTCGGCGTCGCCGGCCCAGAAGAAGTGGTCTTCGCCCGGTAGCTCGACCAATCGCGCGCCGGGGATGTGCTCGGCGAGGTAGCGGCCGTTCTCGATGGGAATGAGGAGGTCGCCGCTGCGGTGCAGGACCCGCGTCGGCACCGACACGCTCGAGAGGGTTTGCCGCACGTCGATCTCGACGTTCATTCGATACAGCGCGATGGCCGCCGCAGGGCTCGCGCCCAGACGGAGGAACGTGGCCCACCACGAACGAAACCTCTCGTCGCTCGCCAGGCTGGGGCAGAACGTCTTGAGCCCGATGGGCGCACCCCATTTCTCGCGATACAGCGCCATCGCGGCCCGGTGCTGCTCGAGCGTCGCCGCCCATGGGTAGTCGTCGCTGCGCGTGAAGCGCGCGAAGGCCCCGCAGAGCAACAGCCCGGTGGTCCGCTCGGGATAGGTCGCCGCGAACAGGACCGACATCGAGCCTCCCTCGGAGAAGCCGAGAAGCGTCGCTCGCTCGAGGCCCGCGTCGTCCATCACCGCGCGGAGATCGTCCATCCGCGTCTCGAGGCCGGGAAGCTCGTCCTCGCGGAGCCGATCGGAGAGGCCGGTCCCGCGCTTGTCGAAGGTGAGGACTCGGCTGAAGGCGCCGAGTCGGCGAAGGAAGTGGGCGTAGCCCGGATCTTCCCACTGCCATTCGATGTTGGAGACCCATCCGGGAACGATCACGAGATTGGTCGGGCCGTCGCCGAAGCATTGATAGGCGATGCTCACGTCCCCGGACTTGGCGTATCGAACCGGATGCACGCGACCGACCGTAGCACGTCGCGACCGGCGAGAGCCTCCCGGTGCGAATGCGCCCGGTCGCGCTCCTCGCGAGAGGGGTCCGCTTCTCAGGCGCCGTCGGCCCAGGCGGTCCAGAAGTCGTCGCGCGCCGGTCGCTTCGGGCGGCTCAGCAGACGCCGGAGGCGGCTCGACAGGTCTCGAAGATCCCCCGTGATCGCGGCATCGGGGTGTGCACGGAGGACCGGGGCGCGCTCTCGGACCGCGTCCGCGAGCGCCTCGTCCTTGGTGAGGCTGCCCGCGTCCTCGATCGGGACCTGGAGGAAGTGTCGGACCACCTCCCGGATGCGCTCGAACGTGCGCTGTCCGTCGCCGGGCCGGGCGACCTGGTTCACCAGGAGGTGGACGTCCATGTCGTCGCATCGCGACGCGAGCACCTTGATCAGTGCGTAGCAATCGGTGATCGCCGCCGGCTCCGGCGTGGTCACGACGAGCACGTGGTCGGCGAAGGCGCTGAAGAAGAGGACGTTCTCGGTCAGGCCCGCGCCGGTGTCGATCAGCAGCACGTCGAAGGAGTTCCCCAAGCCGTCCAGGCGCGACGCGAGATCTCGGAGCTCCGCCGGAGCCAGACGCTCGAGGGTGAGAATGCCCGAGCCCGCGGGGAGGATGCGGAGATTCGGTGCGACGTCGACCATCACGTCCTCGAGGTCGCGTCCCCCGCGAATCACGTCCTCCAGGGTGCCCTGGGACTGGAAGCCCAGGACGACGTCGACGTTCGCGAGCCCGAGGTCCGCGTCGAGGAGCAGCACGCGCAGGCCCTGCTCGGCGAACGCGAGGCCGAGATTCACCGACACGTTCGTCTTCCCGACCCCGCCCTTTCCACTCGTGATCGCGATCGTCTTCATCCGAGCAACGCGTCCTTCTCCTGAGCACTGACGCCCTGGTGAGCGGGTCGGTCCCGGCGGGCTTCGAAGCGACGGACCAGGTTGCGCCCCTGCTGCTTCGCCGCGTAGAGCGCCCGGTCG
>JAUIFY010000152.1 GCA_030430245.1 bacterium | reverse complement strand
GTCGGCAGGAAGAAACGGCTGCGACGCGGTCGCTTCTCAACACCGCCCGTTTGATGGACGACAACCCGTTGTTGTTGCGGTTGAAGGAACTCGAGGCGCTCGAAAAGCTCGTCGAGAAGGTGGGGCGCGTAGCTCTCGATGCGTGCGGGAAGGATGGAATCCTCCCAGGCGGGTGCGGGTGCTTCCGTTCCGTGGAGCTGCCGGAGGATCAGAGCGAGCCCCTCGCGGCCGTGCAGCTGCGTACGCGGTGAAACGTGCTGCCAGCGGTGCTGGAAGCGGATGAGGTTGGCGACCGAGACCGGCTCGATCTCGCGGCGGAGGATGCCGAGCGTCAGACGGTGGATGCGCGCGAGAAGCCGACGCTCGCTCCACTCCTCGCCCGTGGCGCCCTCGTTGAAGACGCCGCGCATGGCGAAGCCTTCGTTCTCGAGCCGGGCGAGCCCGGCCTCGACGGCGGCCGGGCGGATGCCGAGCGTTCGCGACAGGTCGCCCACGCTCGTGGGGCTCGTCGCCGAGAGCCATCCTCGCAGCGCCGCATCGATCGCCGTCTCCTCGTCGGGCGCCGTCGGTGATCCGGGTGGCGCGTCGCGTGGCGGGTGGAGCGTCGCGTCCGGGAGGGCTCTGCGGACGAACTCGACGCGCTCCGCGGCCACATAGGCCTCTCTGGGGGACACCTCGCCCGGGACACTCCACCGCGCGAGCGTCACGCGCCGGTCCGCGAAGAGCTCGTCCTTCCACGTGGCCCAGGCCGGTTCGTCGTCGACGCGCGCGCGCGGAACCCAGACGAGACCGTGCAGCGCGTCGTGCAGCTCGTCGGCGTCTCGTACGTCCGGCCAGGCCTGGTCGCGCACCTCCGCGATCGCGGCTGGATCCAGCGCACCGATGCCGCCTGCGAGGCTGGAGTCGGTGCGGCGAAGATTGACCGCCCGCGCCCGCCTCTCCTCGAGGGGGGCATCGTCGAGGAAGGCGTAGGGGTACGCGTTCAGCAGCTCGTGCGCCATCGGCGAAGGGCTCGAGGTTTCGACCGAGACGGTCTCGATGGCCCCGCTGCGGATCCGCTGGAGGAGGTCGCGGAGACCGTCCATGTCCATCGCCTCGTGGAGGCAGTTGTCGAGGGTCTCGTCGACGAGAGGGTGCTTCGGGGGCACGATGGGTCCGGTGCGGTTGTCGCCGCATCCCAGCTGCGCGGGGAAGACTGCGGCGAGCAGATCCTCCGCGCGCATCCGTTGGATGTTCATGGGCACCCGCTTCCCGCTGGAGTGTCGGGCGAGAACGAGTGCGCGGGTGACGTTCCAGCGCCAGCGGTTCCCGAACATGGGCGCGGCGAGCGACGCCTGGATCAAATCCGCCTCGAGCTTCTCGGGGTGGACCATCCCGAAGACGCTCGGCAAGGGAAAACTGTGCTGCTCCCCGAGTGAGATGACGACGCCATCGTCGGTGGCGGCGGCTTGGAGCTCGAAGTCGAAGTTGACGCAGAAGTTCTTTCGCAGGGCGAGCCCGAACGCGCGGTTGATGGCGCCGCCGAACGGAGAGTGGAGCACGAGCTGCATGCCGCCGCTCTCGTCGAAGAAGCGCTCGGCGACGATGCGTTCGCACGTCGGGACGGTGCCGAGCATGGCGAGCGTGGCCGAAACGTACTCGGCGATCTGCTCCGCGCCCCCGCGGTCGATGCCGCACTCCTCCACGAGCCAGGCGATCGCGCCCTCCCGGTCGTCCCGTCGCGCGGCGATCTCGGTGCGGAGGCTCGACACGGCCTCGGACAGCTCGCGCGTTCGGGCCGGAGCTTCGCCGAGCCAGAACGGGATCGTCGGAGGAGCCTGGCCGGCATCCTCCACGCGTACGGTGCCCGCCTCGACCCGTCGGATGCGCCATGAGTGGTTGCCGAGAAGGAAGATGTCGCCGCGCATGCTCTCGATGGCGAAGTCCTCGTTCACCGTGCCCACGCGGGCGCCGGTGGGATCTTCGACGACCGCGTAGTCGGCGGTGTCGGGGATGGCCCCTCCGCCCGTAATGGAAGCGAGACGCGCACCGCGGCGGGGCTTCAGCCGTTGGTTCACCCGGTCGTAGTGAAGATGCGCGGCCCGCCGTCCGTGGCTCGTCGAGACACCTTCGACCATCACCTCGAGCACGCGGTCGAAGGTCTCGCGCGAGAGCTGGCCGAAATGACTCGCGCGACGGACGAGGGCGAACACGTCGTCGACATCCATCTCCTCGGCGGCGATCGTCGCGACGATCTGCTGCGCGAGGATGTCCAGGGGTGCATGGGGCAACCGGATGCGATCCAGCTCGCCGCCGCGGATCGCTCGGACGGCCGCGGCCGTCTGCAGCATCTCGTCGCGGGTCAGTGGGAAGAAGACGCCCCGGGGAACGCTTCCGAGCCAGTGGCCGGACCGGCCGACTCGCTGGAGCAGCGTGGCGAGCGCGCGCGGTGCGCCGAGATGGCAGACGAGGTCCACGTGGCCGACGTCGATCCCGAGCTCGAGCGACGCGGTTGCGACGACGACCGGCACCTCGCCCGACTTGAGCTTCTCCTCGGCGGCGAGGCGGGTTCGGCGGGAGAGGCTCCCGTGATGGGCGACGATGCGCTCCGGCCCGATTCGCTCGCCGAGATCGTGTGCGACGCGCTCGACGAGTCTTCGGGTATTGACGAAGATGATCGTCGTCTCGTGTCGTCCGACCAGCTCGGCCATGCGATCGTAGATCGCGGCGCGCAGCTCGTGGGTCGCGATGGCGCCGAGCTCCATGTCGGGGGTCTCGATCCGCAGCTCCATCGCTCGTCGATGTCCGGTGTCGACGATCGCGCAATCCGGGGCGCCGTCGGGCGTACTGCGTCCGTTGCCGACGAGCAGTCGGGCCACGGTGTCGATGGGCTTCTGTGTCGCCGAGAGGCCGATGCGCTGGATGGGCGCGCCCACCAGCTGGTCGAGGCGCTCGAGAGTGAGGGCGAGGTGGGCGCCCCGCTTGTCTCCCGCGATCGCGTGGATCTCGTCGACGATCACCGTCTCGACAGTGCGGAGGATCTCGCGGCTCTTCTCGGCGGTGAGCAGGATGTAGAGCGACTCGGGCGTCGTGATGAGGATGTGCGGCGGCCGGCGGAGCATGCCCTGCCGCTCGGACGCCGGCGTGTCCCCGCTGCGAACCGACACCCGGATCTCCTGAAGCGGGATCCCGGCCTCGTCCGCGCGCTCGCGCACCCCCCGAAGCGGGACCGCGAGGTTTTTCTCGATGTCGTTGCCGAGTGCCTTCAGCGGGGAGACGTAGAGAATGGTGGTCGACTCGAGGGAATCCGTGCGCGCGCGTTCGACCAGGCCGTTCATCGCCCACAGGAACGCGGCCAGGGTCTTGCCGGAACCGGTGGGCGCGGCGATCAGGGTGTCGCGCCCCGCGGCGATCGCATTCCACCCGAGCGCCTGGGGCGGCGTCGCTTCGCCGAAGCGATCGAGGAACCACCCTTCGAGGAGGGGGTCGAATCCGAGGCCGCGCATGTGTTGAACCCCGAGAGCCCACGAGCGTGTCTCTCCGTCGTCTTCTTCTACCGCCGTCCCGCGGGGAATCCAACGCTCGAAGATTCCTCGGAAATTGCGCGTCCTCCGGCCGCGTGCGAGCATCCGCTGTGCCGCCGAGCCTCCGGAGGGAAGCCGAGCGCGTCGTCGAACGGTTGCGGCGGGCCGGCCACGAAGCGCTGTTCGCGGGGGGGTGTGTTCGCGATCTCCTCCTCGGTCGGGACCCCGGGGACTACGACGTGGCGACGTCGGCCCGCGCCTCGGAGGTCGAGGCCCTCTTCTCCCGTACGGTCGGCGTCGGGGCGCAGTTCGGAGTGATCAAGGTCCTCGGCGAGGTCGGCGATACGGAGGTGGCGACCTTCCGCAGCGACGGCCCCTACGTCGATCACCGCCACCCGTCCGAGGTGAGCTTCTGCGACGCGGAGGGCGACGCGTTGCGCCGGGACTTCACCATCAACGGGATGTTTCTCGATCCCGAGACCGACGAGATCATCGACTTCGTCGGTGGGCGTCGGGACCTCGCGGCCGGCATCGTGCGCGCGATCGGAGATCCCGACGCGCGTTTCGACGAGGACCGGCTCCGGCTTCTTCGTGGGGTGCGGTTCGCTGCGCGGTTCGGGTTCGAGATCGAGGATGCGACGTGGCGAAGCATCGTCGCGCACGCCGAGACCATCTGCGACATCGCCTGGGAGCGGATCGGCGACGAGATCGTGAAGATCCTCGGCGACGGCGCCGCGCGCCGCGGGTTCGAGCTACTCTCGGATTCGCGACTGCTCGACGCCGTCTTGCCGGAGATCGCGGCGATGCGCGGTGTGGAGCAGTCGCCGGAGCATCATCCGGAGGGGGACGTGTTCGTGCACACGTTGCTCTGCCTCGAGAAGCTGGAGCCGTGGCACGATGCCGCGTTGCGCCTCGCCGTTCTCCTGCACGACGTGGCCAAGCCGCTCACGGCGGAACGCCGCGAGGACGGTCGCATCACGTTCCATGGGCACTGTGAGCAGGGCGAGGAGCTCGCACGGGGGATCTGCCGCCGGCTGCGCCAGAGCAACGAGACGACGGACGAGGTCTGCTGGCTCGTGCGGCATCATCTGCGTCATCGCGACGCGAGGCAGATGCGTGTCGCGACGCTCAAGCGCTTTCTCGGGGAGCCCTGGATCGAGTCGTTGCTCGAGCTCGTTCGGATCGACGTGAGCTCCGGGTCGGGAGATCTCGATACCTGGAGGTTCTGCGTCGAGCGCCGTGCGGCGCTTTCGGAGGAGGACGTACGACCGGATCCACTGCTGCGAGGGCGGGACCTGATCGAGCTCGGATACGCGCCGGGCCCGGGCTTCAAGGATCTGCTCGACGCGGCTCTGGACGCGCAGTTGGAGGGCGCGTTCCACGACACGGACTCGGCGCGGCGCTGGATTCTCGAGCATCATCCGCCCGACAGGGGACCCGCCGCGTGAGCGACGTCGTGCTCGAGGTCGTCGACGTCCGCAAGCGCTTCGGAGACGTCGTCGCCCTGGACGGGGTCCGTCTCGAATGCCGCCGCGGAGAGATCCACGCGCTTCTCGGCGAGAACGGAGCCGGCAAGTCGACGCTGATGCACGTCGTGAGCGGGCTCCTCTCCGCGGACGGCGGTGGGATGCGACTCCAGGGGGCCGAGGTGCGCTGGCGGTCGGCCGACGAGGCGCGGAGTGCCGGGATCGCAATGGTGCACCAGCATTTCATGCTGGTGCCGACGATGACGGTCTCCGAGAACCTCGCGCTCGCCCGCCAGGTCCTGGGCATGGTGGCGCCGGCCTCCCTGGACGCGGACGTCCGCCGCCTGGCCGCGGAGCGCGGGATCGACGTGGGGGACCCGAGACGGTGCGTCGAGGAGCTGTCCGTCGGAGAACAGCAGCGGGTCGAGATTCTGAAGGCGCTCGTGGACGTGCCGGCGCTGCTCATTCTGGACGAGCCGACCGCCGTCCTCACGCCCTCGGAGGTCGGAGATCTGTTCGCGCTGCTCCGCGAGCTCGCGAGCCAGGGGACGGCGATCATCATCGTGACGCACAAGCTCGCCGAGGTGTTCGCGATCGCGGATCGCGTGAGCGTGTTGCGACGGGGGGCGTTGGTCGCGTCCGGACCCGCGTCCGGCTTCGACCACGACTCCCTGGCTCGTGAGATGGTCGGCGACCAGGCGGTCGATACGGCCGGGACGAGCGCCGTTCCACCCGGACCGGAGCGACTCCGTGCCCGGGGTCTCCGTTGGACGTCCGCCGACGGCCGCGTCGGGCTCGATGGCGTCGATCTCGAGGTGCGCGGGGGGGAGATCGTGGTCGTCGCCGGCGTCGAGGGGAACGGCCAGCAGGAGCTCCAGTCCCTGCTGTCGGGCGTACGGACCGCGGACGTCGGGGGCGAGGTGCACGTCGACGGGCGACTCGTGGCGAGCGCGGCCGACGCGCGGGATGCCGGGCTCGCGATCGTTCCGGCGGATCGACGACGGGACGGCCTGGTCGCGGAGATGCCTCTCTGGGAGAATCTCCTGCTCGGTCGTGAGGACCTTCGCCGGGCCGCGCCTCGCGGTTGGCTCGTGCCGTCGGAGCAGTCCCGGCGCGCGCGCCCGCGGCTCGAGGCCTTCTCGGTCCGCCCGGCGGATCCCGACCTCCCCGCGGGTGCCCTGTCGGGTGGGAATCAGCAGCGTCTCGTTCTCGCGCGAGAGCTCGGGCGCGACGGACTGTCGGTCGTGATCGCGACGAGCCCGACGCGTGGCCTCGATCTGGTCGCGACACGCGCCGTGCACGCACGCCTGCGCGATCTCGCGCGCCGGGGGGCCGCCGTGTTGGTGCTCTCGACGGATCTCGATGAGGTCGAGGCGCTCGCCGGCCGCGTGGCGGTTCTCTACCGAGGACGCCTTGGCTCGATCGAGGGCGACGCGGTCGACCGGATCGAGATCGGCCGACGCATGGCCGGATTGGAGGGTGCGTCGTGAACGCCGTGCGCGTCTGGCTGCGCGCCGCAGCGCCGGCGGCGGCGGCCGTCGGGCTGGCCGTGGTGCTCACCGCCGCCATGTCGGCGATCGTCGGTGCGAACCCCGTGCAGGCCGTGGGTGCGCTCGTGTCGGGAAGCGTCGGGTCGGGCGCGAGTCTGGCGGCAACTCTTCTGCGGACGAGTCCGCTGCTCCTGGCCGGACTCGCAGTGATGCTCGCGTTTCGAAGTGGCGTGTTCAACATCGGCGCCGAAGGACAGCTGCTCGTCGGTGCGCTCGCGGCGACGGCCATCGCGACCCGAACCGGCACGTGGGCGGGCCAGGCCGTTCTGGTTCTTCTCGCGGGCGCCGCGGCGGGAGCGCTGTGGGCGGGCTTCGCGGCCTGGCTCCGAGAGCGGCGCGGCGTCAACGAGGTCATCACCACCATCCTGCTGAACTTCGTCGCTCTCTATCTGGTGTCGTATGCCGTCGACGGCCCTCTGAAGGAGCAGTCGGGAGCCTACCCGCAATCCGACGCGTTTCCGGCGACCGCCGAGCTCTGGCGGTTGGTGCCGGGCAGTCGGCTCCACGTCGGACTCGCGATTGGTGTGGTCGCGGTCTTCGGTGTGGGCGGGTTGTTGTCGCGCGCGTCGGTCGGGCTGCGTCTCCGGAGCGCGGGGTTGAACCCGAATGCCGCGCGACTGGCCGGGTTCCCGGTTCGGCGCGATCTGTTCCTCGCGTTCGCGTTGTCGGGGGCGTTGGCCGGGCTGGCGGGTGCGATCGAGGTGGCCGGGGTGACGGGTCGGCTCTACGAACGAATTTCGCCGGGTTATGGGTACACGGCGATCGCCATCGCGTTGCTGGGCGGCCTTCGGTCGGGGGGAGTCCTGCTTGCCGCGGTGTTCTTCGCGGCGCTCGGCACGGGGGCGTCCGCGATGGAGCGAACCGCCGGGGTTTCGGCGGTCCTCGCCGTGGCGATCCAGGGTGCGACTCTCCTCGCGGTCGCGATGATCAGCCGGACCTCCTGGACCGGCTTCGTTCCGTCGTCGTCCGAGAAGGTGGAGGCGCCCCGTGCTTGAGAGCTTCCTCGCGGCGGGCTTGCTTCTCGCGACGCCGATCCTTCTCGCGGCGTTGGGCGAGCTGCTCGTCGAGCGCACCGGTGTTCTCAACATCGGGGTGGAGGGAATGATGCTCACGGGAGCGTTCGTCGCGGCCGTCGTCGCGGAGATGTCGGCCGACGCGACATGGGGCGCGCTCGCCGGCATGGCCGCCGGCGTCGGGGTTGGCGGCCTCTTCGCGTGGGCCGCCCTCGTGCTCGGCACCGATCAGATCATCGTCGGTGCGGCCATCAATCTGCTGGCGCTCGGCGGGACCGGTGCATTGTATCGGGCGCTCTACGGCACGACGGGTGCCGCGCTCGTGCTGCCCACGCTTCCCGCGCTTCCGCTCCCGGGGCTCGGGGCGATTCCGGGAATCGGGCCGGTGCTCGCCGCACAGAACGGACTCGTCTACGTCGGTCTCGCTCTGGTGCCCGCACTCGCCTTCCTGTTTCGTCGCACCGGCCTCGGCCTGCGGTTGCGCGCGATCGGCGATCATCCCCGGGCCGCGGCGAGTTTGGGCTACGGGGTTCGTCGCTACAAGATCGTCGTTCTCCTGATGGCGGGAGGGCTCGCCGGACTCGCGGGCGCGACGTTGACGCTGGCGGCGACGAACACCTTCGTCGAAGGAGTCACGGCGGGTCGCGGGTTCGTCGCGCTCGCCGTCGTCGTGTTCGGACGCTGGTCGCCGGCGGGGGTACTCGCCGGAGCGCTGGTCTTCGGACTCGTGAACGCGCTGCAGTTCCAGCTTCAGGCGGCGAGCGTCGCCGTGCCCCATCAGGTGGCGTTGATGCTGCCCTATCTGGTGACTCTGGCGGTCCTGGTCGCGGTACCCGGCCGGGCGGCGGCCCCACGCGCGCTCGGTGCCAACGACACGGACGCGTGAGTGGCGCCGACCGGGGTTCGACCCGGTGCGAGTTCGCCGTCCCGCGGTGGTCGGGATCAGTTCGCGAGGGAGATGGTCTCGCCGATGCAGATCGGCGATCCACTCCGCACGCCGAGGCACGTTCCGAAGGCCGGCTGCCCACCGACGATCAGCGTGCATGGCGTACCCTGGCTCTTCCCCAGGCAGTCGCCGATGATCGAGCTTCGCTCGACGCACGCGCGACCCAGGCAGGTGGTCGAACGGAACTTCTCGAGCAGATCGTCCTGGTTCCCGGACGGCTGGATGAAGTCCGTGATCTCCGGACAGATCGTCTCGGTCGTCGTCGGCCCCAGGGTGATCCCGCAGGACGCGACGGTACCCAGACCGATGGTCGAGCAGGTTCGGTCGGCCAGCGGCTGGATCGAGACCAGGACCATACCGCTTCCGCCGCAGGGCACCAGGATGTCCGGAGAGCCGATCAGGTAGGTCTGCGCGCAGTAGGCGCACGTCCAGCCGGAGGTCGTTCCCGGCCCGCAGACGGATTGGAACTCCGGGTCGTTCTTGCATTCGAAGTTCGCCGGCCCGTCGTCGCACTCCTCGCCCGCGTCGATGATGCCGTCGCGGCAGGCGCTCTGCGGGATGCCGCCGATCGTCGATCCGGGCGGCGTCGGGGATGGGGCCGGCGACGCCGTCGGCGCGGGGGACGGCACGGGGGTCGTGGTGGGCGCGGCGGACGCCGTCGGTGTCGCCGAGGGCGAAGGTGTCGAGCCGGCCGTCGGCACGGGGGTCGGGCTCCCGTCGGGGGTCGGCGTCGGACCGGGCAGCTCGCTCACGTCGATCGCCGGCAGGCGGTGTCCCGCGCCGAAGGGCCCGAGCGACTGGCTGAACAACCCGAAGACGCTTCCCCCGCTCGCGTCGACGTCGAGGACGATCTTTCCCGAGGCGTCGAGTGCGGTCGGGCTCGCGATGGCCTGCGCGTTCGTCGCGAGGACTCCGCGCACGGTGACGTCGCTCGTGGAGACGAGGGTTCCGTCGGCACCGAAGATCCGGGCGTCCATCGTTTCCGTGCGCCCGGCGACGTCGAACCTCGCGCCGTACTCGTCGCGGAAGGCCACGAGGATCACGCGGTTCCCGTCGTTCTCGACCGGTCCGAGCTGTGTCGGATCGAAGAACAACGGCACGATGAGCATCGACGGCGAGAGGCGCTGGAACGCAACGGTGTCGCCGTCGACCTCCGCGCCGGGGCTCGCCCGCTCGCCGTCGGCGCCGACGGCGAGTCGTCCGACGGCGTTCTCGCCGAACGCCGACTCGAGCGGAATGTTCGCGAGCGTCGCGGTGCCGACCAGAGGCTCGGGCGGTACGATGGGCCGACCGTCGCTCGCGTCCACCGCGGTCACCACGGCGAGACCCGCGTTGCCGATTGCCACGCCGCCGGCCGCCTGATTCGGGTCGACGATCACGTGCCCCGACGGGGCGAGCGTGTACGTCGCGACACCGAGGCGATCGTCGAGCGACTCGGAGTGGAACACCACGTCGATGGTGACGGACGACGCCGGCGACGGGTTTCCGATCGAGAGGAACGGCACGCGCCCCGATCGGCCGTCGTAGAAGAAGAGCAGCTGGTCGCCGGACGTGGCGCCGACGTCGAGAGCCGTCGCGTTCGTCTCGTTGCCGAAAACCTCCGGCATCCGCTGCCCCGCGCCGAAGGGCCCGAGGGACTGGCTGAAGATGCCGGCCACGTTGCCCGCTCCCGCGTCGACCTCGAAGAAGACCTTGCCGGAGGCGGAGAGCTCGGTGGGGCCCGCGACCTCCTGAAGGTGCGTCGCGTGCACGCCCCGCACGATGATGCTCGTCTCGGCCATCGAGCTGCCGGACGCGTCGAAGAACGTCGCTTCGACGGTGTCTTCATGTGGGCCGACGTCGAACTCGTCGCCGTACCGATCCGTGAAGGCGAGCAGTACGACCCGGTTGCCGTCCTGGTCGGCCGGGCCCAACTCGGTCGGATCGAAGAAGACGGGCACCATGAGAGTCGATGGACGCAGGCGCTCGTAGAACGCGGAAGCTCCGTCCACGAGGGTGCCGGGCACCGGGCGATGGCCGTCGCTCGTGGTGGCGGACCGGCCGATCGGGTTCTCGCCGAACGCCGAGTCGAGTGGGACGTTCGCGAGAGTCGACGTTCCGACGAGCGGCTCGTCGGGAACGACGGGATTTCCGTTTGCAGCGACCGGTGTGACCACCGCGAGGCCGGCGTTGCCGATCGCGATACCCCCCGCCGCCGTGGTGGGATCGATCACGGTGTGGCCGAGCGGCGGTAGCGTCGTCCGGAGCCGCCCGAGCCGGTCCTGCAGCGACTCGGGGTAGAAGACGACGTCGATGGTCACGTCGCTGTCGGTCGAGGGGTTGCTCACCCCGAAGAACGGGACGCGCCCCGAGCGACCGTCGTAGAAGAAGAGCAGCTGGTCGCCCGTGATTCCGGCAGCCCGCGCCGTGTCCGTCGCCGAGGCCGCGGCGAGTGCGATCGCGGCCAGCCAGAGGTGTCGCGTGAACCGGGCCATGGAGCATCTTCTCCGACCGCGACGTTCCGTGTCAAAGCGCGGCCACCTGCCCGAAGCTTTGGAAATCGCTGCGGAAAGTGCGCCAGCGGGCTCCGCTCCGAGGGTAGTCCGTCCGGACGGAGGTCGTTCGCCCGGACTGCCGCGGCGGGATCGGGCTCAGGCCGGCGTGTCGTCGTTCGGCTCTTCGGGCTCCCGGTTGTTCCCGAAGGTTCCCTTGGCCAGGTACCAGACGAAGGCGCCGCCGGCGGCGTACATGAGGATCCCCTCGAACACGCCGAATCCGCCTCCGATCACGAGGACGGTGATGACCAGGATCGTCGAGACGATCGCCACGACCTTCTCGATCCGCTCCTCGCGGTCGCGTTCCTCGACGACGTAGTCGGCGACCTCCGCCCCGCAATGGGGGCAGCGGCCGGCGGGCTTGCGTACGAGCTTCTCGCCGCAGCCCGGGCAGGGGGGGTACTGGTGGACGGGCATGGCTCACCGAACCGTACGGGTCCGGTGAGCCATGCGCCAAATCACCCGACCGCGGCCAAACGCTCCACCCGCCGCCTGGGATCGGCGAGGAAGCGGGCCCCGATCGAGACCGGACGCTTCTTGTTCTGCTCGAGCCAGAGAAGGAGCCCCTCGCGGAGGCAATCCGAGTCCAGGTCGAGGACGTCGCAAATGGTGTTGAACGCAAAAAGCGTGTCGGTCTGCTCGTCGGTCACCCAGCGGTAGACCTCGGAGAACTGCTCTTTCTTCTCGCCGGCTTCGGCGAAGGCGCACTTGTGAAAGGTCTCGATGGCGTCCTGGAGCACGGCCGCGATGAGGCGGTGCTCTCCGTCGCGCCAGGTGTGGCTGCGGAGCATTCCGGAGAACTGCTCCGGCGTCATGTGATCCGGATCGAGGCTGTCGATCCCGCGGTCGTAGCCGCGGTCGTCCCGGGCCAATGCGGATGATTCCATGACCCAATAGACGCCGGGACTCGTCGGGTATTCGACCCCGTCGGGGTCGGAATTCGACGCGCGTGGCAAAAAAAAGCCACGGCTCACCGCAGCTTTTCCGCTGCGGCGCTGTCGGGTCAGCCCGCGGGGTCGGAGGCGGCCGCGGAGGCCGCCTCGTCGCTGACGAATGGTAAGGCCGCGGGGCCCAGCAGCGAAGACACCTTCGTCGACGCGAAGTACTCGATGAGGCGGCGCTGCCCTTCCGCCCAGATGTGCTGCATTCCGCAGTTGGTGCTGACCGAACACGCGTGTGGGTCGCCGACGCAGACGTTGAGCGCGATCGGGCCCTCCACCGCCTCCATGACCTCCTTGAAGGAGATGTCGTCGGGATCGCGAGCCAGCAGGTATCCGCCGTGCGCTCCGCGGCGCGATCGCACGAGACCGGCGTGGATCAGATCTTGGATGATCTTCTCGAGGAACTTCTTCGGGATCGACTCGAGCGAGGAGATCTCGCTGACGGACGCCGCGCGGTCGGCTTCCTGTCGCGCCAGGTAGATCGTCGCACGAAGTGCGTACTCGACCCTGCGGCTGACTTGCATTAGCGCCATGACGATCGGCTCCCAGGCGTCCATCCTAGCAGAAGGCGGAACTCCGCGGTCAACGGTGCGAAAGGACTCGGTACGGCCACGGGTTTTCCTAGATCTCGGGGATCTCGACGGTGACGTCGCCCTGGACGACGCATTGGCATCCGAGTCGGGAGTACGGTGTCAGGCCCGGCGCTTGATCGAGCTTGTCCTCCTCGTCCTCCTCCATCTCGGAGAGGTTCTCCTCGCCCTCGCGGACGATGACGTGGCACGTCGTGCACGCACAGTTGCCGCCACAGTTGTGCTCCAACGTGATGCCGTTCTCGATCGCGATGTCGAGGAGCGAGCCCGGCTTTCCGTGGTCGCCGTACGGGTAGTTCGCGTCGTCGACCTCGACGGTCACGTTCTTTGGTAGGAAAGTCACCTTGTGCTTCATGAGTTCGTCAGCTCGTCTACGGAGCGGCTCGACAGTGCCGTTCGGATGGAATCGTCCATGATGCGCTCGGCGAGCGGGCGCCCGGCCTCGTTCACCACGTCGATCTGGTCGCGGATCCGGTTGTGGTCCTCGCCGGCGCACGCTTCGCGCAGCTCCTTCATCGTCTCGAGCAGCTTCGCGCGCTCTTCGTCCGTCACCTGATCGGCGTGGCCTTCGAGCGCTCGCTCGGTCGTGTGGAGAAGCGTCTCCGCTTCCACCCGTGCCTCGATCAGGAGGCGCGCGGTGAAGTCTTCCTCGGCGAGATCGAACGACTCCTCGAGCATGTTCTCGATCGTGTCGTCGGTGAGGCCGTAGCTCGGCTTCACCTCGATCGAGTGCTCCGTGTTCGTCCGCTCGTCGCGCGCCGAGACCGACAGGATCCCGTTCGCGTCGATCAGGAAGGTGACCTCGATGCGGGGCAGCCCCGCGATCTGCGGGGGAATCGGGATGCGGAAGCGCGCGAGACTCCGGCAGTCCTTGGCCAGCTCGCGCTCGCCCTGGAGGACGTGAACGTCGACGTGGGTCTGGTTGTCGACGGCAGTCGTGAACTGCTCGCGTGCCGCCGCAGGGATCGTCGTGTTGCGATCGATCAGGCGTGTGAAGACCTCCCCCATCGTCTCGATGCCCAGCGACAGTGGCACCACGTCGAGGAGAAGCATGTCTCGGGTGCCGCCGGAGAGGATGCCCGCCTGAACGGCGGCTCCGAGCGCGACGACGTTGTCGGGATCGATGTCGGCGTGGGGCTTGCGGCCGAAGAACGTCTCGACCGCGCTCTGCACGACCGGCATCCGGGTGGCTCCGCCCACCAGGATCACGTGGTCGATGTCCGAGACGTCTCGATTCGCGTCCGCCAACGCCTGGCGGCACCGGTCGAGGGTGCGCTCGACGAGCGGGGCCGTGGCCGCCTCGAACTCGGTGCGGGAGATCGTCGCGATCCGGGTTCCGCCCGCCAGAGGTAGCTCGGCTCGTGCCTCCTCCTGCGTCGTGAGGGCGCGCTTCGCTTCCTCGGCCGCGGCGAGCAGGATCGCGAAGGTCTCGGGATCGGACTCGGTGCTCAGCCCGAGAGCTCGCTGGAAATGATCCACGATCGCCCGATCGAAATCGTCGCCCCCCAGCCGGGTGTCCCCGCCGGTCGACAGAACCTCGGAGAGGCCTTCGCGCAGCTGCAAGATCGACACGTCGAAGGTCCCGCCACCCAGGTCGAACACGGCGACGACCGCTTCCTCTTGCTTGTCGAGTCCGTACGCGAGCGCCGCGGCGGTGGGTTCGTTCACGAGACGCAGCACCTCGAGCCCCGCGAGACGCCCCGCATCCCGCGTCGCCTGGCGCTGGCTGTCGTTGAAGTAGGCCGGAACCGTGATGACCGCGCGGGGGACTTCCTCGCCGAGCGCCTTTTCGGCGCGGCGCCGCAGCTCGCGAAGGATCAGGGACGAGATCTCGGGCGGAGTGAGGGCGGCTTCGGGGTCGTCGTCGAGAACGATGCGCAGTGGGCCGTCGCCTTCGGCGAAGCGGAACTGAGACCGATCGGAATCGTCGAGGTGCTCCCGGCCCAGGCCCATGAATCGCTTCACGGAGAGAACGGAGCTCTTCGGATGCAGTCGCGCGCGCTGGCGCGCGACCTCGCCCACGACGAAGGCGCCATCGTCCAGTCGGGAGATGGCCGACGGGAGCAGCGGCGCGCCGCTCGCGGGGTCCGGAATGATCTCGGGCTGATCCCCGTTCATGAACGCGACGAGGCTGTTCGTCGTTCCGAGATCGATGCCGACGATGCGTGGGGGCATGACTCTAGTCCTCGAGGGCGCGCCCGACGTCGCGGGCCAGGGTGCGTAGGTAGGAGAGCTCGGAGAGGCGTCGCTTCAGCTCTTCGCGCGACGACGCGGCGCGCGCGCCGTCTTCGGGCCATTCTCGCAGTAGCGTTTCCACGGTCGCTCTCTCTTCGTCTCGTTGCTGGGTCAGCTCGGTCTTCGTCCGCTCGAGCTGCTCGACGATCTTTCCTCGTGCGTCGCCCGAGGCGTGGGCGGCTTCTTCGATCTGCTCCTGCACCTCGAACACGAGGCCGGCAAGCGCCGGTGGTACCTGGTTGTTGTCTCGTCCGAGGGACTCGCCTTCGCGCTCGAGCCACCAGCGCCCGCGGCTCTCGACGTCTCTCAGCGTCTTGAACGCCGCGTTCAACAGGGCCGTCGCTTGTAGACTCGCTCGTTGCTCCTCGGGGGAGCCGGTCTGGAATCGGTCGGGATGGAGGCGTCGGCTGAGCTCGTAGTAGCGCTCGGACAACGCCTCCTCGTCCACCGCGGGGCCGCCGC
>JAUIFY010000151.1 GCA_030430245.1 bacterium | reverse complement strand
CTGGCCGTCTTCCTGACGTTTCTGATCTCGATGGCGCTTCTCCTGCTCTCCGTGTCCGTCGTGACGGGCGCGGTGACTCAGCTGGCCGCCAACGCGGGTGCCTATCAGGAGCGGCTCACGCAGCTCCTCGATTGGGTCGCGCGCACGGTGCCCCTCGAACGCTTCGGGCTTTCCCGCGAAGAGTTCCTGCAGCCCATGACGAAGCTGCCGATGGGGACGGTGAGCGGGGTCCTGCTCGGGACCACGAACGCGATTCTCGATCTCATGTCGCAGGCGATGCTGGTGACGATCTTCCTCATCTTCCTGCTGATCGGCTTCACCGGCCGGGGCGATGCGGGGCCGACCGGCATCTGGCTCGAGATGGAAGGGCGCGTGAAGAGCTTCATCTTCACGAAGACGCTGATCTCGGCGGTCACTGGATTCCTCGTCGGGTTGACGCTTCAGCTCCTCGGAGTGGAGCTCGCGCTCGCATTCGGGTTCTTCGCGTTCCTGCTGAACTTCATTCCGACGCTCGGGTCGGTGATCTCGACGGTCCTCCCCGTGCCCGTCGTCCTCATGAACCCCGAGATCTCGCTCCCCGTGGCCATCCTGGCCATCATCGTCCCCGGCTCGATCCACTTCCTGATCGGGAACGTCGTCGAGCCGCTCGTGATGGGGGACTCGCTCGAGCTGTCGCCCGTGGCCGTGCTCCTGTCGCTGATGATCTGGGGGGCGATCTGGGGCGTCGTCGGCATGCTGCTCGCGACGCCGATCACCGCCGTCCTGAAGATCCTGAGCGATCAGGCCGAGGCGACGCGCCCCGTCGCGAGGCTGTTGGGCGGTCGCGGCTCGCTCTGAGCGTCGTCGCTTGCCGCGCTCAGAGCATTCCCGCGAATCTCTCGATCTCCCGTGCGAGCGCGGCAGGTCGCTCGACGTGGAGGCTGTGCGTCGTGCCGGCGATCTCGATCCCACGGCCATCGGGGAGGGCATCGAGGAACGCGGCATGTTGCTCCGCGGACAGGATCGTGGATTCCTCCCCGCGCACGACGAGGGTCGGGACGTCGATGCGAGCGACGTCCGACGGAAAGTCGGCGAGCGGGTGCTTCGGTCCGTCGTCCGCCTGGAAGCGTTTCCAATGGAAGCACGAGACGAAGCCGCCGTCCTCGGTGGGTTTGAAGCTCTGACGCGCGATCTCCTGCAGCGTGGTGTCGGGAACGCGGTGGGGGGTGGGGTAGGGCTGGAATCGCCGCATGGCGATCTCGAGCGACGGGTAGCGGAGCTGCGGCATCCGGCGAAACCCCCGCCCCGCGCGCCTGAGCTCCGGCGCCCGCGGCTGGAAGGGTGCATCGAGCAGGACGAGCCCGCGGAGGGGAATGCGGCCCCGAAGCGCCAGATGGGCCGAGAGGAGAGCTCCTTGCGAGTGGCCGACCAGAAGCCACGGGCCGGGGTCGAGCTCCGCGGCGACCCGCTCGGCGTCGTCGAGATCCCGAAGCCAGCCGTACCGGTCGACGGAAGCCCATTCGCTGCGGCCGTGGCCACGCCGGTCCAGCGCGAAGGCGCGCACGGCGTCGCCGAGCTCTCGCACGAGTGGCCCCCACCAACCCCCGTGCGCCATGCCCCCGTGCATGAGGAGAAGGGGAGGCGACCCCGCGGGTCCGCCGAACGAGGCGACGTGAAGGCGCAAGCCGTCGACGGAGACGACGTGCGAGTGGGGCGCGGACATGAGGCAGGCTAGTACCGCGGTACGTTCGGATCGACGAAGAGGGACCACGCGTCGATGCCGCCGGTCAGGTTCGCGACGCGGCGGAAGCCCTGCTGGTCGAGGAAGGCGGCGATCCGCCCGCTGCGAATGCCGTGATGGCAGAGGACGACGATCTCGTCGTCCGGGTCGAGCTCCGTCAGCCGCGACGGCACCTCGCCCATCGGAATCTCGATGGCGCCCGCGAACGGAGCCAGGCGGGTTTCGTCGGGCTCGCGCACGTCGAGAACCGTCGGCATCTTCCCCTGGGCGAGCAGATCGCGAAGCTGCTCGACGCGCATTTCGACGGCCATGACCTCCCGCTACCGCGCGGTGCGCACTCAGGCAAGGCCGTCGCGTACGCCGAGCGAGTGCTTGGGCATCCGAGTCAGATGTCGAGGTCCGCGATGGCGGTGGCCTGGTCCATGATCAGCTCGAACCGAGGCGCGACGTCGCGGCCCATCAGGGTGCGGATCGTTCCGTCGGTCGCGCTGGGTTCGTCGATCGTGATCTGGACCAGCGTGCGCGAGTCCGGCGAGAGTGTCGTCTCCTTGAGGGTTGTGGGATTCATTTCGCCGAGTCCCTTGAAGCGCTGCACCTGGACGTTCCCCCGCTTGTCGCGGTTCTCGAGGATGTGCTCCTTCTCCTGCTCGTCCTTGGCCCAGAACGTCTCCTTCCCGATGTCGATCCGGTAGAGGGGAGGAACCGCCAGATACAGGAAGCCGCCGGCGATCAGCTCGGGCATGTGCCGGTAGAAGAACGTCATCAGCAGGGTCGCGATGTGATTGCCGTCGGAGTCCGCGTCCATGAGTAGGCAGACCCGATGGTACCGAAGCTTGCTCGCGTCGAAGTCCTTGCCGATTCCGCACCCGAGCGCCTTCACGATGTCGGAGAGCTCCGCGTTGGCGAGCACCTTGGACGTGGTCGCCTGCTCCGTGTTCAGCACCTTGCCTCGAAGGGGCAGGATCGCCTGGAAGTGGCGGTCCCGCGCCTGCTTGGCCGAGCCGCCCGCGGAGTCGCCCTCGACGAGGAACAGCTCGGACTTCGACGGGTCCGTCGAGCTGCAGTCGGCGAGCTTCCCGGGCAGGTTCAGGCGGTGCGAGACGGCCGACTTCCGCTGGACCTCCTTGGCCGCGGCACGGGACGCCGAGCGCGCCTTGGCCGCCAGGATCACGCGGGCCGCGATCGAGTCGGCCGACGACCGGTTGCCGAGGAGCCAGTTCTCGAGGGAGCTCCGGACGAACGCGTCGACGACGGGCGTGAGTTCGGGGTTGTTCAGTCGATCCTTCGTCTGTCCCTGGAACTGCGGGTCGGCGATGAAGCAGGAGAGGAGGCCGACGACGCCCTCGCGCACGTCTTCGGCCGCGATCTGGAGGCCGCGTGGCACGAGGTTCTGAAGGTCGAGATAGTTCCGGACGGCCTTCACCATCCCGGATTTCAGCCCGTTCTCGTGCGTCCCTCCCGAGGCGGTGGGGATGCTGTTCACGAAGGAGGAGAAGGCCTCGGTCGTGTCTTCCGTCCACGCGAGTGAGCACTCGACGTGGACCCCGTCCTCGTCGCGGGCCGCGTAGAACGTCTCTGCCGGGACGCGCTTGCGCTTCTCGGAGGTGAGAACCTTGTCGAGATATGCGCGGATCCCGTCGTCGTAGTGGAAGGTGTGGCTCTCCCCGGACGGCCGGTCCTCGAACACGACCGTGAGACCCTGATGCAGGTACGCCTTCGATTCGAGCCGCTCTCGGATCAGCCGGGCGTCGAAACGGACCTCGGGGAAGATCTTGGGGTCGGGATGAAACTCGATCATCGTCCCGCTGCCCCGCACCCGTGCTCCGACCTTCTTGAGCTTGGCGAGGGCCTTGCCGCGCGAGAACTTCTGCTCCCACTCGGCGCCATCGCGCTTGACGCGCACGGTCATCTTGTCGGCGAGCGCGGTCACGACCGACGCGCCGACGCCGTGGAGTCCTCCCGAGTGGTAGTAGTTCTTCGCCTCGAACTTACCGCCCGCGTGCAGCGTCGTGAGGATGAGCTCCACGGCGGGCTTGCGGTACTTCTTGTGCATGTCGACGGGGATGCCGCGGCCGTCGTCGCGTACGCGGATCGTCTCGCCGTCCTTCTCGAGTGTGACCTCGATGCGCTTGCAGTGGCCGTTCATCGCCTCGTCGACGCTGTTGTCGACGATCTCCCACACGAGGTGGTGCAGGCCCGGCGCATCGACCGACCCGATGTACATGCCGGGGCGCTTGCGGACCGGCTCGAGTCCTTCGAGAACCGTGATGTCCTTTGCCGTGTAGCTTCGTGGCACCTTCTTCTTCCTCCTCTCCACCATCACGCGAACCGATCCGGCGCGAGCCGCTTCGCGTCGAAGCGACGCGTCTCTCCGTGCACGATCAGATCGGCGGCGACTCCACCGATCAAGGGGCTGCTCTCGATGCCGCATCCGCCCTGGCCGGCGAGCCAGAAGAACCCGGGGAGCGTCGGGTCCTCGCCCACCACGTGGACGCGGTCGGGAGAGAACGTGCGAAGTCCCGACCAACGTCTCTTGAGGGTGCGGGGCACGAGGCCGGGCGCGAGGCGCGAGAGGCGATCGAGGCCCGCCGCGATGACCTCGTCGTCCGGCTTGGGATCGCACGGCGCCATCTCGTCCTCGTCCATCGGGCTGAGCAACATCTCCCCGGCCTCGGGCGCGAAGTAGAGGTGATGCGCGTCGCTCGCGAAGAAGGGCCAGTCCGACGGGTCGACCCCTTCGGGCTCGGGGAACGTGACGATGGTCCGGCGATGGGGCCGGAGCGGGATGTCCATGGCGCCCGCCGCCCTCGCGAGCACCCCGGCCCACGCCCCGGCGGCATCGACGACGAGACGGGCGCGTACCTCCCGCCCGGCGACGACGACCCCGACGCACCGGCCCGCCTCGACGACGAACGACTCGACCTCCGCTCCGAGGACGAGCTCGGCGCCCGCGGCGCGCGCCCGCCGATAGTACGACGACAGGATCTCGTGCACGTCGAGCCGCCCGTCTCCGGGAACGAACAGTCCCCCGGCGAACGTGTCCGGATCCACGACGGGGACGCGCGCGGCGCACTGCGTCGGCGTCAGGGCCTGGCACTCGAGTCCCTGCTCCGCGAGCGCGGGAAGCGTCGTCCGGACCTTCTCCCACGATTCTTCCTCGAACACGTTGACCGCACCGGTGACCCGCAGCACCGGATGCTCCGAGAAGCCAGGGGGCTGCGAGCGGAGGAACGGGGCGGCGGCGATCAGGATCTCCTGAAGCGTGGGGACCTCGTCGATGACGCTCAGCGTGGCCGCGCTGCGGCCCGTCGAGTGGACGGCGAGGTTGGCCTCGCGCTCGAGGATCAGCACGTCGCCGAGGCCCAGCTCGGCCAGGAAGTAGGCGAGGGACGCTCCGGCGATCCCTCCGCCCACGATCACCACTTCGTACCCCGCCCGCTCCGCCATCGACGCCCCAAGCCTAGCAGAGAGCGGGCGCGGCCACGAAAGCTCTCGGCTGCGACGTCCGCGGGCTGCCTGGGCGATCGCGGAGCGGCGCGCTACGGTTCGGGCGACGATGCCGAGGACGAACGACGCGCGGAAGACCCGAGGGGACCGACGGACGCCCCGACCCCCGTCGGCCGCGGCTCCGCGGTGCCCCCACCACCCGATCTGCGTGGGGTGTCCGTGGGTCGACCGCGCGTATGGCGCCCAGCTCGCCGAGAAGCACGAGCGGCTGCGCGCCGCGCTGGCGGAGGAGGGCGGGCTCGGTCGGTTCCGGCTCGCGGATCCTAGCGGCAGCCCGCACCGGTTCGGCTACCGGAACCACGCGAAGCTGGTGTTCCGATCCCGCCGCGCCGGCGCGAAGCGCGAGACGCTCCTGGGCGTCTATCGTCCGGGCACGCACAGCGTTCTGCCGGCGGACGGGTGCGCCGTCCACGACCGACTCCTGCAGCCGTTCCTCCAGGACCTGCGCCGGCTCGTCGAGGAGCAGGAGATCCCGATCTTCGACGAGCGCCGTCGGGCGGGCGACCTGCGCTACGCCCTCGCGCGCAGCTCCCGGCACCAGGGCGCGATCCACCTGACCCTGGTTTCGGCCCGCGACCGCCCCCCGTGGCTCGGGAGTCTGGTCCGCACGCTCCGCCGGCGACACCCGACCCTGCAGAGCGCGTTCCTCTGCACCAACCCGACGCCAGGCAACGCACTGCTCAGTCGAGACATCCGGGGGCTGTTCGGTCCGCCGGCGCTCCTCGAGCGGCTCGGCGACCTCGTCTTCGAGTCCCGGCCCGACGCGTTTCTCCAGGCGAACCCGGACGTCGCCGCGAATCTCTACCGCGCGGCGAAGCGGGCGTTGAAGCTCCCAGCCCGAGCACGCATCCTGGACGTGTATTGCGGCGTGGGGGCGATCGGTCTGACCGTGCAGCGCCCTGGCGATCGTCTCCTCGGCGTCGAGGCGGCGCCCAGTGCGGTCGCTTGCGCCCGGCGGAACGCGCGCCGGACCCGGTCACGCGACAGCCGCTTCGTGTCGGGCTCGGCCGATGCGGTGCGGCGCATCGCCGAGCAGAACGGGATGGGCAGCCCCGACGTGGTTCTCGTGAATCCGCCGAGGAAGGGGCTCGGCCTCGGCGTGGTGAAGCAGCTGGTCGAGCTGCGGCCGAGCCAAGTCCTCTACGTGTCGTGTGATCCGTCGACGCTCGCACGCGATCTCGGTGCGCTCGTCGCGCGCGGATACCGTCTGGATCGCGTGCAGGCGTTCGACATGCTGCCGCAGACGCCGCACGTCGAAGCCCTCGCAGTCCTCGAACGCCGCGACGTCACTCGGCCCCGATGATCTCGAAGCCCTGTCGCTCGGTGAGCCACTTGATCGCGACGTCGCGCCCCTCGAAGTCTTCGAGGACGTAGACCTTCTCTTCGGCGTCGCGCAGGAACGGGGCCCCGAACGTCGTGACCGTGTAGGTGCTCGTGCCCACCACGGCGCCGTCGGCGATCAGCTCGGCGGTGTGGATGCCGGGGCCGTCGCGGTTGAAGTTGTAGAGGAGGCTCACTCCGTTGTCGTCGTCGCCGCAGACGCCCTCCGTGTCCTTCCGCGAGGTCCCGTAGGCCGCCACCATCGGCTCACCTCCATCGACGCGGATCAGCACCGACGTCGCCGAGCAGAGCCATCCGGTGAAGGCGCCGATGCCGCTCGCGAATCGGCCGTCGCGCGGAAACTCGAGGAGTCCACGCGTCGCGACCGCCGCGTCGGCGACCGCCGACAGGAGCGAGACACGCGGCGTGGTCACGCCGTTTCGCGGATCCGTCACCGGAACGCCCGTCGAGCGAAGCCGCGCGACGATCTCCTCGACGGAGGCCGTGGGGCTCTGCTGGCGGAGAAGTGCGATCGCCCCGGAGACGTGCGGCGCGGCCATCGACGTTCCGCTCATGGGGCCGAACGCCCCGCCGGGCTCGGACGACTCGATGCCGATGCCGGGCGCGAGCAGATCGAGGAAGGGGGCGGAGTTCGAGAAGCCCGCGATCCCGTCGGAGGCCGTCGCCGCCCCGACGCTCACCATGGACGAGATGCACGACGGGCTGGTCAGGCCGCTGGTGAAGCCATCGTTGCCGGAGGCTCCGACGGTCGCGATGCCGACGGAGCGTAGATGATCGATGACGGCCTTGCGCGCCCCGTTGGAGGCGTCGCACGCGTCCGCGGTCTCGAACGGTACGCTTCCGCCGATGCTCATGTTCACCGCGGCGATCGGGAACACGTCGGCGAGCGCCAGGACCCGCTCGAGGGCGGCGATCTGATCGGAGGTGAAGGACGCGGCGCACGGCGAAGGGCCGCCGCCGCAGAAGGGGCCGTCGAAGCGCGTGAAGATCTGGATCGAGATCAGGTCCGCCCCCGGGGCGACGCCGGTGCGTTCGCGCTCGTGCCCGGCCGCGATGCCCGCGACGTGCGTCCCGTGGCCGCACCCGCCCGGGGCGTAGGCGCACGGCCGACCCGCTCCCGCCCCGATCTGGGTTTCGCGACCGTTCGGGCAGTCGCCCCCCGCGGAGAAGCATGCCTCGGAGACGACGCGCCCCTCGAGGAACGGATGCTCGGCGTCGATCCCGGTGTCGAGGATCACGATCACCTGACCCGTTCCATCGAATCCACTCAGATGGACGGCGTCGGCTTCGATCGAGGGCACGCTCGTGCTCAAGACGGGCCGGGACACGCGATCTTCCTCGACCCACATCACGTTGGCGGCGGCCGCCAATCGTTCGAGGCCGGCGGGATCGACTTCGAGAGCTGCGTACGGGACGGTCTCGAAGGCGCGGAGCACGCGGCTGTCGGTGCCGGTGAGGGCGCGGGCCAACGTGCGTCCCGACGCGGCGATGCGCGCGCGCTGATGCGCGACCGCGGATCGGTCGGCGAGGGCGCCTTCGACGGCGATCGGCTCGTCGAGGCGCACCAGCACCCGTACGGATCCGTCGCGTCGCGCGTCGTCGAGGAGTCGCATCGGGACCGCGGCGGCCGATGCGAGTGAGGCCGCGAGGACCGCGCCGACGGCCGCGCCGAGGACCCACGCATGGCGGAACGCACCCATCCTGCGGCCAGGATACCGACCGGTGGCGGAGCGAGCGACCGGGATCACGAAGGCGGGAGTCCGATCGACTCCGGCGTCCCGCGCTTGATCACCTTCTGCCCCTTGGCTCCCCGTTTCAGGCGGGGAAAGGCGGTCGCGTCGACCGAGCGTGTGTTCCCCTTGCCGACCGCGACCTCGAAGGTGACGGCTTTCGTCCCCGGGACGGCCCCGAGGAGGCGGTCCTGCGCATCCAGTCGCATGAGGATCACGCCGCGGCCGACGCCGGAGAGCTCGGCGACGTCGTCCAGGGCGAACCGGACGCCCTTGCCGCTGCGCGCCAGGCAGAAGACCTCGTTTCCGGCGATCTCGTGGACCGAGACCAGCTCGTCGCCGGCGCCCACCCGCGCGAACCGGCGGCCCGACCGGGTCGTCGGCGACAGGTCCGGTGCCGTGCGGAACCCGTAGCCGCCGGCCGAGGCGACCAGGAGCGCCCTGGTCGGCTGGGTGAGCTCGATCACCTCGCTCGCGTCGAAGAGGTCTCCCTGCTTCTTCCGGGCCCGGCCCTTGCCCTTCGGCTCGGGTTCTTCGGGGACGGGAGGCGCCCCCTCCGAGACGAGCACGCTCTTCACCACGCGCTCGCCGTCCTTGAACTTGAAGAGCGATTGCACGGGCTCGCCGTACCCGGTCGTCGCCGGGACGTCGCTCACGGGCAGGACGTAGAGGACGCCCTGGCTCGAGAACAGCACGATCTTGTCGCGCGTGGTGCCGGAGTGGATCGCCGCGAGTGCGTCTCCTTCGCGAAGGCGCGCCGTCGCGGGATCCTTCAGCTCGCGGACGCGCCGGATCCAGCCGTCGCGCGTCAGCAGGACCGTGGTTTCCTCGTGCACGATGTAGGCGTCCGGGTCGTACTCGAGATCCTCCCGCCCGCTCACCGAGACCTTGGTGCGGCGGGCGTCGCCGTACTTCTCCTGGATCTCGACCAGCTCGGTACGGATCAGCCTCCACCGCGCCGCCTTCCTCTTCAGGAGCCGATCGACCTCGGCGAGACGCTTCTTCTTCTCCTTGCGCTCGGACTCCAGCTTGTCGATCTCGAGTCGCGCGAGCTGATAGAGGCGCAGCTCGAGGATCGCGTCGGTCTGCACTTCGTCGATCTTGAAGGCGGCCATCAGCTTCTTGGCCGCGTCGGCCTTGCCCTCCGCCCGGCGGATGATGCGGATGGCCTTGTCGAGGTCGAGGTGGATCTTGTGGAAGCCCTCGAGGATGTGCAGCCGTGCTTCGAGCTTTCGCTTCTCGAACTCCAGACGGCGTGTCACGACCTCCATTCGGAAGTCGAGGAAATGTCGGCACAGATCGAGAAGGGAGACGCGACCCGGCGTCGCGCCGCTCGGGGCGTCCGACGGCGTGAGGCACGTGAGGTTCACGTTGAAGTTCACCTGGAGATCGGTGTGCTTGAACAGGTACGCCATCGGGATCTCGGGCTCGGTCTCGCCCTTGAGCTCGAGAACGACTCGGATGTCCGCCGTCGACTCGTCGCGTACGTCGACCAGCTGCGGCAGCTTGCGCTCGATGATGAGTGCGCCGATGCGTTCGACCAGCGTCGCCTTGTTCACCGTGTACGGGATCGACGTGACCACGATCTGGCGCTTTCCGCGCGGGAGCTTCTCGACCGTGTATTCCCCGCGCAATCGCAGCGCGCCCTGACCGGACTGGTAGACGTTGCGGATCTCGGCCCGGCTCGAGAGCAGCTCGCCGCCGGTCGGGAAATCGGGCCCCTTGATGTGCTTGAGGAGGTCCTTCACCTGCAGCTTCGGCGTGTCGATGAGCGCCGTGAGTGCGTTGCAGACCTCGGTCAGGTTGTGGGGAGGGATGTTGGTCGCCATGCCGACCGCGATGCCGGTGGAGCCGTTCATCAGGAGCTGCGGCAGTCGGCTCGGCAGCACGATGGGCTCTTCGAGGGTCGCGTCGTAATTGGCGCGCCAGTCGACCGTGTCCGCGCCGAGGTCCGCGAGGAGCTCCTCAGCGATCGCGGTGAGCCGGGCTTCGGTGTACCGGTAGGCCGCGGCGGCGTCGCCGTCGAGAGAGCCGAAGTTCCCCTCTCCGTGGACCAGCGGATACCGCAACGAGAAGTCCTGGGCCATGCGCACCATCGCGTCGTAGGCGGCCGCGTCCCCGTGTGGGTGGTACTTGCCGATCACTTCCCCGACGATCTGGGCGGACTTTCTCGCCTTGGCCGACGCGACGAGCCGCAGGTTCTGGAACATCGCGTACAGGATCCGTCGCTGAACGGGCTTCAGGCCGTCGCGCGCGTCGGGCAACGCCCGGGCGGTGATCACCGACAGCGCGTAGCTCAGGTACCGCTGCTCCGCGGCCGTCCGCAGATCTGCCTGGCGGGCTTCCTCCATCCTCCAGCACCCCCTCCCAGCGCGCCTTGTAAGCCGTCTCGTGCCATTTCGCCAGCGGAGGCCCGCGCATCTGCGCACCGGTGCCGGAAAACGGCGGCGGGGGTGGCGATCCCGACGCACGAGTGACGTTCCGCGGCACCGTCAAAATCGAGAGAACGACCGTACGGTCGGCGTTTTGGGTCGGGACGCGACCGGTCCGGGACTTGCAATGGAACTCCGACGGGACCGGCGCCACTGCCCGGCCGGGGCCTCCCACGATGGTGCAGGATCGGGAGAGGATCGAAAATGAACGAAAATCAGCTCGAGACCGACGCGGGGTTCACCCTCATCGAGCTTCTGGTCGTGGTCGCGATCATCGGCATTCTGGCGGCAATCGCGCTGCCCGCGTTCTCCGCCTACCGTGCCGACAGCTTCAACGCGCACTCGTCCCAGGCGCTCAACACCCTGGCCAAGGCCGAGGAGGCCTACTTCGCCCGCAATGGAAACTATGCGATCGACATCGGCTCGCTGCCGTCCTACTACCCGCCCAACGGGGTCATCGTCACGCTCGGATCGGCGACGGTGAACGGCTTCACGGCCCAATCCTACCACCCGGAGGGCACCAAGACCTTCCTCTGGGACTCCGCGAACGGGGGACTGCAACCGTAGTCGGCCGCGGACCGGCCGTGCACGGACCGCGGCGGTTTGCTAGCGCGCCACCGTGCTCGCAAGCTCCGAAGAGTCCGCGGGGGCGCCCCGCCGGGACGACGTCCGCAACATCGCCATCATCGCGCACGTCGACCATGGAAAGACGACGCTCGTCGATGCGCTGCTGCATCAGAGCGGGATCTTTCGCGCGAACCAGCAGGTCGCCGAGCGCGTCATGGATTCCGGCGCGATCGAGCGCGAGCGCGGCCTGACCATCCTCGCCAAGAACACCTCCATCCTCTACCGCGACATTCGCATCAACATCGTCGACACGCCCGGCCACGCCGACTTCGGCGGCGAGGTGGAGCGTACCCTGGCGATGGTCGACGGGGTGATCCTGCTCGTCGATTCGTCGGAAGGACCTCTGCCGCAGACGCGCTTCGTCCTTCGGAAGGCGCTCGAAGCCGGCCTCACACCGATCGTCTGCATCAACAAGATCGACCGGCCCGACGCGCGCGTGGGGGAGGTCCTCGACGAGATCTACGGACTCTTCATCGATCTCGACGCGACCGAGGCCCAGCTCGAGTTCCCGGTGATCTACACGAACGCGAAGGCAGGCACGGCGACGCGCGAGCTCGAGGTGGAGGCGAAGGATCTCCGGTCTCTGTTCGATCTGATCGTCGAGGCGCTGCCCGGGCCGGAGGTGCCCGAGGGCGAGCCCACGCAGTTCCAGGTGAACAACCTGGGCTACGACGAGTACGTCGGCCGGCTCGCGCTCGGTCGGGTCCGCACGGGCGAGGTGAGAGCGGGGGCGACGTACACGCTCTGTGGGCCCGACGGTGCCCGAAAGCCCTGCAAGCTCACGCACGTGTACGGCTGGATGGGACTCAAGCGAGTCGACCTCGAGAGCGCTCGCGGTGGCGACATCGTGGCGCTCGCGGGAGTCGAAGACGTCACGATCGGCGACACGATCGCCGACCCCGACGATCCCCGCGCCCTGCCGCGCCTGCGGATCGACGAGCCGACGATCGCGATGATCTTCGGAGTGAACACCTCGCCGTGGGCCGGACGCGAGGGGAAGTACGTCACGTCGCGCAAGCTCCGGGAGCGACTCGAGACCGAGGCGCATCGGAACGTGAGCCTGAAGGTCGAAGACACGGAGTCGCCGGATCGCATCCGCGTGTGCGGCCGCGGCGAGCTCCAGCTGGCGATCCTGATCGAGACGATGCGTCGCGAGGGCTACGAGCTCGAGGTCTCGAAGCCGACCGTCGTCACGCGCGAGGTGGATGGGCGCGTCGAAGAGCCCATGGAGACGGCGATCATCGACACGCCCGAGGAGTACGTGGGGGTCATCTCGCAGCTCCTGTCGTTTCGGAAGGGGACGATGACGCACATGTCGCCCCCGGCGTCGGGGCGCGTGCGGCTCGAGTACTCCGTCCCGTCGCGAGGGCTGATCGGCTTCCGCTCGGAGTTCCTCACCGACACGCGCGGAACCGGCATCATCAACGCGATGTTCGACGGCTACGCGCCCTGGGCCGGCGAGATCCAACGCCGGACGAACGGGGCGATCGTATCGGACCGTGCGGGCGTCGCGACGCCGTATGCGCTGTTCCATCTGCAGGATCGGGGGGTGCAGTTCGTCGAGCCGGGCACGCCCGTGTACGAGGGCATGGTGATCGGTGAGTATACGCGCGCGAACGATCTCGACGTGAACGTCTGCCGCGAGAAGAAGCTCACGAACGTGCGCGCCGCCGGTCGCGACGAGGCCATCCGCCTGTCGCCCCCGAGGCAGATGGGACTCGAGGACGCTCTCGATTGGATCGCCGACGACGAGCGCGTGGAGGTCACCCCGGAGTCCATCCGGATTCGCAAAGAGGTGTTGGCGCAGAACATGCGCCCCAAGAAGAAGACGACGACCTGAACGAGCGGAGGATGAGGATGACGCGATCGAACCCGGCCCTTCGGACCCTGACCCTGTTGGCCGCCTGCGCGGCCCTGGTGGCCGGCGCCGCCGAGGCGGCGGACGAGAAGGCGGCCAAGAACCCGACCGTCACGATCAAGACGTCGATGGGCGACATCACCGCGGAGCTCTTCGCCGACAAAGCTCCGGCCTCGACGAAGAACTTCATCGAGTATGCCGAGTCCGGCTACTACGACGGTACGGTGTTCCACCGGGTCATCCCGAACTTCATGATCCAGGGCGGCGGACTGGATGCCGAACTGAACCCGAAGCCCGGTCTGCGCGGGTCCATCGAGAACGAGGCCGACAACGGCCTGACGAACGACCGCGGAACGTTGGCGATGGCGCGCACCAGCGCCCCCGACAGCGCGACCTCGCAGTTCTTCATCAACGTGAAGGACAACGCGTTCCTGAACCACAAGAACAAGTCGCCGGCGGGCTATGGCTACGCCGTGTTCGGGAAAGTGACCGGCGGCATGGACGTGGTCGACAAGATCAAGGAAGTCCCGACGGGCAACCGCGGCATGCACCAGGACGTTCCGAGCGAGCCGGTGACGATCGAATCGGTCACCGTGGCGAAGTGAGCTCCGCCGCGTAGGCGGCGGACAGGGCTGCGTAGTTCGCTGCCGACACCTTCAGTCGCTCGACCTCCTCCGGGCGAAGCGGCCGAGCCACCTTCGCCGGCGCCCCCATCGCGAGATGACCGCTGGGGATGCGTGTACCCGGCGTGACGAGCGAGCCCGCGGCCACGAAGCAGTCGTCCTCGACGACTGCGTGGTCGAGGACGATCGCGCCGGTGCCTACGAGGACCCGGTCGCCGATGGTGCACGCGTGGACCACGGCGGCGTGGCCGACGGTGACGTCCTCGCCGATCCGCGTGGGGCCGTCCTTCGAGGAGATGTGGACCACGACGCGGTCCTGCAGGTTGGAGCGTCGTCCGACCGAGATGTCGTTCCCGTCCCCTCGGAGCACCGCCCCGAACCAGACGCTGGACTGCTCGGCGAGCGTGACGCGCCCGATGACCATGGCGTCCGGCGCGACGAAGACGCCGTCGGCGACACGGGGACGGTGCCCTTGAAACGCGAGAATCATGTGACCTCCGACCACAAGATGTTGGTATTCTCCGCTCGATGTTGCCACATGGATGGGGCTCTGATAGGAAGCGCCATGGTTAGCCGCGAAAGAGTCCCGGCACAACGATTTGCCACCCGAAGCCCAGCCGAGCGTCTGGGCTTCGCTCGTTAGGGCCCGGGGGAGGGAGCCGACATGGAGCTTCATCCTCTCGGTGAAGGTCTGACCTTCGACGACATCCTACTCGTTCCGGCGTCGTCCGAGGTGCTGCCGAAGTCCACGGACGTCTCGGCGCGCCTGACCCGGCGCATCCGGCTGCAGATCCCCCTGATCAGCGCCGCGATGGACACCGTGACGGAGTCGCGCACCGCGATCGCCATGGCCCAGGAGGGCGGCATCGGCATCGTGCACAAGAACCTGCCGGTGGAGGCCCAGGCGGCGCAGGTCGGGCGCGTGAAGAAGTTCGAGAGCGGCATGGTGGCCGACCCGTTGACCGTCGAGCCCACCCAGACCATCTCCGAAGCGCTCCGGGTCATGCAGCGGTCACGCATCTCGGGCCTGCCGGTGACGGAGAACGGCCGCCTCGTCGGCATCCTCACCAACCGCGACCTCCGCTTCGAGCGGCGCCTCGACCGGACCGTCGGCGAGGTCATGACGCACCGGAACCTGGTGACGGCCCCGCCGGGGGTCACGCTGGAGGAGGCGACGCAGAAGCTCCACGAGCATCGGATCGAGAAGCTCCTCGTCGTCGACGCGGACCAGCGCTTGCTGGGCCTCATCACGGTGAAGGACATCGAGAAGGCGGAGCAGTTCCCGCTCGCCTGTCGCGACGATCGGGGTCGACTCCGGGTCGGAGCGGCCGTCGGTGTGGGGGCGGACTGGCAGGAGCGGGCCGAGGCGCTCTGGATGGCGGCGCAGGAGAAGCTCGATGCCGCCGAGGCGGAGGCCAGGGCCGGCGCCTGAGCCCGAGAGCCTGAGCGGGCGGGTGCCATGCATCCGCCGCTAA
>JAUIFY010000150.1 GCA_030430245.1 bacterium | reverse complement strand
CATGGGGCCCGTCTTCAAGTCGGCGGACTTCTCCGAAGGGCCTCTCGCTTTCATCGAGAAGCGCGCTCCCAAGTGGCAGGCCAAGTAAGCGGCTTCGCGACGGCGAGATGAGGGATCTCGACGGACGTTTCGCCTTCATCACGGGGGCGTCGCGCGGCGTGGGGCGCTCCGCGGCCCGGAAGCTCGCGTCGCGCGGTGCGATCGTCGCGATCGGCTATCGCAGGGAGCGCGAGGCCGCCGAAGAGGTCGCCCGCGAGCTGGAGACCCTCGGCGGTGGCGGCGTTCCGATCCAGCTCGACGTGGGCGACGGGGAGGCCCGCGACCGGGCGTTCGACGAGGTCGAGGCGAAGCTCGGTGGTCTCGACATCTACGTCGCGAACGCCGCGGCCACGGCGTTCAAGCCCCTCCTCGACATCAAGCCGCATCACGTGGAGAAGACGTTCGCGATCACCGTGAGCGGGTTCCTGTTCGCCGTTCAGCGCGCCGCCGCGCTCATGGAGAAGCGCGGTGGGGGCGCGATCGTCGCGGTGTCGGGCTACGACTGCGTGCGGACCCTGCCGCGCCATGGCGTGCTCGGCGCGGCGAAGGCGGCGATGGAGATGTTGGCGCGCCAGTTCGCGTTCGAGCTGGGCCCGCGCGGCATTCGCGTCAACTGTGTGAACTTCGTGTACGCGGACACGGACTCCACGCGCTTCTACGCCGGAGAAGGGCACGACCGGATGCGCGAAGACGTGAAGGAGCTCACGCCGCTCCGGAGTCTGGCGACCGCGGACGACGTCGCCGACGCGATCTCGTACCTCTGCTCGTCCGGAGCCGGTTTCGTGTCCGGACAGACCCTCATGGTCGACGGCGCGATTCTCCTGACGGCGCCCGCGCCGCAGCACCTGCCGCCGATCGACTGAGGTCTCGTCGGCTCTCTTTCCGTGTCGCTCAGCCGGCTTCGGGCGAGGTCGCCGGCGCCGGCGCCGGCGCGGCCTTCTTCCCTCCCGCCTCGTCGCCCCAGAGCTGCTCGAGACGAGCGTCGCGGCCGCAGCCGTACCGGTAGTACCGGTATCGGATGGGATTCTCGCGGTAGTAGTTCTGGTGGTAGTCCTCGGCCGGGTAGAACGGCGCGGCCGGCTCGATCCGCGTGACGATCGCGCCCGGAAGGCGCCCGGACGCCTCGAGCTTCCGCTTCGACGCTTCGGCCACGGCCTTCTCGCTCTCCGATCCGTAGTAGATGGCGCTCGTGTACTGATACCCCTTGTCGCAGAATTGCCCCCGATCATCGAGCGGGTCGACGTTGCGCCAGAACACGTCGACGAGCGTCTCGTAGGAGACCTTGCTCGGGTCGTACTCGACCCGCACCGCTTCGACGTGCCTCGTGTTGCCGCTCGAGACCTGCTCGTACGTCGGGTTCTCGAGCCGCCCGCCGGTGTAGCCGGACGTCGTCGACCGCACGCCATCGAGCTCGTCGAACGGCTTCTCCATGCACCAGAAGCAGCCGCCCGCGAACACGGCGGACGCCATCTCTGCGGGGGACGTCTTCGCGGACTCCGCGGCGGGCGCCGGGGGCACGGCCGAGGCCGCGGCCACGACGAGTCCGGCCAGGAGGAGCGCGGGCGGGGTCCATCGGAGCCGACCGGGGCGGCGGGGACGAGAGGGGCGTTGCGTCTGCTGCATCAGGGTCACCATCCTATCCGATTCCTACGCCCCGTGCCTTCGGGTGTTACGGATTGATCCGGCGCGCCGCGTGACCTAACTCAAGGGCGTTCCCAAGATGCGACGCTCATTCCGAGAGGAGATCCCCACGAGATGGCCGACGAGACGACGTACGATCCCGGAACCTGGGCGAAGAAGCAGCCCGATCGCACGGCGATCATCATGGGCGGCGATGGTCGCGTCGTGACCTATGGCGAGCTCGACGACACCGCCAATCGACTCTCGCGGCTGTTTCGCTCGGCCGGCCTCCAGCCGGGCGATCACGTGGCGTTTTGCATGGAGAATCGCCCGGAGTTCCTGCCGATCCTGTGGGGCGCGCACTACGCGGGGCTCTACTACACGGCGATCAGCTCGAGGCTGACCGCCGACGAGCTGGCCTACATCATCGAGGACAGCGGAAGTCGCGCTTTCGTCACGAGCCCGTACAAGGCCGACCAGGTCGCCGAGATCGGGGACGCTCTGGCCCGCCTCGACCTCCGCCTCTCGGTCGGCGGTCCCGTACCGGGGTTCGACTCCTTCGAGGATGCGATCGCCGCGCAGTCGGGCGATCCGCTCGAGGGACGCGTCGAAGGCAGCCCCATGCTCTACTCCTCGGGGACGACGGGTCGCCCGAAGGGGGTGAAGCTGCCGCTGCCCGACAAGCCGCTCGGCACGGCGGAGGGGCTCACGAACCTGCTCACGTTGCTCTTCGGCGCGACCGCGGAGTCGACGTATCTCTCCCCCGCGCCGCTCTATCACAGCGCGCCGCTGCGCTACTGTACGCAGTTCCACCGGATCGGCGCCGCCGTCGTGGTCATGGAGAAGTTCGACGCCGAGGCCGCGCTGCAGCTCATCGAACGGCATCGCGTGACTCACAGCCAATGGGTGCCGACGATGTTCGTCCGGATGCTGAAGCTGCCCGAGGCCACGCGAGCGAAGTACGACCTGTCCAGCCTCACGTGCGCGGTGCACGCGGCCGCGCCGTGTCCGATCCCGGTGAAGGAGCAGATGATCGAGTGGTGGGGGCCGATTCTCCACGAATACTACGCCGGGACCGAAGGCAACGGGTTCGTCTACTGCAACTCCGAGGGATGGCTCGCGCACAAGGGGACGGTGGGGCAGCCCGTCGGGTCCGAGGTGCACATCGTCGGGGAAGACGGGAAGGAGGTTCCCGTCGGTGAAGAGGGGACCATCTACTTCGGGGCGAGCAGCCTCGGAACGGGGTTCCAGTACCACAACGATCCCGACAAGACGGCGGGGAGCTATCTCGACAACGGATGGAGCACCCTGGGCGACATCGGTCGCGTCGATGAAGATGGCTTCCTCTATCTCACCGACCGCAAGGCGAACATGATCATCAGCGGGGGCGTGAACATCTATCCGCAAGAGACGGAGAACGTCTTGACCATGCACCCGAGGGTTCAGGACGTCGCCGTGTTCGGCGTGCCCAATGAAGACTTCGGTGAGGAGGTGAAGGCCGTCGTGCAGCCCGTCGACATGGCCCAGGCCGGAACGGCGCTCGAGAACGAGCTCATCGCCTATTGCCGTGAGAACCTGGCCGACGTGAAGTGTCCCCGCAGCATCGACTTCCGCGAGGAGCTGCCGCGACACCCGACGGGCAAGCTCTACAAGCGGTTGTTGAAGGACGAGTACTGGAAGGGTCACACGACCCGCATCGTCTGAGTCATGCGACGAACGAGTGGGCTGTGGTCGGCGGTTCTCCTCGCCGGCCTGTTGGCGTCGGGGGCGTGGGCCGAGCCGGGTGGCTTCGAGTCGTACGAGCTCGAGGTTTCGCATCCCGTACGCCAATCCGTCTTCGCCCTGGACACGCCCAATGGGCGCACGCTGGTGGCGGGGGGCGTCGACGATGCGGGCGACGCGTTCCTCTCCGTCTATCCCATCGACGAGGGGGGCCGGCCCGGACCGAAGCCCGCCCGGGTCGTGCAGCTTCCCGCGAGCATTCTGGCTCTCGACTCCGACGCCGACGGGCTCTACGGACTGACGCCCGACGGCGTCACGAGATGGGACCCGAAGACCGATCGGTTCGAGCCGGTCGCGCAGGCGAAGTCGATCTTCCAGTTGCGCGCTCGCCAGTTGATCCCCATCTCGTTTCTCCAGGACATCGATCGCGATGGCGACGCGGACATCGTCCTGCCCGATTTCCAGGGCTACCGGTTGTTTCTCCGGCGGGACGACGGGAGCTTCTCCCCCGCCGGCCTCCTCGAGGTGCCGGCGGTCGCGCACCACCAGGAGTACAACCACCGGATCACCTACCGCCCGGTGCGTCTCTTCATCGTCGATGCCGACGCGGATGGAACGCTCGACGCCGTCGCCGTTCGCGGTGGCTCGATGCTCTTCTTCCCGGGTACGGGCCCCGGGGCGTTCGGGCCCGGGAAGTCCATCCCCCTCGGGCTCGGGATCACCGAGCGCTTTCTGGGAGACGACGTCGGCGGGGTCGACGTCGACCACACGGATCAGACGTGGAAGCGCGTGGTCCACATCGCCGACTTCGATGGAAGGGGAGGCGCCGACCTCTTCACCCACACCGTGGAGAGCGAGGGGCTCTTCGACAAGACGCACCTCCTTCAGCTCCATCCGAAGAAGGCGGGCTCGGATCTCGCGTTCGAGTCCTCTTCGGACGATCGCGTCGACACGAACGTCGTCATCGACACGCCGGTGTTCGCCGATGTGAACGACGATGGACGGCTCGACTTCGGCACGTGGTCGGTGGACTTCGGAGTCGGCACGATCTTCGGTTGGCTGGTCAGCGGCACCGTCGAGCTCGAAGTCTCGTACTACGCTCTGCGAGAGGATGGCACGTACGGCGACGAGCCCGATCGACGCGAGGAGGTCGAGGTGGCGTTCGATCTCTCGAGTGGAAAGCCCACGGTGCCGCCTTGGCTGCTCGCCGACGTGGACGGCGACGGTCGTCTCGATCTCGTGCTCGGGGAAGGAGAGGATCGCGTGCGGGTGTTTCGGGGCGATGGCTCGAAGAAGCTCTTCGCGTCCGACCCGGTGGTGACGAAAGTTCGATTGCCGGGCAACGGCCGCGATCTCGTGAGCGCCACCGACGTGAACGGCGATGGGAAGACCGACCTGGTCCTCCGCTACGGGCGGGTCGACGGCGACGGCCTCGACCAGACGATGCGAGTGCTCCTCGCCGAGTGAGGCCGCGCCGAGGCGCCGCTCAGGAGGCGTGCGAGGGAGGACCGCTCGGAGCGTCGGGCGGTGCGATCAGTCCGTTCAGGCGAGACGGGTCGACGTCGTTCCGGTCGTCCTCGTCGGTGCCGCCCGTCGCGTCTCCGGCCACACTCTTCGAGGCGGCACGCCGCAGGACGGTCGCGTACCCGCGGTCGATGCATGCTTCCTCGTACGCTCCTCGGTCTCGCAGCATTTCGTGCATCCGGGGGAGGTTGTAGTGCGGGACGGTCATCAGCAGGTGATGCTCGAGGTGGTAGTTCACGCGGTTGGGGGCGATGAACAGCCTCTCGAGGGGCGACGCGATCGTCGTTCGCGTGTTTCGGAGCGGGTCGGTCTGGTCGGGCGTGAGCGCGTGCTCGGCGATCGCGCGGATACGGGTGACCCAGGTGTACGTCGTGAGCCAGGCGACCGCCCAGAGCAGGTAGAGGGCGGGGTGGCCGAGCGCGGCGAGGACGGCGAACAGGGTGAGGTTCGACACGGTGACGCCGATCGCAGCCCAGCGCGCGTCCTCGTCTTGGTTGAAGCGTCCGAAGGTTCGACGGAACGCGGCCTTGGCGAACTTCCGGCCCGTCTGGCCGCTGAGGTCGCGCCACATCTTCCGGCGCAGGCTGCGCTTGGTGATCGGGAACGGGGTGACGAGCCCGATGTCCGGGTCCTCCGGTGTTCCGGTCTTCCCGTGGTGTTGGAGGTGGTAGGGCCGGTACGGCTTGAGGTCGCTCCAGATCGGATACGCGCAGAGCCAGTTCCCCACCCAGTCGTTGACCTTCCGGTTGCGGAACAGCGCGCGGTGGGACGCGTCGTGCATCAGCACCGCGAAGCCGAGCATCCGTTCGCCGAGGAGAAAGATCGCGAGGAGCACGGTCAGTGGATTCGGCCAGACCGCGACCATCGCGAACGAGGCCGCGACGACTCCCCAGTTGAACACCAGGGTGAACCAGGAGCGCGCGTCGCGCATCGCCAGGAGGGAGTGGACCTCCTCGTTGGTCAACGCCTTGCGCCAGCCGTGGCGCAGATTCTCTTCGGAGGTCGTTGCACTCGTCGTCATGGTTGGATGCCTTCCTTTTCCTCGAGGTCGGTGCCCCGAAGCCCCGGGGTCACCGCCAAGCGCGCACCGTTGGGCGCGCGGAGATGTGGTACGTCGTAGCCGCTGAGGAACTCGGCCCACGCGGCGCGCCCGAGTCGGTCGTACTCCTTCATTTCCGCGTGAAGTCCGCGTCGCTCGTCGGATGGGCAGATCTCGTCGGGGAGCAGCGGATCGAGAATGAGCTCTCGCAAGGCCCGGCCGCCGACCAGGAACGACTCGACCATGGCCTCGCGAGCGGGGGCGCTGGCCAGATGCTGCGCGCTCGCGCGAAGCTCGCGCGCGCGCTGCCGATGGCCACGGCGCAGCTCCTCCGCGTCCCAGAGGCCGCGCGCCTCGGCTTCGATCCCGGGCTCGAGCTCGCGCAGCTCGCAGACCAGATCCGAGCCGGGAAGGCCGATGGCGCGGAGCTCCGACCGTACTTCGTCGACCGGGCCCCGCAGGTTGTTCGGCCGCACGGCGAGGCCCGACCGGAGGCTGCCGAAGCCCAGGAGGCGGAGGGCCCGTTCGCGCCCGCGCCTCTCGGCGCGCGCGACGTCCCCCGCCGCGGCGAGATGGATGCCGATCCAGCTTCCGTCCCAGCGCCGGGTGCGGCGTTCGGCGTCGCGCCACGTCGCCATGCGGCGCGCCACGGGGCGCGTGCCATCGCCGAGGCGGTAGCGACCGCGCTCGTCGCGTCCGATCTGGCCGGCGGCGAGCAGGCGGGCGAGCGTGACGCGCATGTTGTTCGCGCCGATTCCGAAGAGCTCCCCGGCTTCGACGAGCGCGCTCACCGGCATGGTGCCGCGACGCAGCGTCGACAGAAGGTCGAGGATGAAACTTTTCGGCGACGGCTTCACGATCCCCTTTTATTACACGATGGGTCCTGATCTGCAAGGGGATGTAATATTGGGCCCGGCCGATCCGATCAGGACCGGATTCGAGCCGCCGCGATCGTGCGATAGATGTCGTCGTAGTGGTGGGCGAAGCCGGGGGTGGTCTCCGACCCCTGGCGCACGATGATCAGTCGCTCGGAGGGGGAGACGAGGATCAGCTGGCCCAGAAAGCCCGAGGCGACGAAGACGTCCGCCGGTGCCGACGGATAGACCTTTCCCGTCTCGTGGTAGACGAGCGTCACGGGCTCGTACCAGTTCCCCTCGGCGTTTAGCCAGAAGAGATAGCCGTAATTGTCGTTGACCGGGTTCGCCGCGCGGGTGGCCGCGCGGACGAACTCGCGGGACAGCACCGTTTCTCCGTCCCACTGGCCCTCCCGCAGGTAGAGCCAACCCAGGCGTGCGAGGTCGCGGGCCGTGGACGACACGCCGTACGCGAGCGTCATCTGCCCCACCTCGTCCGTGTCGGCCGAGGTGTGGTCCATGCCGAGCCGGTCGAAGAACGCCCGCGCGAACTCGAGGGTCGATCCGCCGGTCGCGGTGGACAGGACGCGGTCGAGGCACTGGATCGCCATCTGGTTGTACTGCCAGGTCGTTCCGGCCGGGAACTGCTGCCCGCGTCCGAGCGCGTAGGCGGTGAGATCCGCGGGCGCCGGCTGGCCGGAGAAGCTGCCGGGGTAGTCGCCCGCGAAGTCCCAGGTGCGCCCGGAGTCGCCCGTCATCAGGCTCCGGACCGTGAGGTCCGCGCTCGGACCCCCGATCCATTCGGCGATGTACCGGGTGGCCCGATCCTCACGATGCAGGTGCCCGAGCTGCTCGGCGACGCCGACGAGGGTGCTGGCGAACGACTTGGTGACCGAGAAGACGGGCAGGGGCATCTCGGGGCGGTGCCCCTCGTAGTAGCGCTCCAGCACGATCTCGCCGTCGTGGACGACCAGCAGCGCGCGGGTCGAGGGTTCGGCGAGCGCGTCGGCCGCGGCCTCCAACCGCTCCGCGTCGAACCCGTGGTCTTCGGGGAGGCCGGTCGGCCATTCTCCGGTGCGGTCGACGTCTCGAGCCGTCTCTCCCGGAGCGACGGCGGAGTCGCCGCAGCCCAGGGCGAGCACGAGGAGGAAGAGCGTTCCGGCAAGCACGAACGGGCGCGTGGGTCGCATGGCTGGACTTCTACCGGACGAGCCACCGATTCGGTCAATCCGCCGGTGGCCGCACGCGAGCGACGGCGAGGCCCAGGGCGGCGATCCCGACCGCGATCGCGCCCCCGAGGAACACGGCACGGTACGAACCGCTCGCGTCGCGCAGGAGCCCGGCGAGCGGCGCACTCGCGATCAGGAAGGGAAGACCGGTCGCTCCGATCACACCGAGGGCGCGGCCGACGACGTCCGTGCCGAAGCGTGTGCCCACCAACATGGGGAGGATGGGCTGGCCTCCGCCGAACGAGAACGTCATCGGCAGGACCGCGGCGAAGACGAGGCTCGGTGCGGGCGCGAGCCCGATCGTGAGGAGTGCCAGGAGGAAGATCGCGAGCACGCCCATCATGACCGGCTTCGGTCGGAAGCGATCCGCGAGCGCTCCGCAGGCGAGCGTTCCCACGAGGTTCGCCGCCGCCGCGATCGTCGCGCCGAACGCGGCCGTCCAGGACGAGAAGCCGAGCTCGAGGAGGAGGGGAACGATGAAGAGGCCCGTGCCCACGGGCACCGCGAAGTAGAGCCCGAAGCCGAGCGCGAAGAGCCAGAAGTCCCTGGCGCGCATCAATCCGGCGATCGAAGCTTCGGTCGTCCTGGTGGGCCCGGGGACGTACGAGCTCCGGACGCCGTCCCCGTCGATCGTCTCGCCCACGTCCGCGGGGCGCGCGATCACCCCGAATGCGAGAACGGGCAGGGCGATGGCGCCGAGCACGCCTCCGAGCGTGGCCAGCGCCGCACGCCAGTCGGCCAGCTCCAGCAGCCAGGCCGTGGACGCCGGCACGAAGAAGCCCACGACGGGGGGCCCCGCGGAGGCGATCGCGATGGCGGTGCCCCGACGGCGCTCGAACCAGTTCACCAGGACGACGTTCGACGGGAGCGGCCCGTACGCGGAGATGCCGCACGACGCGACGGCGAGGCCCGCCCCCAGCTCGGCCAGGCTGGTCGCGCGCGCCATCCACGTGGTTCCCGCGATCATGGCGAGCACGCCGGCGAGCATGGCGGGCCGGATCCAGCCGCGGTCGAGGACCGGCCCGAGGAGGGCGCTGGAGACCGCCATGGAGAGCACGAAGATCGACATGCCCGCGCCGATGATCGCCACGCTGGCATCGAACTCGGCGGCGAGAGGCTCCACCAGAAGACCGTAGGCGTTCAGTAGGCCGAGTCCGCAGCCTTGCCCGATCGCGAGGGCGGCGACGACGCGCCAGCCGCGAAACGCGGCCGCGTCGGTCATGCCCGTCGCTCGGGTGGGCGGCGTCGGAAGACGACCGAGAGGTTGTTCGACGGCATCGCGGTCGTGGCCTCGTGCGCGAGACCGGCCCGGTCGGCGAGCTGGACGACGGCCTCGAGGTCGCGGACGCCCCACGTGGGGTCGCGGTCCCGCAGGCTCGCGTCGAAGGCGGCGTTGCTCGCCGCCGTGTGTGCGCCATCGCGCCGGAACGGGCCGTACAAGACGAGCACCCCGTCGGGCCGCAGGGTGCGTCCCGCGCCCGCGAGGAGGCCGCGGCACGCCTCGATCGGAGCGATGTGGATCATGTTCGCGCAGAAGATCGCGTCCGCCGCCTCGATCGGCCACGATGGTTGGCTCGCGTCCACGGCCAGGGCCGGGCGCACGTTGTCGAGCGCCGCCGTCCAGGCGTCGGTGCTCGCCCGTGCCCCGGGGTCGATGTCGGTCGGTTGCCACTCGAGATGTGGCAGCGCCTCCCCGAAGTAGGCGGCGTGCTCGCCGGTGCCGCATGCGATCTCGACCACCGTTCCGCGCGGCGGCAGCCACGCTCGCAACACCTCGAGGATGGGCTCGCGGTTGCGGCGAGTGGCGGGTGCGTGGCGACCGGGCATGGAGGGCACGGTTAGCAGGCGTGGCGCCGCACTGCCGGTCCGAGGGTCCTCGCGAAGTTGCCTCGCCGTGCGACCTGGATCTGCTCGAGTCCGAGCCAGCGGGCCAGATGCACCAGCTCTTGGGCCAGGGCGGCGGCGACCGTGTCGGCCTCGGTGTCGTCTTCGAGCCAGGCGCCGAGCACGTCCAATCGGCTCGGGCGGCGCTGCGCCTTCAGATCCACCCGCGCCGCGAGTCGGTCGCCGCAGAGGAACGGAAGCACGTAGTACCCCCACCGCCGCTTCGCCCGGGGAACGAAGATCTCGAGCAGGTATTCGAAGTCGTACAGCCGCGGAAGGCGGCTTCGCGTCCACACGAGGGGATCGAACGGGGACAGGAGCGTGCAGCCGCGCATCTCGCGTGGCCGTTTCGTCTCCCGGTGGAGGTATGCCGGCGTTCGCCACCCCTCGACCTGGACACGCCGCAGGGTGCCTTCCTCCTCCAGCTCGATGATGCGGGGCCGCGCCTCCGACATGGGCATGCGCCAGTAGTCGGCGAGATCGCCCGCGCTCGCGATACCGTGCGCGCGGGCGGCGCGCTCGAGAAGCGCACGCTGTGCGTCCTCCTTCGTCGTCCGGCGTTCGAAGTGATCGGCGGCGACGACGCGTTCGGGGAGATCGTACTCGCGCATGAGGTTCGCGCGGCGATTGGAGGCGACGAGTCGGCCGTGTCCGAAGTGGTGCTCGAGCACGATGCGCGGAACGGAGCGGCGCCACGCGCCGGTCACGTGCCGGGCGACTCCGGGCGGCGTGTCGAAGTCGTCGGCCGTGACGGGCCCTCGTCGTCGCACCTCGGCGAGGACGCCGTCGACGTAGCTCGCGTGCTCGCGCTCGAACGCGTCGAATCGTTTCGAGCCTCGAAACGACTCGCGGCGGTGTGCGAGAAGGGGCCACGTCTCCACCGGGACGATGGACGCCTCGTGGGCCCACTGCTCGACGAACTCTCGGCGCTCGAACAGCAGGCGGTCGAGCAGGGCCCGGTCGTACGGCCCGAGGCGCGAGAACAACACCAGGTACTGCGCGGGGACGAGGACGTTGACGTAGTCGATCTGAAGCAGGCCGAGCTGCCGCACGATGCGTCGGACGTGTGGCAGTCCGATGCGCCCGGTGGGCCGCGGTCTCCCGAAGCCCTGGGCGGCGAGCGCGATGCGGCGCGCGGTCGACCTGGAGACGGACGTCGGCATGGCGGCGCCTTGTAGGCGAAGAAAGGGCGAATGTCGAGCGGCTCAGAGGGGCCGGGCCGGGGGACGCCAGCGACGAAGCTCGGGGAGGGCGACCGCGATCCAGCCGGTCACACCGAGGCACGCGGCGGCGCCCACGACGACGGCGAACGTCGCGCTCGTGAGCGACGCGAGGAATCCGGACTCGGCGTCCCCGAGTTCGTTCGATGCGCCGATGAAGATGAGGCTCACGGCGTTCACCCGTCCGCGAAGTGCATCGGGGGTCGACATCTGCAGGATCACCGCTCGGACGGTCATGCTCACTTGATCGGCCATGCCGGCGACCAGGAACGCGGCGATCGACAGGGGAAACGAACGCGAGAGCCCGAACACCATCGTGGCGATTCCGAACGCCGCGACGACCCAGAGGAGCACCGCTCCGGGGCGTCGGAACGGGCGCGCGGCGAGGAGAGCGAACGCCATGAGGAACGTTCCGACGCCGATCGACGCGCGGAGCATGCCGTACCCGCGCGGGCCGACCTCGAGGATCTCTTCCGCGTAGACCGGAAGGAGAGCGGTCGCGCTCGCGAAGATCACCGCGAACATGTCGAGGACCTGCGATCCCAGGAGAGGCTTCGCGCGCCACACGAACTCGAGGCCCTCGCGGATCGCGGCGAGGGAGACGTCGGCGCGTTCGCCGGTGAGGGGTGGGGCCTCGACGCCCGTCATGCAGGCCACCGAGAGGAGGTAGAACGACGCCGCGAGAGCGTAGGGTGCGCCGAACCCCCACGGCTCGACGATGAAGCCCATCACGATCGGTCCGGCCACCCAGGCGGCGTGCGTGAAGCTCGCCGAGACCACCGTCGCGTTCTGAAAGATCTCGTGGGGGACGAGGCTCGGGAGGAGCGCTTTGGCCGGGGGGAGTGCGAAGCCGCTCGCGATGGCGAGTACGAACGCGAGGCCGAAGACCCAGGGGACGTCGCGCTCGGCGCCCGTCGACTGCCAGGCGAGGAGTGCCGAGAAGAGGGCGGCCACGCCGTAGGCGAGCACGATCTGGACCCGCCGGTCGAATCGGTCCGCAAACGTTCCGGCCAGCAGCGAGACGGGGATGACGGGCAGGAACTCGGTCAGCCCCAGAAGCCCGAGGGCCGCATAGGAGTCCGTCACGACGTACACGTGGTACGAGAGCATCGCCGCGGTGATGGCGCGGGCGAACCGCGAGAAGAACCGCGAAGCGACGTAGAGCCGAACCGCGGGCAGAGCCAGGACGCGCCGGGTGGGGTGCACGAGGGCGAGGAGGAGATGCCGGTCGGGCCCGCGTCAGATCGCGCGCTCGTGTCCCTTCCAGTAGGGGTCGCGGAGTTTTCGCTTGTAGAGCTTGCCGTTGGGGTCTCGGGGGAGCGCGTCGAGGAAGTCGATGCTCTTCGGCGTCTTGAACTTCGCGAGACGGTCTCGGCAGAAGTCGAGGATGTCGAGCCGTAGCTGCTCGTCCGCCTCGACACCGGGGGCGGGCTCGACGACCGCCTTCACCTCCTCGCCCCAGTCTTCGTGCGGGATTCCGAACACGGCGACGTCGCCGACTCTTGGATGGGTGAGCAGGACGTTCTCGATCTCGGCCGGGTAGATGTTGGCGCCGCCCGAGATGATCATGTCGATCTTGCGGTCGCAGAGGAACAAGTAGCCTTCCTCGTTGAGGTACCCGACGTCGCCGACCGTGAAGTACATCTTTCCGTCGATCTCGAGCCGGTTCTTCCGGGTCTTCGCGGCGTCGCCCTTGTACTCGAAGGACATCTGGTCCGGCAACAGCATGTAGATCGTTCCTTGCTCGCCCCGGGGGACGGGCTTGCCCGTTTCGTCGGCGACGATCTGGATGTCGGCGCCGGGCCAGGGCCGGCCAACCGTGCCGGGGTACTTCCGCCACTCCTCGGGAGATACGATCGTTCCCCCGCCCTCGGTCGCGGCATAGTACTCCCAGATCGAGTCGCCCCACCAGTCGAGCATGCGGCGCTTCACGTCGGGCGGGCAAGGGGCGGCGGCATGAAGCATGTGGCGCGTCGACGAGCAGTCGTACTTGGCGCGGACGTCTTCGGGGAGGAGAAGCAGACGATGGAATTGCGTGGGTACCATGTGGGAGAGCGTCACCTTGTACCCATCGATGAGCTCGAGCATCCCCTCGGGCGTCCACTTGTCCATGAGGACGACCTTGTGGCCGAGGTGGAAGGCGCTGACCGCCTGAATCAGCACCGCGGTGTGGTAGAGAGGTGAGCCGCAAAGATAGACGTTGTCGTTCTCGGGCTGTACACCGAACATTCCGAGGAATCCGCCGAGCAACTCGCCCATGAGGTCGGGCTCGATCTCGCGCGGCGCGAGGGCGCGGCGCACGCCCTTGGGCTTCCCGGTCGTGCCCGACGTGTAGTTCATGACCTGGCCGGGGGCCCGGTCGGCGGGAGGCGCGGGCGACTGGCCGGCGCGGAGGTCGTCCATGGAACGAAAGCCGGCGACGCTGCCGACGGCGAAGCGCGCCTCCGAGGGGAAGCCGATCTCCTCGACGGCCTTGGCGCACGCGTCTGCGATACGCTCGTGGGCGAAGAAAGCCTTGGCCTCGCAGTCCTGCACGATGTAGGCGATCTCGCTGGGGGCGAGGTGCCAGTTGATCGGGGTGAGGTACCAGCCGGCCTGCGTGACCGCGAAGTAGATCTGGAAGTACTCGGCGCAGTTGGGCATGCAGATGGCGACGGCGTCACCGTACTCGAGGCCGAGGGAGCGGAGACCGCCCACGATCTCGTTTGCGGCCGCGTGCATCTCTCCACCCGTCCACTCGCGCATGTGCGGGTCGACGAACATCATCTCGTCGGGGGCCTTGCCCGCGTGATTCCAGAAGCCGTGTGCCATCTCGCATCCCTCCCCGGGGTCGTGGGACCGAACCCTAGCGGAACGCGGCGTCACCGCCAGGGAGGGGCGGCGGCGCGAGCGCGATGCGATCCTTCTTGGCCGGCGCGGCAGGCCGGTGGAGAGGTCCGCGATCGACGCAGGGGGGATCAGCGGTTGCGGGGGACCGTGCGGGGGACGGCGGCGTCCTGGTAGGTGACGCTGAAGTCGTCGAAGCCTGCGAGGACGCTCTCGAGGCTCTTGCCCTCCTGAACCTCGTAGGCGTCGAAGCCGCAGCGCTCCATGAAGAGGATCTGATCGCGCAGCACGTTGCCGACGGCGCGGATCTCGCCCGCGTACTTCAGTCGCTCCCGCAGCAGGCGCGCGATGGAGAAGCCGCGGCCGTCCCGGTAGACGGGGAAGTCGACTGCGATGGCCGCGAAGTGTGCGAGGTCGCTCTCGAGATCGCGGGGGTCGACGGTATTGGGAAGCACGACGCCCAGCGCGCCGTCGCGGGCGACGAGCGTCTCGCGCTCCGACTGCCAGCGATCGAGCGAGACGAAGACCTTGCCGTCCGTGGGGACGGGCGCGTCGTCCGCCACGTGAATCCAGTCGTCGTCGACGATCCTACGATTTCGAATGATCTGCATAGAGAACGTCGCCGTAGAGCGTATCGCGGAAGGGCTCCTCCCCGACGCGCCGGTAGGTGTGAAGGAAGGGCTCTTCGGGTGAGTCGCGGAGGTCGACGTACTTCTTGAGCACCTTCTCGACCGCACCGACGATCTCGTCCTCGGGGAACGACCGGCCGAGGATCTTTCCGATCGAGGCGTCGTCGCCGGCAGAGCCGCCGAGCATGAGCTGGTAGTGCTCGACGCCGCGCTTGTCGATTCCGAGGATGCCGATGTGTCCGACGTGGTGGTGCCCGCATGCGTTGATGCAGCCGGAGATCTTGAGAGCGAGGTCGCCGAGGTCGTCCTGGTAGTCGATGTCCTCGAACGTCTTGCTGATCTTCTGGGCAACCGGGATCGAGCGGGCGTTCGCGAGGTTGCAGAAGTCGAGGCCCGGGCAGCAGATCATGTCGTTGATCCGGCCGACGTTGGGTGTGGCGAGTCCGAGCGCGAGGAGATCGCCGTGGAGTGCCTCGAGGTCCGTCGTCTTCACGTGGGGGAAGACGAGGTTCTGCGTGTGGGTCACGGAGATCTCGCCGAAGCTGTACTGGTCGGCGAGATCCGCGACGGCATCCATCTGCGTGTCGGAGAGATCGCCCGGCGGTCTTCCGGGCTCCTTCAGCGAGAGCGTGACGATGCTGTATCCGGGCTGCCGGTGCGGGCTCACGTTGTTTCGTGCCCAGCGCGCGAGCTCGCCGTCGCCGTCGCGGAGCTTCGCGAGGAGATCG
>JAUIFY010000149.1 GCA_030430245.1 bacterium | reverse complement strand
AAGGTCGAAGGGGCCTACGGACGCGACGTGGACAAGGGGCGCATGGAAGCGGCGGACCGCGACGCGGCGCTGGGCCGACTCAAGGTGACGACCGAGTTCGAGGCCCTCGCGCCCTGCGACCTCGTCATCGAGTCCATCCTCGAGGACCTGCCGACGAAGCTCGAGGCGTTCGACCGCCTCGACGGCATCTGCGATGGCAGCGCCGTCTTCTCGAGCAACACGTCGACGCTCGGCATCACCGAGATGGCCGTGAAGACCAAGCGCCCGGATCGATTCCTCGGCGTCCACTTCTTCAATCCGGCGCCGGCGATGAAGCTCGTCGAGATCGCTCCGACGATCACGACCGATCCGGAGATCACGCAATCGGTCCACGAGGCCATCGCCGGGCTCGGCAAGACCCCGGTCCTCGTCAAGGATTCCACGGGATTCGTGGTCAATCGCCTCCTCGTGCCGTACATGATCGACGCCATGCACGAGTGGTCGCGGGGAACGGCCTCCATCCAGGACATCGACACCGCGATGTGCAACGGCGCGGCCCACCCGATGGGTCCCTTCACCCTCGCGGACTTCATCGGGCTCGACGTGGTGTTCCACATGGCGTCGAACCTGCTCGCCGAGTATCAGGAGCCCCGCTTCGCGCCGCCCCCGGTCCTTCGTCGGCTGATGCTGACGGGCCAGCTCGGCCGCAAGACGAAGCTCGGCTTCTACGACTACGGCTCGAAGCCGGCCGTGGTGAATCCGGCGCTCACGCGCTGAACCCGGGCTTCGGGTGACGAATCCCTGACGCCTCGGCGAGAACGAGTCACAGGGACGACACCATGCGACCTCCGAACCACGCAGGCACGTGCTCTGCATGTGGCACGGAATCCGCTTCCTCCCCACCTCGGGGTACGACCGCGAAATGTCCACGACGACGCAGTGGCGCGTGATCACGCCGACGCTCCTCGATGAGCTTCCCGACGCGCCGGGGATCTTCGAGATCGGCAACCTGGTTCGGAACGTCCTGTTCATCGGGGCGGCTCCGACCGGGCTGGCGGCGGCGGTACGGAGCGCGCTCGGCTCCTCCCGGCTGGTGCCGCGGGCCCACTGCATCCGCTTCGAGGTGGGGGAAAACGCCGAAGAGCGGGCGCGGACGCGCCTCGCCGAGTATCGCCACGAGCACGCGGGGGCCCTGCCCTACGCGCACCGCGACGACCCCTTGACGCGAATGCTCGAGGCCCGCAGACCCCCCTCGCGCGCGCTGCCGCTCTCCCGAGCCGGCCGCCGGGCGGGCCCGGACAGCCTGGCCCGCTCCAACCCGAGCGCCTGAGCCGAGTCCGGGAAGACCACCCGGTCACGCACCCACGGCCACGGACAGCGGCCGCCGTGAGCGCGATCGGGGCGCCCACCGACGGCCGCGGCGCGACGAGCGAACTCCGTCGGCGGCCAGGGGCGCGACGGATGAGGCCGGAGCGGCTATGATGGGCCGCCGTGGCGAAGATCCTCATCACCGGCGCCGCCGGCGGCCAGGGCCATCTCGTGGCCCGGCTCGCCGCCGCCCGCGGCGACGAGGTCGTCGGCGTGGACCGGGTGCCAATGGCCGGGTTCGAAGACGGCACGCAGGTGCGCGCCTACGTCGTCGACCTCATGCGTCGCAAGTTCGAGGACGTGGTGCGGCACGAGCGCCCCGATGCCGTCGTCCACCTGGCGTTCGTCCGCCACTTTCGGACCGACCTCGCGACCCGACACAAGATCAACGTGGCGGGCACGCGGCTCCTGCTCGACTACTGCGCGGAGTACGGCGTCCGACAGCTGGTCGTCGTCTCGAGCGCCTACGCGTACGGAGCACTGCCCGAGAACCCGAGTTACATGCACGAAGACTTCGCCCTGAACGTGAGCCGGACGTACCCCGAGGTGCGCGACATCGCCGAGGTCGACACCCTGTGTTCCGCGTTCCTCTGGCAGCACCCCGAGGTCCGGACCGCGATCCTCAGACCGGTCAACACGCTGGGTGACTCGGTCCACAGCGCGATCGGCGGCTATCTCAAACAGAGCTACGTCCCCACGATCCTCGGGTTCGACCCGATGATGCAGTTCCTGCACGAGGAAGACCTCGCCCGGGCAATCTTGCTCTCCGTGGAGCGCAAGCTGCGCGGCATCTTCAACGTCGCGGGGCCGGGTGCCGTTCCGCTCCACGTGGCGATCGAGCAGGTCGGCGGCACACAGGTGCCGCTTCCCGAGGTCGCTCTCCGTCCCATCGTGCGCCGCCTGTTCGGCTTCGGACTCTACCCCGTGCCGCCGGGAGCGATTGATTTCATCAAGTTTCCATGCACCGTGAGTGACGAGCGGTTTCGTGCCGCGACGGGGTTCGAGCCGCGATGGAGCCTGCGAGACATCTTCGAGCGCTTCCGGACGGAGCGCGAGCGCAGCGCCGCCTGAGAACGGTCGATGCGACCCGGCTCCCGGCGGACGCGTCGGCGGGCGAAGCCGCGATCTCGTGGCTCCTCGACCTCGCTGGCCGCCTCGCGCCCGGCGTCTTCTCCGACATCGACCGGGAGATCGATGCGAAGCTGGCGCGCCTCCCGTCGCGCGTCGGTGAGTTCGGCTACGACCCGTGGGGCTTCAGCCCCGCCGCGTTTCGAAATCCGCTTCGCCTCCTCGCGCTTCTGTACCGCCACTACTTCCGCGTCGAGCTCGACGGCGGCCACAACTTCCCCGCCGGACGGGTCCTGGTCATCGCGAACCATGCCGGCCAGCTCCCCGCCGACGGAGCGATGCTCATCGCGGGCTCGATTCTCGACGTCGAGCCCCCGAGGCTCCTCCGGGCCATGGCCGAGTACTGGATGCCGACCCTCCCGTTCATCGGAACGATGGGGTGCCGGGTCGGTGCGGTCGTCGGCACGAAGCAGAATTGCGAGGACCTCCTGCGCCGCGACGAGGCCGTCATCGCCTTCCCCGAAGGCGTCCGCGGCCTGAACAAGACCTGGGACAAGCGCTACGAGCTCCAGCGCTTCGGACTCGGTTTCATGCGCCTCGCGCTCGCGACGGACACACCGATCCTGCCGGCCGTCATCGTCGGCAGCGAGGAGCAAGCGCCCGCGCTCGCCAACCTCGCGCCTCTGGCGAGGCTCATCGGCGCGCCGGCCTTCCCGATCACCCCGACGTTTCCCTTCCTCGGTCCGCTCGGCCTCCTGCCGCTTCCGGTCAAGTACCACATCTCGTTCGGCGCCCCGCTACGCTTCACCGGCAACCCTCACGACGAGGACACGATCGTCGAGCGCATGGTGGGCGAGGTCCGCGGCGCGATGATGGACCTCATGGAGCGGGGGCTGCGCGACCGCCGCGGGGTCTTCTTCTAGAGGGCTCGTCGACCGTCGGACCGGAGCGATTCAGCCCGCCGGCAGCGACAGCGTGAAGATCGTCCCGCGCGGCTCGTTGTCGGCGACGACCAGCGAACCGCCGTGGGCGCGCGCCACGCATTGCGCGACGAACAGCCCAATCCCGAGTCCGCCGCCCCGCGTCGAGAAGAACGGCTCGAAGATCTTCTCGCGATCCTCCGGAGCCACACCCGGGCCCTCGTCGGCGACGGCCACGCGCACCTGGACGCCTCCGCCGGGCTCACGCTCGGAGGTGACACCCACCCGAACGGTGCTGCCCTCCGGCGAGAAGGCGATGGCGTTGTCGAGAAGAATGACGAGCGCCTGCTTCACCGCCTCACGGCCCGCGAGCACGTCCGGCAGGTCGTCGGAGACTTCGGTCGCGTAGGTGATCTGCCTCTCGGTGGCGCTTCCCTGCACGTACACCTCGAGCTCGCGAAGAAGCTGCGGCATCGGCCATGGCTCGTCGGTCCCCTCCAGCGGGACCGCCACCGCCTGCATCATGCTCTGGATGAGAGCCCGGATGCGCTTCAGCTCGGTCAGCACCAGCGCGTAGTAGTCCGTCCGGAACTCGGCGTCGGTCTCGTAGCGCTCCGGAAGCAGCTCGAGGAACGTGCGCACGGTGGTCAGCGGGTTGTTCAGATTGTGCGCGATCCCGGCCATCAGCGTGTTCAGCGAGGCCAGATGCTCGGCCCGCGCGAGCCGCCTCTCGAGCGCGGCATGAGCCTTCCGCATGCCGACGCGGTCGAGCACCTCGCGGACCACGAAGGGGAGGATCGTGACGTAGCCCTCCTCCTTGACGATGTAGTCCTCCGCACCGATCTTCATCGCCTCGACGGCGATCTCGGGCGAGGTGCTGGTCGTCACGAGCACGACGGCCTCGTCGCGCCCCTCCTCCCGGATGTGGCGAAGGATCTCGAGCCCGTCGCCGTCGGGGAGCTGGAAGTCCAGGACGCAGAGGTCGAAGCGGCCGTCGGCCAGAGCCTCGCGAGCCTGCGCGACGCTTGCGGCGAGCGCGATCCACACCCCGGTGATCTCGGCCTCGATCTCGTCCCGCATCAGGCCCGCGTGTCGGGGGTTGTCCTCCACGATGAGCACCCGTGGCGGGGTGGCCTCCGAGACACTCATGCCGCGCCCTCAGCGCCGAGCGGGAGATGGACCCGGAAGGTACTGCCCCGCCCCACCTCGCTCTCCAGGTCGATCCGACCGCCGTAGCGCTCGACGATCCGCTTCACGATGGCGAGGCCCACTCCGTGCCCGTCGGGCGCCCCACCATTGACCCCCGCGAGCGGCACGCGGTGATACAGCTGAAACACCCGGTCCCGCTGCCGCTCGCTGATCCCGATTCCGTTGTCGCGCACGAAGTACTCGACCTCCCCACCCCGAGTTCTACCACCGACCTCCACCCGAGGCGCCTCGGCGTCTCCGACGTACTTGCAGGCGTTGTCGATCAGATTGTCGAAGATATGCCTGATCTTTCCGGGCTCGGCAAAAACCCTGGGAAGGGGCCCGACCTCGAGAGCGATGTTTCGCCGTTCGAGGTGCGGCTCGAGCCGCCGCACGACGCCGCGAACGACCTCGTTCACGTCGACCCACTCCCGATCCGAAGCCCCCGGATCGGTCGCGCGAAAGAGCTTCAAGAGGTCTTCGAGCATCCGCGAGAGTGCGCGCGTATCCTCGAGCAGGTGCCGCGTGTACTCCTTCCCTCGGTCCGAAAGGCGCCCCTCCTCGCGAGACGCGAGCTGACGAGCGGTCTCGGTCGCCCCGACCGCCACGTTCTTCAGATCGTGCGAGACGATGTGCACGAGATCGCCGATCTCCTGCGTCGCCGCCGCGAGCTCCGCGGTGCGCTCCGCGACACGGCGCTCGAGTTCGCGGTTGTGCTCCTCCAGGGCCAGCGAGGCGGCACGAAGCTCCGCGTTGCTCTGCTTCAGTTGGTCCGCGAGCGTGCCTCCGACGAACGCGAGCGCCAGGATGAACGCACCGCTCACACCGAACGCGAGAAGCTGGGCGCTCGTGGAGAGATGATGGTCCCAGACCCGGACCGGCGAGAGCGCTCCGGAGTCCTCCAACGCGACGAGCGCGCCGAACGCGAGCATCGAGGCGACCGCGAGCCTGACCGCCACGCGGCGCGACTCGCTCACCGCCGCGAACAAGACGAGCACGTAGTAGATGATCGTCGCGTACGGCGCGTCGGCGCCGCCGATGTAGTGGATGAGAATCGTGAGGAAGACGATGTCCACGAGCCAGTGGACGCTGAAGTCGGACAGGGGGAAGGAGCGCGATCGCCCGACGTACCAGTACGCCACGTTCACGAGCGCCAACCCGACCAGGATGAAGAGGGCCGGCCGCGCGCTCGCGGCGGGAAGCACCCCGAACTCGCGGAACACGATCGCCACGAAGGCGAACGTCCCGGCCAGCGCGACGCGGACCAGGAGGCCCTCGACGAAGAGCCGACGGCGAACCTCGAGATTCGGCGAGCTCACCGTCCGGGCTCGGCCAACGCCGTGCGCGCCTCCGCGCACGCGCGATCCAGGTTGCGCTGCATGCCCCGGTCGAGCTGGGCCTCCGTCCGTGCGTCCAGGGGCGCCCCGAGCTTCACCGAGATCGTGGCGCCTTGTCGAGGCAGCCGCAACGGCCCCGACAGCCGTACGGAGAGGGAACGACGCCACGAGACCCCCAGCGGGACGACGACCGCTTCGCACTGCGCGGCGATCCGTGCGACCCCGGGATGAACCCGGCCGTACGGCCCACGCCCGTCGACGGCGATCCCGAAATCCCAGCTCGACCGCGCGAGGTCCCCGACGTCGCGGGCCAGGCGCCCGGGATGCGCGTGCCGCAGCTCGAAGACCCTTCGCCCCTCGCGCTCGAGCAGCTCGCGCGCAAGCCGCCCGCCGATGGTCCGGTCGTGTACGAATGTCAGGTCCTCGCCCAGCGCGCCGCCCTCCAGCCGCTCATATACAATCAACGGCACGTCGGCCTCAGTCCAGTAGTAGACGATCCGCCGCCTCCCACGCGTGGTCGCCTGGATCTCGTTCCACGCCCGAGCCAGGCCATCGTGCCCCACCAGGCCCACGGACGTCGCCACCGAGCGAACGTAGGCGTGGGCCGCGCGCGCCGCGGCGCGGACGAGCGGATTCGGATCCGTCAGCTGGAGGCCTCGCCGAGCGCGGCCCCGAGCAAACGCGCGATGTCGTCGACGGTGTCGAGGCGCTTCGTACCCTCCAGATCGAGCTCGCAGTCGAACTCCTCTTCGAGGGAGAAGACGACGTTGGCGATCGACATCGAATCGAGGCCGACGTCCCCGCGGAGCGACGTAGCCGCGAGAATCTCGGCCGTCGGCACCTCGAGCTCGACGGAGAGCGCTCGAACGACGGCTTCGGTGGCCTCACGCTGCGACATCATGATCCTTCCGGACGACCAGCGCCGCGTTGCGCGAACCAAATCCGAAGCTCGTGGATAGCGCGACGTCGACCCGCGCCGGACGCGCCTTGTGCGCCACGTAGTCGAGGTCGCAGTCCGGATCGGGCTCGTCCAGGTTCAGCGTCGGCGGGACGAACCCCTCCTCCATGCCGAGGATGGTCGCGCCGAGCTCGAGTGCGCCGCAGGCTCCGAGCGCGTGTCCGAACATGGACTTGGATGAGCTGACGGGAATCGACCGGGCGACGTCTCCGAACACCTGATGCATGACACGCGTTTCGAACGGATCGTTCTGCCTCGTCGCGGTCCCGTGTGCGTTCACGTAGTCGATCTCGTGGGGCTCGACCCCCGCCTGGTCCAAGGCCTGCCGCAAGGCACGCGCCGCTTCGGCGCCGCTGGCCTCCTGGGTCAGATGATTGTCCGCATCACACGTCGCGCCATAGCCGGCGATTTCTGCCCGGATCCGAGCCCCTCGCTCCAGCGCGGCGTCGCGGCGCTCGAGTACGAACACCGCCGCACCCTCCGCCAGGACGAACCCATCGCGATCGCGCGAGAAGGGCCGCGAGGCCGTCTCGGGCACGTCGTTGAAGCCCCGTGCGATCGCGCCGATCCGATCGAACGAACCGAAGAGAATGGGCTCGACCGGCGCGTCCGTCCCACCCGCGAGCACGATGTCGACCATCCGCCCCTCGAGAAGGCCGATCGCGAGGCCGATCGCGTCCGCACTCGAAGTGCACGCGCTCGAGACGGTCAGGACGGGACCCTTGACCCCGAACTGAATGGCGCACTCCGAAGCAATCGAGCCGCTGTGCCCGTAGGCCGGAAACATCGGGTTCATCCGGCGCAAGCCGCGCTCGAGAAAGATCATCGCCTGCTCGAATTGATAGGCCACGGGGCCACCGCTGCTGCCGAGGAGCAGCCCGACGCGCCCGGCGTCCTTCCACTCCCGCAGGCGCGCATCGTCGAGGGCCATGCGCGCGGCGGCGACGGCGAGCTGAGACACCCGAGGTAAGGCCCGCACCTCACGCATGCCGAGAAAGTCGGCTGGGCGAAAATCCTTCACCTCGGCCGCGACCCGCGACTTGTACGCGCGCGGGTCGAAGCGGGTCACTTCACCCGTACCCGACGTACCGGCGCGCAGCGATTCGGAGAAGGCAGGGAGTCCGATTCCGATCGGAGTGACGCAACCCATGCCCGTGACGACCACGGCCATGCAGCGAACGGTCGCAGACGCCCCGCACGAACACAACCGATTTCATGCCTGACGATTAGGGAAACCCCTCATGGAATACTGGATTCCCAGTCTGCCATTCCGCACGTCCCGCAACGACGGACCGCTACGTCATCGCGCCTTGGTACGCTTGCGGGGCGCCGCCGGTGCGACCGGTCCCGACGCGCGCACCAGCTTCGCGAGATTCCGCTTGTAGCCGCCCTTTGCCACGCCGTTCTCGGTGATGATCGCGGTCACGAGCTTCGCCGGCGTGACGTCGAAGGCCGGATTCGCCACCTTCACCCCCTTGGGCGTGCTGGGCTTCCCGTGAAAATGGCTGACCTCGTCCGCCGCGCGTTCCTCGATCGGGATCTTCGAGCCGTCCGGACAGTTCAGATCGATCGAGGTGGTCGGCGCCGCGACGTAGAACGGAATCCCATGGCGCGCGGCCAGCACGGCCACGGCGTACGTGCCGATCTTGTTGGCGACGTCGCCGTTGGCCGCGGTGCGATCCGTGCCCACGACCACCGCGTCGATCATCCCCTGCTGCATGAAGTGGCCGGCCATGTTGTCGGTGATCACCGTCACCGGCGCGCGCGCCTTCTTGAGCTCCCACGCCGTCAGCCTCGCCCCCTGCAGTACGGGACGCGTCTCGTCGGCGAACACCGAGAGCTTCTTCCCCGCGTCGCGGGCGGCGAGAATCACGCCGAGAGCGGTGCCGATGCCCGCCGTCGCCAGGCCTCCGGCGTTGCAGTGCGTGAGGACCGTCCCCTTCGAGGGCAGGAGCTCCGCGCCGAACTCGCTCAACCGTCGGTTCGCATCGAGGTCCTCTCGATAGATCGCGATCGCTTCCGCCTCGAGCATCTTCCGCAAGGTCTCGACGGAGAGCTGGCCGTTCGCCTCGACGAGGCGGCGCATGCGCTCGATCGCCCAGAAGAGATTCACCGCGGTCGGACGGGCCGCCGCGAACGCCCGGCAGAGCTTCTCGAACTCCTTCGCGAAGCGGTCCTTCGGCAGCTTCTGTGCGCCGAGGGCGAGCCCCATCGCGGCCGACACCCCAATGGCCGGCGCACCTCGAACGACGAGGTCCCGGATCGCCGCGATCACGTCCTTCGGATCCTTGTAGATGCGATAGACCTCGCGATTCGGGAGAAGTCGCTGGTCGAGCATCACGACGCGGCCGTTCTTCCATTCGACGGTGCGGACTTTTTTCATGGTAGCCAGCGAGCTTACCCGCCGCGCCCTGCCCGGACAAGACGATGTCGGCCCCACGCCCGCGTCTTGACATCGGGCTCCGGTCGTCGTCCCATTCCCAGCGATGGCGGAAGCGCTCCAGAGCTACGACGTGATCATCGACGCGGACGTCGACACCTGCATCGGCGTCCTGCTCGACTTCGAGCGCTACCCCGAGTGGAGCTCCCCCATCCTCGAAGCGACGGTGCTGCGTCGAGACGAAGACGGACGGGGCGAGCACGTCGCGTTCGCACTCGACATGCGGATCCGAACCATCCGCTACACGCTCGCGTATACGTTCGACCTCCCGCGCAGGATCTCGTGGACCCTGATCGGCGGCGACGTCGCCGGCGTCGAGGGATCGTACGATCTCGAGCCCTCGGGAGATGGCGTACGTGCGACGTGCCGGCAGGAGATCGACATCGGGTTCTGGGTCCCCGGCCCGATCCGCCGCATGGCGGAGCGTCAGGCCCTGCGCGACTCGGTCCTCGAGTTCAAGGCCGAGGCCGAGCGACGGGCCTCCGCGTAGGCTGAGACCGCACGGGCGGCCGGCGCCAACCCAGCACGCCGACCGCCCCGCCCGCCGAGAATCAGCGCGGCCGCTTCGAGCGACGCGCCTGCCGATCTTCGGTCTCGCCGACCTCGACCCGATCGCGGAGCTTCTCGAGCAAGGCCGAGCCGATCCCCGGGACCTCGGTCAGCTCGTCGGTCGACTCGAAGGGGGCTTCTTCGCGTCGATCCACGATCGCCCTCGCCTTCGCCGGACCGATGCCCGGCAGGGAGGTCAGCTCCTCGATCGTCGCGGCGTTGAGATCCACGCGCGATTCCGCCCGAGCCGCCAACGCACCCGCCGACAGAGCCAGGCCGAGAGCCACGACCGCGACGATGCGCCCGATACCCCGCGTTCCTTCGTTCCAGATCCGCTTCATCATCACACCACCCTGCGCGGGCCATGAGACCCGCGCTGCTATCCGACACGCGGCACTCGCGAGAGCGCACGTGCCCGAGGAATCCGGCACCGCGAGGGAAGACGGTGCGACGAGGTAGAGCCGATCTAGCCGCCGTGGCGGCACCGCGACAAGACTTCGGCATGCGCGGGGCGACAACGAGCGGTACGTCCAACGCGGAGATTTGCCCGCGGCGACAACTTCCCGAGTCGCGCCAACGATTTGCAACGCCACGGCCCCGCTGCGTATGCTGCTCGTCCCTGAAGGGAGGGCCTCCGATGGCACGACAGAGCAAAGACTTCCTGACGCAGGTACGAGAGCAGGCCGAGCGCACGCTCGCGATCCTCACCTCGGAGATTCGCAAACGCGAAGCCGAGCTCGAGAAGCTGCTGGAGCAGGCCCGGCTGTGGCGCGATGCGCTCACGAGCTCGTTCGCACCCGGTCTCGCGACGCCCCGGCCAAAGAAGAAGCAGGCGACCAAGAAGAAGTCGTCCGCGAAGCGCAAGAGCACCGCGAAGAAGAAGAAGGCTCCGGCGAAGAAGAAGCCGGCGAAGGCGACGACCCGGAAGAAGGCGTCCTCCCGCGGCCGCGTGGATTGGGACGCCGTCCTCGCGTCGGTGCCGGCGACGTTCACGGTCGACGACGTGCTGAAGCAGCCGGGCGCCCGCTCGAAGGGACGCAAGCAGGTCTACCCCGCCATCAACCGCTGGGTGAAAGCGAAGAAGGCCCGCAAGATCGGCACCGGCCGCTACAAGCGCGTCGACTGAGGCGGCCGATCGCCACGAGCGCATCGACGGAGTTCGGCACCGGCCGCCACGAGCGGATCCGCGCCGACGGAGGCGCTCGGGAAACGAGAAAGGCCCGCGCCGGACGAGCCGGGGCGGGCCTTCTGCATCGAACGCTCGAGGCGAATCAGGTCTTCGACGCTTCGAAGATGCTCTGGATCGTGCCGTCGAGCGTCGAGTTGAACTCGGCGTCGCTCTGCTGGGCGGAGAGCCCCTCGGTCAGCGCGCGAGAGAAGCTCGCGATGATGCCCTTGCAGCTCGCGAGGCGCCGGTTCGCCTCCTCTCGGCTGTAGCCGCCCGACAGCGCCACGACCCGCACCACGCCGGGGTGCTTCACGATCTCGTCGTAGAAGCCCGAATCCTCGGGCAGCGTCAGCTTGAGCATGATCTGCTTGCCCGCGGGGAGCTTGCCGAGATGCTCGAGGATGTTCTGCTTGAGCAGGGCCTCGGCCTCCGCCTTCTCCGGCGACTTGATGTCGACCTCGGGCTCCAGGATCGGCATCAGCCCGGCCGCGAGGATCTGGTTCCCGATCTCGAACTGCTGGTCGACGATCGCCTTGATGCCCGCCGGGTTGGCGAGCTTGATCACCGACCGCATCTTCGTGCCGAAGATGCCTTTGTCCTTCGCTCGCGCGAGTGTCTCCTGCAGGCCGGGAATCGGCTTCATCCGCTGCACGCCGTCGGCCTCGTCCTGCAGGCCCTTGTCGATCTTCAGGAACGGAACGACGTTCTTGTCTTCCCACACGAACTGCGCGCTCGGCTTGCCGCCGATCTCACGGTCCATCGTCCCCTCGAAGAGGATGGCGCCGACGACGCGGTCGCCGTTGAACGCGGGGCTCGTCACGATGCGCGTGCGCATCTCGTGGATCTTGTCGAACATCTGGTCATCGCCGGAGTACTCGTTCTCCTCGATGCCATAGAGTCGCAGAGCCTTCGGCGTGCTGCCGCCACTCTGGTCGAGCGCGGCGATGAAGCCATCGGATCGGATCTTTTCGGTCTGTCGTTCTGCAATGCCCAAGGTTCGCTCTCTCCTTCTTTGCCATCGGGCCGCATCGACCGTACCTCCGTTCGCGACCCCTCGATCCGCCGGAGCGGAAACCGGAATGGTACCAGAGGCCCGCGGTCGAAAAAAAGCCCCGAATTCCCGGTCGTAGGCGCCCGGCGGAATCCGCCCGTTTTTCGGGCCTCCATCGGGCGCGGGACGCGCTTCGCAGGAGCCCGCACCCCCGTCGGTCACGCGGCCGCGCCGCGCGACTCGGTTCGGACGACGTGCGGGTGTCGCTCGAAGCGGTCGAGCACCTCGATCAGCTCGTCCGCGGTTCGCGTGTGGGTGACCGCCTCGCGGAGATGGGCGCTTCCCGGGAAGCCCTTCACGGTCCGGCACGTCATTCCGCGAAGCCGCGCGGCCGTCACCTTCGCGGGGTACGCCTCGTCGAGAAGCTCGCGATAGCGCCGCAGCGCTCCCAGGCGCTGGCGCACGTCCGGAGGCGCGATCGTCTCACCAGCGCGGTCCGCCACGATCTGGCGGAACAACCACGGGTTCTCCATCGCGCCGCGACCGATCAGGAGCCCGTCGGCACCGGAGCGCTTCAGACGCTCGCGAGCCGTCGGAACCGAGACGACGTCGCCGCTTCCCATCACGGGAATGTCGACGGCGCGCTTGACCTCGCCGATCAGGTCCCAGTCCGAGGCTCCGTGGTAGAGCTGGACGCGCGTGCGCCCGTGGACCGCAACCATGTCGACGCCGACCGCCTCCGCCATGCGTGCCACCTCGACGCAATTCACCGAGTCGTCGTCCCAGCCCGCGCGGATCTTCAACGTCAGGGGGATCGACAGCTCGCGACGCACCTGGCGCAGGATGCGTTCCAGGTGCGACACGCGGCGCATCAGCTCGGCGCCGCCGCCCTTCTTGACGACCTTCGGCGCGGGGCAGCCGCAGTTGATGTCGACCAGGTCCACGCCGGTGGCCTGGACGAGAGCCGCGGCTTCGGCCATCCGGTCGATGTCCGAGCCGAAGATCTGGATCGAGATCGGATGCTCGCCCGGATGGTAGCGGAGCATGCGGTGCGTCTTGAGATCGTTCCGCGTGAGCCCCTCGATCGAGATGAACTCGCTCACGACGAGGCCCACCGCTTCACCGCTGCACTCGCGCACCAGGCGGCGGAAGGGCATGTCGGTCACGCCCGACATCGGCGCGAGCACCAGGGCCGGCGCGATCTCCACCGTGCCGATCTTGAGAGGGGCTTCCTTCACGCCCTGGACGATACCGGTCGGGCGACGACGCTCGCAATTCGCCTGCGCCGCCGCCCGAGACTCTCAGTGCATGCTGGCTTGGACGTCCGCGTCGATGCCGCTTCCGAACCGGTCGCCGTGCATCATGCCGACCTCTCGGTACTTGGACTCGGTCCGCTCCGTGATGAGACCGAGCCGCGCGAGGTTCGGCACCACGGTGTGCATGAACAGCTCGCTGTTGATCTCTGCGAAGTTCGGCAACCCGACGGCCATCTGGACGACCTGGCGCGGCTCGAGGCCGTACTTCGGTCCCAGCACGTTCAGCATGTCGAGCTGCTGGTTCGCATTGAGAGCCTCGAGGATGCCGAACGCGAAGTCCTCCATCTCCGCCATCTCCTCCTCCGTCGCCTCCTTCACGGTGCGGCGCATCGTGAGGATTCCGAACGCGGCATGGCGCGCTTCGTCCTGCTTGACGCGACGGATGACGTCGCTGACGAGCGGATTGGTGGAGCCTTTCTGCATGATGTCGAGGATGCCCACCGCGACGCCCTCGAAGAGGGTCTGCATGCCGAGAGTCTTCGTCTTCCAGGTCGGAGCCTGGAGCAGCTTGTCGAGCAGGATCTTCAGAGTTCCGCCGATCGGGTAGATCGTGCCGAACTTCCGCTGCAGGAGCTTCGCGAAGACTTCAACGTGGCGCGCCTCGTCGGCCACCTGCGAGGCGGCGTAGAACTTCGCGTCCATCGTGGGGCAGGCGTTCGTCAGCTGGCCGCAAATCTGGAGCGCGGCCTGCTCGCCGTGCAGGAGCTGCGAGATCGTGAAGGCGAACTCGTCGGCCGCAGCCGCGCGGCACGTCTCTTCATCCGCGCCCATGAGGGTGAGAATCGACGGGAGCATGAGAACGCCCTCGCGCGGCATGAACCACTCGTCGAGCGGAAGGTCCTCTCCCCAGTCGACGTCGGTCTCGGCGTTCCACTGGCCCTTCTTCCCGCGCTCGTAGAGCGCCGCCAGCTCCTCGACCTCGTTGCCGTAATTCCACGTCCAGTGGAGGTCGAGGGGTGCCTCCACGTCGAGCTGGGCGCGGAGCTTTGCGATACGATCTTCGTCGATCTCGATGACCTCGAAGTCGCCGATCCGGCTGCGGTAGTCTTCGAGAAGCTTTTCCATGGTCGTTCCCCTTCCCTTCACTCAGCGCTCGGCGCGTGAAGCCCCACGCGCACCAAATCCAGAAGCTCGGACTTCAGCCGGCGCACCTGCGCGGCATCGAATACGTCCTTTCCCAAAACCTGCTGCCCGAACTCGCCCGAGGCGAACGGGAACACGATCGGCCCGATCAACAGCAGCATGACGTGAGAGACGCTCGCGAGCCGGAACTCGCCCGCGCTCATCCCTTCCTTCAGCAACGACGAGAACGGCTCGAGGATGCCACCGACCGCTTCGTACACCGCGCGCCCCTCCGGACCGTCGTCGGGAAGGTCGTCGTCCTCGAACATCGACCGCAGCAGGAGACGCGCATGGGTCGGGTGCTCGGCGAGCACGTCGAGAAGGTCGCCGACGCAGCGATCGAGCCGCACGGCCGGCGTTCCCCCCGCGGCGAGAGACCGGACGAACCGATCTTCGATCCTCGCGAGGATCCGGATGCAGACGGCCGCGTAGAGCTCGGCCTTGCTCTTGAAGTGGTGGAAGACCGACGACTTCCCCAGCCCCACCCCGTCGGCGACCTCCTTCATGCCGACGCCGGAGTAGCCCCGGCGCGCGAAGAGCTCTTCGGCGACGTCCAGGATCCGGTCGCGGGACGAAGGCTCGTTCTTCAGGGGGGCGATCGTCATCGTGCGTCTCGCGGTCGACCAACCGACCGATCGGTCGGAATGAGTATTCCGATCGGTCGGGCCGAGTCAAGCCCCGAACGAGCCTCGGACTCGGTCCCGCATCCCCGCGCCCCGCGTCGGGGACGCGCGGCCTTGGCCCCGCCCCCGGGCGCACCTCAGTTGGCGCGGAGCACGAAGATCGAGCCCTGGTGGGCGAACTCGACCTGCTCCGGAAAGATCCGCTTCACCGTCAGCCCCTGGTAGCTCTCCCCCTCGCGGACCTGGGTCATCGCCGGATCCCCATCGATGCTCATGTAGGCGAACCGGCGGCGGGGGTCGCTCGACCACTGCAGGATGTTGATCCGTACCTGCGGCGCGCCC
>JAUIFY010000148.1 GCA_030430245.1 bacterium | reverse complement strand
AGGAAACGGCTTCGAGGGAGAAGAGAACGGGGTCTGGATCGCGTCGAGGATGGGCGAGAACACGTCGCCGATGAACTGCACGGATGTTCCGTACGCGCCGGGGTACGTCCTGGACCACGCGGACGACAACGTCGTGCGCGGGAACGAGTTCCACGACACGGTGTACGGTGTCCGGATCGAGGACGATCGAGCGACGGTCGAGGGCAACCGATTCGTGAGCGACGATCCGCGCCACGTCGCCGTGCTCGTGGGGACGCCGATCCGTACCTCCATCCTCGGGCTGCCGGTTCTCGATGCGCGGATTGCGGAGAATCGCGCGGAGATCGCCGGGAGCAGGAATCCGTATCGCTGGATCCACGACCATGTCGGGACGGAGTTCGAGGACAACGGGAGCTTCGGCCGCCCCGTCGGCCTCTGCGAGGGCGTTCCCGCGGCGCGTGGGCCCTTCGTGATGACGACGGGGGTCGTGCCGGCACCAGGGGGCGTGCCGCCCGACGTCGAGCAGCCGCCGCTTCCGCATCCGGAGCCTCTCGGCCCGTGTCCGACCGTGTGCGAGACCGGGGCGGTCGTGTCGAAGGTGCGCCTGATCGTGCGTCGGCTCGGAGGCAGTCGCGGAGACGACCGGTTGACGTACCGGGCACGTCTCGCGCTCGCGGGGCCGCTCGTCCCCGAGCTGGACCCGGTCGAGACCGGGGTCGGCTTCGTCGTCGAGAACGCGCTCGGGGAGCGCGTCGTCGACGTGTCGATCCCGGGCGGCGCCTACGACGCCGGCCGGAAGGAAGGGTGGAAGCGGCTCCGGTCGAGGTCCGGGTGGCGATACACGAACCGGAACGCCGACGCTCCGGGCGGCGTGTACGACGTTCTGGTGCACGATCTGTCTCACCGTGGAGACGGGTCGGTTCGGGTCCGGGTGCGGGCTCGCGGCGGGACGTACACGGTTTCCCCCGCCGACCTCCCCTGGGCCGCCACGGTGAGCCTCGATCCGCCGACGGCCGAGACCGGGCAATGCGCACGGGTCTCCTTCGAGGACGACTGCCGGCTGAAGCCGGGCCGGCTCGTCTGCCGGACGCGATGAGACCCGTGCCGAGCGGTCGGGTTCGCCGGGCGTCGAAACGGCTCGCTCGTGCTCCCGCCGGAGAGTAGGGATTCGACGGCATGGCTCCTACGCAAGAGTTGCCCGATCTGGGCGCCGCCATCGGTCCCATCATCGCTGAAGCGCCCGAAGAACATCGCCCGTTCGTCGTCGCGTACGCCGAGCGGCTTGCGGCACGACGCTACCGCGCCTGGGCGTCGATGGCGACGCGCCCCGATCACCGCGATCGCCTGCTCGAGTGCGCGGAGCGAGAGGAAGAGATCGCCTCGCGGGTCGAGGGCCTATCGGCGGACGCGGTGGAGATCCAGACCGAGTTCTTTGCGGCCCATCCGGAGGCGGAGGATGCGTACGCCTCTCTGTTCGAAGGGCGCCCGCTTTCCGACCAGCTGCGGATTCAGGCCGCCGGGGAACGGCTCGGTGCGGCGACGTGGCGCGCTCTCGCCGCGGGGGCGGATGGCGAGGCGCGCACGGTGCTGGCGTCGTGTGCGCCTTTGGAGGAAGCGAGCGCGGAGGTGCTCGAAGCTCTCGTCTCCGAAGGCGTTCGGGCTTCTCGCGATCGCGTGCCCCGGTGAGAGCCGCAGCTACGTGCACGGAACGCTCGGCCGCACGCCGAGGAACTCGCGCATCAGCCCGCCCGCGAGGACGGCCACGTCTTCGTTGTTGCCCGTGTTCGTGAGAACCGTCACGCCGTAGTAGCGCCCACGGACTCTCACGGCGGCAGCGTGGTTGCGAGCGCGAATGGTGCGCAGCTTCACCGTGCCCGGGCTCTCGTTGGAGCCGCTATACGTTCCCGTCTTGCCCAGGATGTAGACGTCGTTCGGCGTGTACTTGTCGATCTTCGAGCCGCCCGTCCGGGTCGTTTGCATGACTTTCCAGAGCACGTCGGCGCCCGGGTACTTCCGCTCGTACGTGTCGCGAAGGAACTGCGCGACCTCGATCGAGTTGAGCTCGTTTCCGTGGACGCGCGAGCCGTCGGGGCGCCGCATCCAACCCTGAAAGCCCTGGATCGTCGGGTACCCCATCCGGCGGGTGAAGGCCTGAACCGCGGCGCGGCCCGCGTCGGCGGTGCCGTCGTCGCCGGTGCGCTTCTGCAGCGTGAGCCACGCCCCGTTGCTCGAGACCGCGATCATCTGGACGAGCAGCCCGAGGTCCTGGGGGGTGATTCGGCCCTGGCGAGAATCCAGAAAGGCCGCGCCCACGAAGATCTTCGACGTGGACGCGCCGAAGAACAGCTGGTCGGCATTCGCGCTTCGAGAGAGGATCTCCCCCGTCTCGAGATCGTTGACCGTCCACTGCACCTGATCGGAGCCCCGCCTGAGCCGGCAGTAGCGCGTCTGCTGCGCCTTTCCGAAGCGGCCGCCGCGTCCCGTCACCGGCGTGAGGAGGCGTCGCGAGGAGGCGTCGGCGATCGTCCGGAGGTCGCGGCCGTCGTCGAGCCGGAAGTCGGGGGCGAGCTCGAGATCGATCTCGCCCCCGGGCGCCTCGTCCGCGAGGGCGTCGTGTCGTCGCGCGACCGCGAGGAGAGCCACGACCGCGGAGAGCACCAGCAGAGCGAGATTCGCGCGACGGGAAGACATCGAGGTCCGATAGCATACGGATCCTGCGGACGGCCCTTCGCCGGGCCTCGGGGACGGGGGACGCCCGGGGTCCTCGCAAAGGCGCGCCGCTTGCCGCGCCCGGCGCGCCCCTCTTTCCCGACGGGGTGCCTACAGAGGTCCGAGCGCTCCGTCGGGTCGCCACATGTAACAGTTCGCACGCATGCCGACCGCGGAGGCGCCGTCGCCGTCCGCCTCACCGCCCGTGGGGTTCGCCGCCCATTGGTCTGCGAACGCGGCGAGCACCTGGAAGTGCCCAGGGGCGAGCTGAAGGAGCGCATCGATCAGGAGGCGCGGGTGGGGCGGTGCGCCGTCGAGCCGGAGCACCCGCGCCGCGAAGCCGGACAGCAGAGGCGTGCCCGTGAGATCGACTCCCCAGCCCGGCCGCTCCTGCCACCCGGCGGCCGGGAGGGACTCGTGGTCGCGTGTCCGTTCCGCCGCGCGAAGCGATAGAAGCACCTGGTCGCTCGGGCGCACCACGCCATGGATGCGAATGTCGTGCTCGTACTCGAGCCGATCGAGGGGGCGTCCGGTGAGACGCTCGGGAGAGAGAAGGTAGTCGCCGACTTCGACGGCGAGCTCGACGTCGCCGGTCGCACCGAGGACACCGTCCAGCGCCAGGCTGCGATGGAAGATCACCTCGCCGATCGCCCGGTCGCGGCCGCGCACGCCCGAGCGCTCGCGTTCCAGCTCGGCGCCGCGGGTCACCCCGGCCGCCATGAAGAAGAAGAGGGCCAAGAGGTGCGAGCATCCCCGCGGCCCACCGAACACGAGGGAGAGCTTCTTCGAGAAGCCTGGATCGATCCGTTCCCCGACGACCCCGTGCAACGCACTCGCGGGGTCACGGCAGCACTCGCCCCTGGTGCTCGCCGAGGGCTCGATCGCGACGACGGGCTGGCGCGTCTCGAGCGAGTCGATCCGCAGCGTCTCGGGCTCGACCGAGAGGTCGATCGTCATGTCGTGGATGAGCCCCGCCGGTTGCAGGCTCATCGGCATTGCGGCGAATCCGGTCTTCCGGATGTCGATCACGGTTCCGCGCACGTGCCAACGGCCGTCGTCCGCCAGCCGGATCAGAGTCGTGAGCGAGCGAGTGTGCAGGGGCTGACCGGAGACCGGGGGGTGCATGGGGCTTCCTTAGCCTCCCTCGCCTGCGGATCAACGCAGCACCCGCCCGCCGGTGGGGAGCGCTTCGTCCTCGTCCCGCGCTTCGGCACGGTGCGCCGGCGGTCGTCGTTGGTCAAACCTTCGCGTCCCCGCCACATTCCGTTCACCTCGTCGTGCAAGAATCATTTGCATGATGCGGGGTCGTACGGAGGAGGTTCGGGTCTCCAGCTGGAGCGAGCTGGAGGACCAGCTGTTCTCGGATTCCTCGCAGCCGGAGCTGGGCCGGTTCCGGTCGAGATTCGCCTTTCGGGGGAGATCCGAGACAGGCTGGATCAAGCGAACGTCACCGAGCGCGTGCTCTTCCCCGGGCTCGACGGCCTCACGACCTGGCTTCGTCGACACTACAGCCCGACCGACGTCCACGGCGAAGAGGAGAAGCTCGCGCGGATCGCGGTGGGACAGCGTCGAGCCTGGCCGCCTCGACCGCGTGCGGTCGTCAAGTAGTACTCCGCCGCTGGGTCAGTCTCCGGCGCGGTCGAGATCCCGCGCTGCGATCAGGCGGTAGAGAGCGGGAAGCACGACGAGCGTGAGGAGCGTGCTCGACAGGAGGCCGCCCACCACGACCGTCGCGAGCGGCCTTTGAACCTCGGCCCCGGTGCCGGTCGCCGTCGCCATGGGCAGGAAGCCGAGAGAGGCGACCAGGGCCGTCATGACGACGGGCCGGAACCGAGTCACGGCCCCCTGGAGGATGGCCTCGTCGCGCGGCATTCCGCCTTTGCGGAGCTGATCCACGAAGGTGATCATGACGAGCCCGTTCAGCACGGCGACGCCCGACAGCGCGATGAATCCCACGGCTGCCGAGATCGAGAACGGCATGCCGCGCAGCCAGAGGCTCAGAATGCCCCCGGAGAGCGCCATGGGCACTCCGGTGAACACCATGAGTGCCGGGCGTAGGGAACCGAAGGTCCCGTAGAGCAGCAGCAGGATCACGAAGAAGCAGAGCGGGACGACGACGAGGAGGCGCTGCTTTGCGCGAACGAGATTCTCGAACTGCCCGCCCCAGGTGAGCCAGACTCCCGCGGGGAGATCGACTCTCGCATCGACGAGCTCGCGGGCTTCTGCAACGAACGAGCCGATGTCGCGTCCCCGCACGTTCGTCTGAACGACGATTCGCCGCTTTCCGTTCTCGCGGCTGATCTGGTTCGGCCCCTCGGTGATCTGGACCGAGGCGACCGCGGACAGGGGAAGATAGCGGGGTGGCGCTCGCTCGACGTCGTCGCCGGAGAGCGTCAGAGAAAGGGGCGGTTCGTCGGTGTGCGAGAGTGGGATCGGCAGGTCGCCGAGCTCGCTCCGATCTTTGCGTAGGGCTTCGCCGAGACGGACCACCACGTCGAATCGTCGGTCTCCCTGGAAGATCTGACCAGCGGGCCTCCCTCCGACGGCGATCGCGACCACCTCGTGAACGTCCGCCACCGTGAGCCCGTAGGGAGCGATCGCCTTCCGGTCGACCTCGATGTTCAGGACAGGGGCGCCCGTGACTTGCTCGACCCGGGTGTCCTCGGCGCCGGGGACCGATCGCAACAGCGTCGCGATCTCTTCGGCGACCGGCAACATCCGGCCGAAGTCGTCGCCGAAGACGCGGACCGCGATGTCCGCGCGTACGCCGGCGATCAGCTCGTTGAAGAGCATCTGGATCGGCTGCGTGAACTCGTAGCTCTGGCCGGGAATTCGTTCGAGGAGCTCCCGCACTCGGCCCTGTACGTCGGCCTTGGTGTCCGACGGATTCGGCCATTCGCTGCGAGGTTTCAGCATGAGGAACGTATCGGAGACGTACGGGGGCATCGGGTCGGTGCCGAGCTCTCCGGTCCCGGTGCGGGAGAAGACGAACTCGATCTCGGGGACCTCGCGCAGTCGCCGCTCGAGGTCGCGTTGCATGGATGTCGCCTGCGACACGCTCGTGCTGGGAATCCGGATGGCGTGCACCAGGATGTCGAGCTCGGCCAGCGTGGGCGCGAACTCCTGTCCGAGCGAACGCACCAGTAGCAGGGACGCGGCGAGGAGAACCGCTGCGGTGAGGACGACCGCGTGTCGGAACCGAACTGCGAAGCGAACGACCGGCTCGTACGCACGCTTGGCCGCCCCGAGCAGACGTCCCTCTCCCTCGCGTACGCGCCCGGTGACGACGAGGGCCACCATGGCCGGCACGAACGTCAGCGACAGAAGAAACGCCGCGGTGAGGGCGAAGATCACCGTCAGCGCCATGGGCTGGAACATCTTCCCCTCGACCCCGGACAGCGCGAGGATCGGCAGGTAGACCATGATGATGATGGCCTCGCCGAACGCCGTGGCACTGCGGACCTGCTTGCTCGCGTCGAAGACGGTTTCGAGGCGCTCTTGGGTCGTGAGGACGCGCCCCAGTTCTGCTTGACGTTGCCCGAGGCGCCGCAGGCAGTTCTCGACGATGATGACGGCGCCGTCGACGATGAGGCCGAAGTCGATGGCTCCGAGGCTCATCAGGTTGCCGCTCGTGTTCGTCTGGACCATGCCGATCGCGGCCAGGAGCATCGACAGCGGGATCGCCATGGCCGTCACCAGGGCGGCGCGTAGGTTTCGGAGCATCAAGAACAGGACGACGATGACGAGGAGCGCGCCCTCGACGAGGTTGTTTCGGACGGTTCGAATGGTGGCGTCGACGAGCTGGGAACGATCGAGCACCGTCTTGGCACGGATGTCGGGCGGAAGGCTGCGGCGGACCACCTTCATCTTCTCCGCCACGGCGGCCGACACCGTGCGGCTGTTCTCGCCGATCCGCATGAGCGCCGTGCCGAGGACGACCTCCTCTCCATTCTCGGAGGCGCTCCCGCGCCGAAGCTCGCCTCCGATCGCGACGGTCGCAACGTCGACGAGCCGGATCGGGACTCCCTCGCGCTCCGCGACCACGACGTCCGTGAAGTCCTCGACCCGCGTGAGGCGGTCGGAGGCGCGAACCACGAAGCTCTCGCCGTGACTTTCGACGTACCCGGCGCCGGTGGCGCGGTTGGCTTCTTCGAGCGCCTGGATCAGATCGAAGAAGGTCAGATCGAACGCCGCCAGGGCGTGGGGATCGGGTTGGACCTGGTACTGCTTGATGTAGCCCCCGACGGCATCCACGCCCGCGACGCCCGCGACGGTCGAGATCTGCGGGCGGATCACCCAGTCCTGGACGGTTCGCAGGTACGACGAGAGCTCGACCGCCGTGCGCAGTCGTTCGCCCTCCGGGGTGAGATACGAGCCGTCGGGCTGCCATCCGGGTCTACCGGGAACGGCCTCGGCACCGGCCCCACCGGGGTGGGCGTACTCGACCGTCCACATGTAGATCTCGCTCAGGCCCGTCGAGATGGGGCCGAGGACCGGATCGACGGCCTCGGGCAGCGTGCGAGCGATCCCGGCGAGTCGCTCCGAGACCTGCTGTCGTGCGAAGTAGATGTCGACGGAGTCGCGAAAGATCGCGGTGACCTGGACGAAGCCGTTGCGCGAGAGAGATCGTGTGTAGTCGAGTCCGGGGATGCCTCGGAGCGACGTCTCGATGGGAAACGCGACGAGCTTTTCGACCTCCTCGGGTGTCAGCGAAGGGGCGAGCGCGCTGATCTTGACCTGGCGATTCGTAATGTCGGGAACTGCATCGATCGGAAGGATCGAGAGCGAGTAGGCGCCGTACAGGGCGGCTGCGACGGCCGCGATCACGACGAACCCGCGCCGCTCGACGGAGATGCGGAGAATGCGCTCGAGCATGGCTCGCTCAGTGGGCGTGGTCCGAGTCGGCGTCCTTCGCGAGCTCCGCCTTCACGAGGAAGGCGTTCTCGTCCGCGAAGCGCTCCCCCGGAGAGAGTCCGCTCGTGATCTCGGCTCGGGTGCGACCGACGCGACCGACGTGCACGGGGCGAGCGACGAAGGTGTCGCCTTCTTCCACGAATACGACGTCTCGTCCGTCCATCGTGTGGATGGCCCGCAGGGGCACCACGACTTCGGCTTGGCGGCCGAGTGCGACGACGGCGATCGCGAACGTTCCCGGTCGCCACTCGCCTCGCTCGTTCGGCAAGACGGCGCGCGCCGTTGCGGTCCGGGTCGCCTGGTCGACGACCGGCGAGATGTAGGAGATGGTGCTCTGGGCCTCCCGAGTGCCATCCGGGGTCGAGATCAGCACTGGCCGGCCCGGCTGAACCTCGGGCAGGGCCTTCTGGTACACGGCGATGTCGACCCAGACGTCCGACAGATCGCCGATGATGAACGCGGGCCGGTCGCGGCTCACGGCTTCGCCGGGAACGACGTGCTTGTCGATGACCGTCCCGCCGAAGGAGGCTCGGAGCTCGAACGGAGCGAGCTTGTCGCTCTCGATCACCGCGAGGACGTCGCCGGCCGCGACCGTGTCGCCGACGCGCTTCTCGACTCGGCGCACGATCCCTGGGAAGCGCGCCGCGACGTGGGCGAGCCGATCGGCGTTCGGACGGATCTCGGCCGGGAGCTCGATGCCCGCGTCCACGATGCCGGCGCTCGCGGTGTCGACGGTGACGCCGTGGCGCATGAAGTCGTCGACGAGGAAGCTCGTCCGATGCTGGGGCTCGTCCCCGTGCTCGTCGTCACCCGAGGCGAGGGCTCCCGTGGGTGGGACCACGAGCAGGAGGAGAGCGACCACGGCCATTCGCCTCATGGGACGTCCCCCGTTGCGGCATCGTCGAACGAAGTCGCCGTGAGTCGTTCGATGTCGGCTCGCGCCAGGTGGTAGCTCGCCAGGACGGAGAGATACTGGGCCCGCAGCTCGAAGAGGGTTCGCTGGGCGCTCATGACGTCCAGCGCACGGAGGAAGCCCTGAGAATGGCCGCTTCGCGTCCCGGCGAAGGTCTTCTCCGCTGCGGGCAGGGTCTCGCGTCGAAGCGTGACGGCCTGCTCGTAGGAAGCGACGAGATCCGCGTGCCGCCGCCGAAGGACGGTGCGAATCGACAGCTCGGCCGACGCGCGCTCGGCCCTCGTCTTGGAGAGATCCCGCGCGGCCGCCAGGACGTTGCCCTGATTGCGATCGAAGACGGGCAGCGGCAGCGAGAAGGAGAACACGAGAGCGCTGTCCCCGCTGTCGTTGAAGTGGCGCCCCCCCAGACTGATCGTGGGATCCGGAAGCCGCCGCGCCCGTGCGAGCTCGAGAGCTGCGGACCGCCGCTCGAGCTCCGTCACCCAGCGGGCGACGTCGGGGTTGTCGTAGACCCCGGGCTCGAGCCGCGCGAGAGCGGGCGGAGGAACGATTCGCTCGAGGTCGCCTCGCACGGCCGTGAACTCCGGCGTCATGCTGCCCCAGCTCGCGGCGAGCGTGGCGCGATTCGCGGCCAGCTCGCCTTCCGCCTGCTGGCGACGGACTCGAACGTTCGACGATTCGACCTCGGCGCGGGTCTGGTCGACCATCGACGCACCGCCGGCACGGGCGAGCGAGCGGACGGCGCCCAGCGAGTCCTCGGCGAGCTGCTCGAGCTCCTCGAGAAGCTCGACCCGACGTTGCGCTGCGAGAGTCGCGATGAACGCCTTCGTCGTGTCGGTCAGGATGCTGAGCCGTCGGCCCCGGTACGCCCAGTCGGAGACGTCGCGCTCGAGCTCGGCGACGGCTTGCTGCTTGGCTCGCTTGCCGGCGATCGGGACGAGCTGGGAGAGCCAGACCGTGGTCTCCGCTTGCTCGAAGGCCGCTCGGTCGCCGGTGCCGCCGAGGTTCTCGAGCTCGACCAGGATCCGGGGATTCGGCCAGAGTCCGGCCTGGACGGCGCGTGCGTCGCGACTGCGCACCTCCAAGGAGAAGGCTGCCAGGTCGGGGTTGCCCACCAGGGCAGCGGCAACGGCATCGCGCAGATTCACGACGCCGGTGGGTTCGGTGGGGCTCGGTGTCGTCGCCCCACTCGAAGTGGAGAACGCGAGCGCGAGCGCGCCCGCGAGCGAGAAGAGAGATCGAACGTTCTTCACGGTCATCCTCGAGAGTCATCGGGAACGAACGCGGCACGCACGTGCGCGACCGCGACGGACGGAAACCTGGGACGACGCGATCAGATCAACAGGACGATCGTGTGGTACCGCAAGGCGCCCGGTGGATCGCGGGCGGTCTTCCGCTCGTGGAGGGGGTCGGGCGGCTCCTCGGAGACGTCGGGGTCCGCCGGGACGGTCGCGGCCACGAGCGGTGCGATCTCGGGCTCGCTCGAGCCGGGGCCGCACTCGCTCATGTGGAGGCTGAGGTCACGGCACGGATGCTCCGCGAGCTCCTCCGCGCCGATCTCGTCGAGCTCCGGATGGTGGCGTTCGACCTCGAGCGCGCACGTCTCGTCGGCGTGCGCGAGCTCGAGAGACGCGTGACCGTCTTCCGCGATGCAGAGGCTCAGCCCCATCGCGCTCTCGACTCCGGCGATCAGCTGGAGCAGCGATGCGAGAAGCGCGATCGAAGCCCGCCTCGTGCTGCGGCCCGACATCCTTTGAGAGTATCCGGCCGGTCGCGGTGACGCCAACGTGTGGCGCCGAGGTCGGGCTCGGGGCTGTGACATGGGTTTCAAAGCAGGCCGGCCCCGTCGAGAGCCTGGTAGGTCGTGTAGCCGCCGCTCAGGTTTCGGGGGCGGCGTTCGTGCTGCGCCAGGAACCGAGTCGCGTAGTACGCGCGCTGGCCGACGGTGCAGCAGAGCCAGATCTCGCGGTCCTTCGGAAGCTCTTCGTACCGCTCGCGCAGCTCCGGCAGCGGGATGTTTCGAGCGCCCGGCAGGTGCCCCGCCTCGAACTCGGACGGGTTGCGGACGTCGACGACGAGCGCGTCCGTCTCCCTGAGCTTCCGCCAGTCCGCGAGCGGCATGGCGCCCTCGAGAACGTTCTGTGCGATCATCCCGGCGAGGTTCACCGGATCCTTGGCCGCGCCGAACTGCGGAGCGTAGCAGAGCTCGGCTTCGGCGAGATCGTGTACGGTGCCGCCGAACTGGATCGCCGTGGCGATCACGTCGATCCGCTTCTCGACCCCCTCCGTCCCGACCGCCTGGGCGCCGAGGATTCGTCCATCGGGTACCGAGAAGAGCAGCTTCAGATGGATGGGTTGGGCGCCGGGGTAGTAGCCGGCGTGGTGCCCCGGGTGGAGATGGATCGCCTCGTACTCGAGGACGCCCGCGCGCTGGAGGCCCTTCTCGGAGGCCCCGGTCGAGGCTGCGGTGATGCCGAGGACGCCGACGACCGCCGTGGCTTGAACGCCCCGGAAGCGGTCGTCGCGCCCCGCGATCGACCCGGCGGCGATCCGGCCCTGTCGGTTCGCCGGGCCCGCGAGCGGGAGTATGGTCTCCTGTCCCGTCAGCACGTCCCTCACCTCGACGGCATCGCCGACGGCCCAGACGTTCGGATCCGACGTTCGCATGTGCTCGTCGACGGCGATCGCTCTGCGTTCGCCGATGTCGAGGCCCGCCTTTTCGGCGAGCGAGATCTCCGGGCGGACCCCGATCGCCAGGATGACGAGATCGGCCGGCAGTCGGGCTCCACTTTCTGCGTGCACGACGAGCCCGGCGTCGTCCTTCTCGATCCTCTCGAGGCCGTCGCCGAGTCGGAGGTCCACGCCCCGGTCGGCCAGGTGCTTCTGTATCGGCGCAGCCATCTCGGGATCGAGGGGCGGCATGACCTGCCCGAGCTTCTCGAGCACCGTCACCGCAAGGCCGCGATGCATCAGGTTCTCGACCATCTCGAGCCCGATGAAGCCTCCCCCCACCACCACGGCGCGTCGTGCGCGGTGCGAATCGATCCAGTCGCGGATCCGCCGCGAGTCCGGGATCGTACGAACCGCGAACACCCCGGGGGTGTCGATCCCGGGCAACGGCGGCCGGACCGGGGCGGCCCCGGGCGCGAGGACGAGGACATCGTACGGCTCCTCGCGGCTCTCGCCCGATCGGAGATCCCGCACGACGAGGCGGCGCTCCTCGCACCGGATCTCGGTGGCCTCGGTCTCGGTGTGAACGACGATGCGAAAGCGCTGGTGGAACGTGTCGGCGGAGGCGACGAGCAGCTTCTTCTCGTCCGCGATCACGTCCCCCACGAAATACGGCAGGCCGCAGTTGGCGAACGACACGTGTGGCCCCCGGTCGAACATGACGATCTCCGCGGACTCGTCGAGCCGGCGAAGCCGGGCCGCGCACGAGGCTCCGCCGGCCACGCCGCCCACGATCAGGACGCGCTTCTTGTGACGCCTCATTCTCCGAGTCTCCTTGGCTGCCGGTCGCGCGAGAAGCCATGCAAGAAGCGTGGCAGCTTCCGCGGCCGTCCGCTCCACGGGATGCGTCGGCCCGATTCCCAAGTTTGGGAAGATGGTCGTGGACAGACCCGACGCCGCGAACCGCGCCGGGGTGGTTCGGTGGTGCGCCGACGCGCGGGTCTCGACGTCGGCTCGCCCCCGATCGGGCGCGGTCCGGTCTTGGATTCGGTGGCTCGCGTCGTCTAGGACCACGCCATGCGTTCATTGTGGAGCCTCGCCCTCGCCGTCGTCCTCCTGGCGTCCCCGGCCGAGGGTGCGGAGCCTTCCTTGTCGGCACCGGATCAGGTGACGGCGCTGCACTCGATCCGGATCGAGTGGACCGGCGCAGCGAGCCGATACGACGTGGTCCAGCTCTTCGACGACCAGGGAAAGCGCCTCGGGGAGCAGCGGCTCGACACGGGCGGGTCGGAGAACCCGGTCGCCGTCCTCCCCGCGCCGAAGGAGCCCGGTCGCTACGAGCTCCGCTTCTTCGAACGCAAGACGAAGACGGTGCTGGCCCGGCGGCCGATCGAGGTCGTCCCCGGGACGGTCGAGATCGCGGGGCCGAAGTCGGTCCAGCGCGCCGGCACGGTTCCGATCGATTGGAAGGGGCCGGGCGGCGAGTACGACATGGTGCGGATCTTCGAGCCCGATGGCGAGTACGGAAACCACGGCGAGCTCCAGATCATCCGCGAGCGACGCGTGCGAGCCGACGACTTCGAGGGGCGCCGGGTGACGCTCGTCGCTCCGAGCATCCCCGGAGAGTACGAGCTGCAGTACTACGACGGTCGGCACCACGAAGTGCTCGCCCGGCAGCCCATCGTCGTCGAAGCGACGAGGGTCAGCGTCGAGGCGCCCGACGAGGTCGGCGTGGGCCAGACGCTCACGGTCGGCTGGGTGGGCCCGGCCGCCAAGGGCGACGAGATCCAGATCACCGACCCGAAGCGAAAGGCACTCGTGCGGCGGCTCGTGGCGGAGGGGGATCTCGAAGGGAAGACGGTGGACATCACCGCTCCGAAGGTGCCGGGGAGCTACGTGGTGCGATACTGGAGCGCGGCGAACCGGCTCGGCCTCGCCAGTCGGCCCCTCGCGGTCGTCGGCGCGCCGAAGGACGGGTAGCCGGGATCAGCGCCCCGCCGCTCTCGCCTTCCGGCGCGCCCGCGCCTCGTTGATCTCGGCGACTCGGCCCCGTCCCCCGTACTTGGCGTCGACCCGGGCGAGCACGCTCTTCTTGCGTTGGAACGCGGCCAGATTCTCGCGCAGGACGCGGCGGAAGTTCACCTCGTTGGGTTCCAGGTCCGGGTGCTCGGCGAAGTAGACACGCATGAACATCGCGTACTCGCCGCGGCCGTACTCGAAGTAGGCGTAGCATTCGGCGTCGAGCAGATCGTCGATCTCGACGGGCGGCGACGGTGCGCTCTCGTCGTCCGGGGACGTCGGCGCCGCACCCTCCTCGAGATCTTCGTAGACCGATCTCTTTCGGTTGTACTGACGGACGACCTGGAAGAAATGGGTCCGCATCACGCGAAGAAAGAGACCTTCGTCGTGCGTGTACGTCTCGACCGACCGCGGGAGCCGCTCCATCCGTCCCAGCCAACCGCCGACGCCTCGCGCCGGGCACTGCGGGCCATGGTGGATCAGTGCCTCGATCTCTTCCTGATACCGACTCACGCCGAGCCGGAAGCGCCACCATTCGTTCTCGTAGCACTCCGCGAGCAGCTCGTGGCGCCGATGAACGAGCTGGGACGGGAAGTCCTGCAGGAGGTAGCGATAGAAGGCGTCTCGATCCTCGCCGAGGCGCGCGACCTCCTCCTTCGTCAGAATCCAGCGGATGAGGCGGGGAACCGCGTCGCGCTCGCCACCGTCGACGAACTCGCGCCACGTGCAAAGAGGCTGTGCGCTCTTGATCTCACCGAGGCGACGGCTCCACTGGACGGCGGCCAGGGCCGCGAGTGCGACCAGGGCCAGTCCCCCGATCACCATCGCGAGCGTCGGAGCGATGATCAGAAAGCCTTCGACCGTGGTCGCCAGCAGCTGCACGGCGGCGGCAACCGCGAGGCAGAGGAGGAAGACGGTCAGGAGGCCGAATAGGGTGCGCGAGCGCGGGGACTCGCCCTGCCACTCGGGGGACGCGAAGTCGGCGAGGCTCCTGCCGTGGTGCAGGTCGATCTCGGTCGTGGTCGCGGACGGAGGGCTCGTCGGTTCAGAGTCCTGCATCGGGTTCCTTTCGGGGTTCGATCGTGACGTCGCGCGGCGTCGTGACGCCGCCGCGGCGGGTCAGCCGATCCGATACGCCGTCGCGGACCGAGGGGACGGCCAGGAGGCTCAGAAGAGCGACGATGAAGAGATCGTCGACGAACCCGATGTCGATCGGGTCCGGGAGTGCGAGATAGAAGAGAGCGGCCACGACCGCGGCGACCTGGAACGTGACCGGCCGAGGAAACAGTCTCGACTTGTGGAAGGCGAGCAGCGGAATCACGAAGATCACGAACAGCTCCACGGCCAGTACGATCGGCGCGAGCCACTCGGGGATACCGCTTGGAAAGAGGTCGTGAAGCATCGGGGGTGACGAAGTCGTTTCTAGCCTGGCATCGGAATCGAGCGTTCCGCAAGGTCGTGATTGTGGTCGCGAATGCGACCTCGGGGCGAGGTGTCGTCGTCAGCGCGGGGCGGCACGTTCCAGGTAGTCGATCAGGTCGCGATGCGCGGCTCGGTTCGATTGCGCGTAGACGCCGGGATCCAGCTTCGCGATCTCTCTCGCGCGGGCTTCCACGACGTCGCCCAGGTCGGCCGGGTCGATGAGTTCGTCGAGAAAGCCGACGTCGCGTGCCTCGGGGGGCGAGAGCACGCGGCCGAGTGCGGTCACCTCGTGCAGTCGACGGCGGTCGAGTCGTTCCCGGGCGAGTCTCGCGGGGAGCTCGGGGAGCGGCATGCCGATGCTCGGTTCCGTGAAGCCGATCTTGTAGGTGCCCGGTGTGCCGATGCGAACGTCGGCGACGAGGAGGAGCATCGCCCCGGCGGCGACCGCGTGGCCTTCGCAGACTGCGACGAGTCGGACGCCGGTCGACACGATCTGCGCGAGGAGCCGACCCATCGCCGACAGAAGGGCCTCCGCGTCTTCTCGGCGTCCTCCGAGCACGGCGTTGTCCAGCCCGACCGAGAACCCGTCGGATCGGCCGGCCAGGACGACGACGGGAGCGTCGTCGTCCGGGCGAAGGGCCTCGGAGAGGGCGTGCACGGCCTCGAGGCCGAGCGGGTTCCTCGGGCCGGCATCCAAGGAGCAGAAACGGAGCGGCGGTTCGGTCCGCGTCGTGATCATGCGGCTTCGTCTAGCGCGAGCGCAGGCTCGATCGCCACCCGTCCCTTGTGTTCCCGGGAGGCC
>JAUIFY010000147.1 GCA_030430245.1 bacterium | reverse complement strand
CCCGTGGTGCCGCTGGTGTAGAGCTGAATGAAGGGGTCGTCCTTGCCCACCTCGATCCCGGGCGACGCGTCGACGTTACCGGCGGGTGCGGATCCGAACGAGGCCGACCTCGATTTCACCGGCTCGACGATGCCACCTCCCGGGAGCGGGGTGCCGCCGTTGACGGCCGACGAGAAGCGCACGTTCGCGCGATGGATCGCACTCGGTGCGCCGATCGACCATCTCGCGACCGGGCCGAAGGCGCCGTATGGTTGGTTCCTGGACGAGATCCGACCGACGCTCGCTGTGAGTCTTCCGCGTCCGGGTGAGAACGCGGCTCTCGACGTTCTGCGGATCGGGGTGGCCGACGCGAACTCGGGCATCGAGGAGGGCTCGCTGACGGTCAGCGCCGACTTCCCGGTGGGAGGACGCGCACCGGGGCGGGAGCTGGCCGATCTGGCCGCGACCGTCGGAGACGGAATCGTCGAGATCCCGATCGAGGTGCCTCCGGCGCCCGGGGCCACGCACGTAGTTCGAGTGGAGGTGGCGGACCGCCAGGGGAACTGGACGCGGGTGGCCCGTACGTTCCGAATCGGCACCACCGGACCGACGCCGACGCCACGCCCGACGGCGACGCCACGTCCGACGGCGACCCCGGCCTCGACGGCGACGCCACGTCCGACGGCGACCCCAGTGCCGACCACGGAGCCGCCCGGGTGTGCCCCGGAGCCTCGCGGGGACTGCGCGCCGGCGAGCCACGCCGCGTTCGGCCTGAGCTCGGGCGCGAGGAGGCTCTCCTGGAGCTGGCGCTCGGCGGATCCCGAGACACCTCGCGTGCTCGGAGATCCGATCGAAGGAGGTACGACGTACGCTCTCTGCGCCTACGCGGACGGACAGCTTCTCTACGCGGGCACGGTCGCCGCGGGCGACGGCTGGCGCAGGCTCTCGCGGGGCCTGCGCTATCACGATGGAACGGGCCGCGCCGACGGCCTCGTGCGGATGAAGCTGGTGGCGGGCCCGGGTGGCGTGCAGCATCGGGTCCGCGGCCGCGACGTGCCCCTGTTGCGTGACGTCCCCGACCGGGTCGATCGGCTCGTCGTCCAGCTCCGACGCACCGACGCGGCGGTCTGCTGGTCGAGCCTCTTCGACGAGCCGCGCGTCCGGCCGGGCGGAGGCCTGCGCGCTTCGGCGCGGTGAGCGGTCGACGCGCTGGTGTTTCGGCGCACGCGATCGGGTCCGCCGGAGAGGATGGGCGTCGTTGGTTCGGGAGGGCGGTGTGGAGGGGGCGTCCGGGCTTCCGGTGGTGGCTCTCCGCAGGTGCCATGGAGGCTGCCGAAGGGAACGGTGCAAAATGGGCTTGCTCGCACCTCCGCCGTTCCGCTTTACTTCACGGGCCTGAAACCTCCCGGGGGCAGAGGCCTCCGGCACCAACACCGAATTGGAGGCTCACATCCGTCGCGACCGGAACCCGACCGGGTCCCCCCAAACGAAAAAAGCCCGACGCTCCGGAACTCTCGTTCTCCTCACGGCACTCGCACTCGCCTTCCTCCCGAGTTCTGCTCAAGCGCAAGCCAAATGCACGGCCGCGGACTTCGGCTGTGCGCCCACCGGGACCTGCATCATCACCGGCACCCATGAGATCGGTACGTCCTGCCACCTCGATTGGGGGACGCAGAACGTGACGGTTCGTGGAACGTTGCGGGCCGAGACCCTCGGAGATCCGTTCTACATCACCGCCGGGGTTCTCTACATCGACGGCGGGAAGATCCAGTCCAGGGGCGACAACGTGTCGTCCGGCGGCGACATCACCATCAATCTCTCCGGCCGCTTCTGGATGACCGGATCGGGGGCCCGCGTCGAGACCGACGGGAACGGCGGTGGCGGGAGCGTCGACATCACGGCGAACGACGTCCTGATCTCCGGCGGCGGTGCGATCGTGACCGACGGTGGCGATTCGTTCTCCTGCGGCTCCGCCGGCGACGTGAACCTCTCAGCCTTCGGCGGACCGATCATCCTGGGTGGGGCTGCGACGACCATCAGAGCTTCCACGCCCGGCTACGACTGCGATGGCGGCTTCATCACGATGGATGCGCCGAGCATGAACCTCTTCGAGAGCATCGACGGGTCGGGAGGCGCCCCGGGCGGGATCACGGTCGTCGTGACGAGCGGCGACTTCACGCTGCAGCCCGGTGCGACGATCGATGCGCGCGGGAGGGGGGCCGACGAGGACTTCGGCAACAACGGGGGCGACATCGACCTCTTCGTCCCCAACGGAGCGATCCGTCTCCTTGGCGAAACGAACTCCGACGGCTCCGGAGGAGACGGCGGGGGCGGCGACATCCAGCTCGACTGCCTGGGCGACATCACCATCTCGGACGACGTCAGCGTCGCCGGCGTCGGAACGTTCGCGTCCGGCGGCGTGATCGAGATGGATACGGCGGGCGGGGTGAACATCGAGGCGAACATCGACGTCTCGGGCGGTCCCCAGGGGGACGGGGGAACGATCGACGTGCTCGCCGACGGAGACGTCACCACGGCGGCCGGAGCCACTCTCTCGACGATCGGTGGGGCGTTCGGCGGCGGCTTCATCACGATCGACACCGAGTCCATCGTCACGATCGACGGCGACCTGATCGCACGCGGAGGCAGCTCGGGCGACGGCGGCTTCATCGACGTGGCGGGCTGCCGGGTGACCGTCTCCTCGAACGTGGACGTCGAGCCGGGAACGATCGGCTCGGCGGGCTTCATCGATTTCGCGGGGGCGGAGATCACGCTCACCGCCACCGCGCACCTCGAGGCCGAGCCCTGCATCGTCGGCGCGTGCAACACCCTCACCCAGAAGAGCGGCACCCCGACCATCGATCCGGCCGCCGTCGTGACCCCCGCGGCCGCGCTCGTCCTCGATCCGAGCATGGCGCCGTGCTGCGGGAACGGGGTCCTCGATGATGGGCTGAGCAGCCCGATCGATGCGGGTGAGGAATGCGAGGATGGCAACGGATCCTACTGCGACGGGTGCTCGCCCTCGTGCACGCTCGAAGCGGTGCCGCCCTGCGCGGGAGATGGGAACGAGTGCACGCAGGACTGCCTCCCTCAATCCGGCTGCGTGTACAAGAAGCTGTCCGGCGTTCCCTGCGCGGACGAACCGGGCGGCAACGTGTGCACCACCGACGTTTGCCAGTCGGGCGTATGCACGCACCCACCGAACACCTGTGACGACGGGATCGATTGTACGGTCGATTCGTGCGATCCGATCCTGGGCTGTCAGGCGACGAACAGCGACGTTCTCTGCGACGACTCGGAGTCTTGCACCACGGAGTATTGCGACCCGGGTTCCGGAGATCCGCAAACGGGGTGCGTGACGGGCTCCGTCGCGGATGGCACGGTCTGCGACGACGGCACGGTCTGCACGACGGACGATCGTTGTCTGGGAGGAACCTGCGTCCCACAGGGGCCGGCGCTCGAGTGTGACGACGGCGACGAGTGCACCCTCAACAACTGCCATCCGGTCCTCGGCTGCCTGAACGACGAGGATCCGGTGGCCTGCGACTGCCTCGACGAGGGCGGTAGTCCGCTTCCGTTCGGAGACCGCTGCATGGATGGCGACCGTTGCACCGTCGACGACGTCTGCGACGGTGGGGGATCCTGCGTCTCCGGCACCGTATGCCCGGACGACGGCAATCCTTGCACCACCGAAAGCTGCAGCTTCGGGTTCTGCATCCACAACGACACTCTGTGTCCGGGCAGCGGGGCATGTGTCGAAGGGGAGCCCTGTAGCGATGGTACGGCGTGCACGGTCGGTACGTGCACGGGCGGGGAGTGCGTCTCGGCGGCGGAAGGCTGCGACGATGGGGACGAGTGCAACGGGCTCGAGGCCTGCCACCCTCTGTTGGGCTGTCGCCAGTTCTCGCACCCGCCCGCCGGCAACCCGATCTGCGAGGGCTACGTCGAAGACGCGTTCACCTGCTACCGCGCCCGGCGCGCCGGAGGGACCGCCCCCTTCGTGCCGATTTCTGGCGTCTCGGTCGAGGACGAGTTCTGGACGCGCGACGTCGACGTCAAGCGACCGGGAGCGATCTGCCTGCCGACGAGCTTCCAGGGAGGCGACCCCGAAGCCGTTGCCCACGACGATTGGATGCTGAGCTACCGGGTGAAGACCTCGTCGGGTGGTCCGTCCTTCGGAAAGCAGACCCATCTCGAGGTCGTGAACGCGCTCGGCACGACGTGGGTCGACGCGAAGAAGCCAGACATGGGAATGGTCCCGACCGCGGGTGAGGTCGGCGTCCCGCCGGCACCCGCCGAGGCCCCCGACCCGGACTACTTCTCCTGCTACAAGGTCGGCAAGACCCGGGGCACGCCGAAGTTCGTGCCGGTCAAGGGATTGACGATCGAAGACGCGTTCGGGGCCCTGACGATCGACGTGAAGAAGCCGATGCGCCTGTGCAACCCGGCGAACGTGAACGGATTGGTCCCGGGGGCTCCGGGCCATGCCACGCACCTCCTGTGCTACCGCATCCGGACCTCGGCGGAAACGCCGCGCTTCCCGATCACGCCCGACGTCTACACGGACAACGTTCTCGGCACCGGCATGATGGACGCGGTTCGCATCTCGGAGGTCTGCCTCCCGAGCACGGTCACTCCCGTCGAACCGTAGGCTCCCGGCGGCGTATGTCGAGGGTCGCGCGGCGGATCGAGCCGCCGAGTGCCGCGTATCCGGCGAGGGCGACCGGAATCGGCTCATGCCCCCATGCTCGAAGCGCCGCGACGAGCGCCCGCTCGGACTGCTCGACCAGGATGCGCTTGGGGTCGAGCTGGAGGACGTTCATGCCCGGGGCGGCGCCGGCCGCCGCAGCCACGGGCGCCGTTCGGATCGTGTGCTCCGGGAACGCGGTCACGAGAGCTTCGCGCGCGAACACGCCTTCGCGAACGAGAACCTCGGTCGGGCCGAGTGGGTGCAAGACGGTGTCGAGGTTCGCCGCGATGGGGAGCGTCGGCTCGAGAGTGTGGACGCGGTAGCCGTCGCCGAGGTGGCGCCCGAGCCAGGTGATGCCGGCTCGGTTCGTTCCGGGGCTCGCCATCACGAATAGGTCGCGGCCCGACCGCAGAACGTCGGACGCGCACAGGATCGGTTCCGACTCGTTCACCACCGCCGGGGGACGTACGTCGTCGAGCCACGTGCCGTCGGGCGCGTCGTACAGCTCGTCCAGCAGCTCGGGGCGGGGCGCGGACGACCACCGGGCGCCGGCCCGGAAGTACTCGAGGAAGAGCTCGCGGAGCGCGTCGGTCTCGTAGTACCGGGCTCGCCATCCGAGCGGGGTCTCGATCAGACGATCGCCGACGACGAGCACTCCGTCCCGTGGGCACGCCGAGGAGAAGCCCCGCTCTTTCCAGTCCGGCGTCTCGAAGATCTTCGCGTGCGGAACGTTTGCGGGTCTCCGAACCGAGACTCCCTCGCCCTCCAGGGTCTTTCGCAGATTTTCGAGGTCGCGACGGGCGTCGTCGGCCGAGATCCCGCGTGCCTCCGCGACCGCGCCGTCGAACCGGCCGACGACGACCTCCTCGAGCGTGCTCCACTCGTCGGAGCACGAGACGGGACGATCCGGGCGCGGCGCGGCGGCGGTGATGCGTTGGGACGAGGTCACGTGGTTCGCTCCGGGAAGCCGAGACTACCAGAGACGCGGGCGATGTCTCACTGGAGCGAGTTGACAGTGAACTCTCGCGATTGACATAGTCTGTGCCAACTCTTTCTCGGCGCGCCTCGCGTCGATGCGGCACTCATAAGGACGGACCACTCATGGCTGAAGAGACGCAAGCGGCGGGTCCCCTTCCCGTCGTCGATTTCCTCAAGATCCCCGAGAGTGGGGATCCCTACCTGGAAGGGCATCGCTGCAAGAATTGCGGGGCGATGTTCCTGGGAGAGCGCGAGACGTGTGCGAAGTGCTCCGCGCGGGGCGAGATGGAAGCGGTGAAGCTCTCCAATGAGGGGGAGCTCTACTCCTTCTCCATCGTGTACCGTTCCTTCCCCGGCATCGACACGCCGTACGTCTCGGCGATCGTCGATCTCGAAGGCGGGGGGACGGTGAAGGGAAACCTCGTGGACATCGAGCCGGACCCGAAGAACATCCAATTCGGAATGCCGGTGGAGGTGGTCTATCGCGACGCGCTCGGGCGCAAGGACAAAGACGGTAACTCGTACCTGAGTTACTTCTTCAAACCACGGAGCTGAACGATGAGTGACGTCTACATTCTCGGAGTCGACATGATCAAGTTCGGGCGCTTCCCTGAGAAGAGCGTCGCCGAGCTCGGAGCGGAGGCCGCCCAGATGGCACTGGCCGACGCGGGCGTCTCGATCCAGGACATCGAGGGGCTGTGGTGCGGCAACCTCATGCAGGCCTCGAACATGGTGGGCCAACAGGTCCTGCAGCAGATCGGGCAAACGGGAATCCCGGTCGTGAACTGCGCGAATGCGTGCGCGACCGGTGCCACGGCGTTTCGCGACGCCTGGCTCTCGGTGAAGGCCGGCATCTACGACCTCGTCCTCGCGGTCGGCGTCGAGCAGATGGGCAAGGGGCTCCTCGGCGGGGTCGGCGGTCGGAAGGGCATCCCGAAGGAGGGGCTGCTCGGCTCCGCCACGATGCCCGCCGTCTTCGCCGAAGCGGGGATGGAGCACGCGCGCAAGTACGGAACCACGTTCGAGCAGTTCGCGAAGGTGTCCGTGAAGAACCACCATCACTCCACGCTGAATCCGAAGGCCATGTACCAGATCGAGACTCCCCTCGAGACGGTCATGAACGCCGAGATGATCTCCTACCCGAACACGAAGCTGATGTGCTCGGTGAACGTCGACGGCGCGGCTGCCGCCGTGATCGCCTCGGAGAAGAAGGCGAAGGAGCTCGGGATGGGGCGCGCGGTGCGCGTCAAGGCCTCCGTCATGACGAGCGATCCCTTCACCGAGCGCGATCTCGTCATGCCCGACGTGAACACCTGTACGCGCATGGCGGCGAAGAACGCGTTCGAGATGGCCGGGGTGGGGCCCGAAGACATCGATCTGGTCGAGCTGCACGATTGCTTCGCGACGGCCGAGATCCTGCACTACGAGAATCTGGGTCTTTGCGGCGACGGCGAGGCGGGCCGTCTCATCGACGACGGCGACGTGGCACTCGGGGGTAAGACCCCCGTCAACGTCTCGGGTGGTCTGCTCTCGAAGGGGCACCCCCTCGGCGCGACGGGCATCGCGAACATCTACGAAGTCTCGACCCATCTGCGCGGCGAAGCGGACAAGAGGCAGGTGGAAGGCGCGAAGCTCGGCATGACGCACGTGATCGGGCTCGGGAGCGCCTGCGCGATTCACATCCTCGAGAAGGTCTGAGAACCGGAGAAAGCCGACCGGGCGGCACCTCCTCCGGTTCGGCTCTCTCATCGTCGCGCGCCATGCGGATCGGAGTCGTCAGCGACACGCACGACCACCCGCGCAACGTCGGGGAGATCGTCCGCGTCCTCGAGCGCGCGGGTGTCGACCGGATCGTCCATACGGGTGACATCACGCGGGGGGCCACGCTCGAGATCCTGGCGCGTGTGGGCGTGCCGCTCTTCGGAGTCTACGGGAACAACGACGTGCTGCGGCACGAGCTCGACGCGGTCGCCGCTTCACACCGCATCACGTTGTCCGAGCCTCCGTTGGATGTCGTGTGGGCCGAACGCCGGATCCTCGTCGTGCACGATCCGCGCGACATCCACGACGCGGTGGAGGACGATCACGCGCTGGTCCTGCACGGCCACACGCATCTTCGTGTGCACGACGAGGCCGGCGGTCGACTCGTGTTCAATCCCGGGGAGTGCGCGGGCCATCTCGAGGGCCACAACGCCGTCGGCGTCGTGGAGGTGGCCTCCCTCAGGGCGGAGGTCGTTCTCTTCTGATACGGAAGGTCCCATGTCCGGAGACGTTGCGAGCCCCCCCTTCCGGATCCTGCCGCGGATCACCGACCTCAACCGGCCGTTCTGGACGGGCGGCGAGCACGGTGAGCTTCGATTTCTCCGTTGTCGGGATTGCGGCACCCGTCTCCATCCGCCCGTTCCGGTGTGCCACGTGGACCACTCCAGGAACGTGCATCCGGAAGCCGTCTCCGGACGCGCGACGGTCGCGACGTTCACGATCAACCACCAGATGTGGATGCCCGGTCCAGAGCTCCCCTACGTCGTCGCGATCGTGGAGATCGAGGAGGACCCGACGATTCGCCTGACGACGAACATCGTCGGATGCGAGCCCGGCGACGTCTACATCGGCATGCCGGTCGAGGTCGTCTTCGAGCGCCAACCGGACGGCGACGGCGCGGTTTGGCTTCCGCTCTTCCGACCGCGTCGCGAAGCGGAGGTGGGCTGATGGCGACCGAGCCTCTCGAGAAGCACGCCTGTATCACCGGAGTCGGTCAATCCCAGATCGGCCGCCGGCTCCACCGGGACCCCCTCGAACTCACGATCGAGGGATGCCTCGCCGCGATCGAGGACGCGGGGCTCGCGGTCTCCGACATCGACGGGCTCTCGACCTACCCTGGATTCGCGATCGGCAACCCCGGGTTCAGCGGGGCGAGTGCGGTCGAGGTGCACGATGCCATGCGGCTCGAGCTCGACTGGTTCGACTCGGGCATCGAGACCTCGGGGCAGCTCGGCGCTGTCATCAAGGCCTGCCTCGCGGTCGGCGCGGGACTCGCCAAGCACGTCCTCTGTTTCCGGAGCGTCTTCGAGGGGAGCGCGCAGGGAGGGGGAGGACGGCAGGGGATCGGCGCCGACGGGGGCGCCGGCTTCCGTGCGAGCGGACCGCTCGCGTGGTCGCTGCCGTTCGCCGCGCCGTCCGCCGCGATCTGGATCGCGATGTTCGCACAGAAGCACTTCCACGAGTACGGGACGACGCGCGAGCAGCTTGCGCAGATCGCCCTCAACGGTCGGAAGAACGCCGGTCTCAACCCGAACGCGATCTATCGTGACCCCATGTCGATGGACGACTACTTCGCGGCGCGGATGATCGCCGAGCCGTTCTGTCTCTTCGATTGCGACGTCCCCTGCGACGGGGCGACCGCCTTCGTCGTGTCGCACGTGGATCACGCGAAGGATCTCCGCAAGCCGCCGATCCGGGTGGAGGCGGTGGGGACCGCGCTGCGGGGGCGTCCGTCCTGGGATCAGTTCGACGACCTCACGACGATGGCGACGCGCGACGCGGGAGCGCACCTCTGGACGCGGACGGATCTCCGGCCGAGCGACGTCGACATCCTGGAAGCCTACGATGGCTTCAGCTTTCTCACGCTGTCGTGGATCGAGGCTCTCGGTTTCTGCAAGCCGGGCGAGGGCGGTGCGTTCATCGAGGGCGGCGACCGCATCGCGCGAGACGGGGAGCTGCCATTGAATACGCACGGGGGGCAGCTTTCGGCGGGAAGGCTCCACGGCTTCGGGTTTCTCCACGAGGCTTGCGTGCAGCTGCGCGGCGAGGGCGGTGAGAGGCAGGTTCCGAAGCCTCCCCGGGTCGCCGTGGCCGCGGCCGGTGGCGGCAACACCTGCGGCTGCATGCTGCTCTCGCGCCCGTGAAGCCCTGTCCGGTCGGGGCTGCAGGAGATCGTCCGGCCGAGACTGCACCGCCGCGCGGCGCTCTTCGGAGCAACGGGAGGATTTCCGGCCGGCTCGTGGCACTCGCCTTGCTGTCGTGGACGGAGGAAAGGAGTCCCCATGAGCCCTCGCATTCTCTCGCCCCTCCTCCTCGCCCTGGTCCTCGTCGCCGCGGGCTGCACCAACGTCTCCAAGCTGGATCTCTCGAACGTCGGCAGCCGAGCGATGTGGCAGCGACCCGACGATGTCGTTCGCGCGCTCGGGATCGAGTCCGGCGACGTGGTCGCGGACCTCGGCGCCGGCGACGGCTATTTCGAGCCGTACCTCGCCGAGGCGGTCGGCGCGGGCGGAAGGGTCTACGCGGTCGAGGTCGATCCCGGGGCCGTCGCGGGCCTCGACGCCTCGATCGAGGCGGGGAATCTCGAGAACGTCGAGGTCGTCGTCGGGCTGCCGGAGGATCCCAATCTGCCGGATCGTGAGGTCGACGTCGTCCTCCTCGTGAACAGCTACCACCACATCGACGAGCGCCCCGCGTACTTCCGGCGGCTACGGGCGGACCTCGCCCCGGGCGGCCAGGTCGCCATCATCGAGCCGAACGAGGACCTGGGGGGCGTTCTGAGTCTCTTCCTGGACGAAGGCCACACGAGTCGGGCCGGCGACGTGCACGCCGAGATGGCGGAGGCGGGCTACCGGAGCGCCTCCTCGCCGGACGTTCTTCCGGTTCAGATCTTCGAAGTGTTCGAGGTCCCCTCGCCCTGAGGCGAGGCACGTCTGCGCCGCGGGCGGCCTGCATGATAAGAGGGCCGTCATGCGCGCTCCTTTCCCGCGACTCTCCCGTGCGACCTTCGTGGTCGCGATCGCCGCGCTGATCGCCGGAGGCTGTCAGACGGAGCCCGCGCCCGGGGAGAGCGACGGGCCGGCGGCCGCAATGGACGCCGCCGGCGCGAGCGGCGCGGCGGCGGCCGGGGGGGAAGCCGCGACCGCGAGCTCTCCGGCGCTCGCCGGATCGGAGCCGGCGGCCGGCGCCTCCGAGGATCCGGGCGTGGATCGGGCGGGGCGGCGGCCGAACGTCATCCTGATCTCGATCGACGACCTACGACGCGACCGACTGGGGTTCTACGGGGCCGAGCGGGCCACGTCTCCACTTCTCGACCAGCTGGCCTCGGAGAGCGTCGTGTTCGACAACGCGTACTCGACGTCCTCGTGGACGTTGCCCTCGCACGCGTCGATGTTCAGCGGCCTTCATCCAAAGTCGCACGGGGCCACGTTGCAATTCACGAAGCCCCGCGCCGACGTCCGCATGTTGACGGAGATCCTCCGCGACGCCGGGTACCAGACCGCAGCGGTGACCGCTGGCGGATGGCTCTCGGAAGGATTCGGCTTCGAGAAGGGCTTCGACGCGTTCGAGTCCCACCTGGCGCCGGGACGCGGCGTGCGGGCCTCCCTCGCGCAGGCGAAGGCGTTCGATCCGGAGCGCCCCTACTTCCTCTTCTTCCACACGTTCGGCGTGCACTGCCCATTCAACGTACCGCCGAAGTACGAGAAGATGGTGGGGCCGCACGCCGAGGCCGCGCGTTTCGACGTGAAGGGGATGTGCGGCGACACGCATTTCATGAAGATGGATCTGTCCGATGGCCAGATCGCCTACCTTTCCGACCTCTACGACGCCGGAATCCGCCGGATGGACGACTTCCTGGCGAGCCTCATCGGCTTCCTGAAGGCGCGAGGCGACCTCGATCGGAGCATTCTGGTGGTCACCTCCGACCACGGTGAGGAGTTCCGCGAGCACGGGCGCATGGGGCACGGCCGTGCGCTGTACGCCGAATCCCTTCGCATTCCCCTGCTCGTCCGTGCGCCCGGCCTCGAGCCGCGCCGGGTCTCCGTTCCCACGTCGATCGTCGACCTGACGCCGACCCTGCTCGACCTCCTGGGCATCGAGGCGGAGGGAATGGAGGGGACGAGCCTCGTGCCGCGGTTGCGCGAAGGGGACGCGGCCGACGCGCCTCGCCCCGTCTTCGCCGAGACGACGCTTCGCGGGGAGAAGGCTCGCAGCGTCGTCTTCGACGGCAGGCAGCTCATCGTCGATCTGAAGAACGACCGGATCGAGACGTACGACCTCGTCGACGACCCCGAGCAACGGGCGCCGCTCGCCGAGGGCACGCGTGCGTCGGCTCCGGCGTCGCCGCTCGACGACCTCCTCGCGGCGCACTTCGCCGACCACGCCGAGGAGCCCGAGGCCGTCGTCGAGGTCACGGAGGAGCGCCTCGAGCAGCTCCGGGCGCTCGGTTACGTCGAGTGAGCGGCCCTTCCATCGACGCGCCGTCGGGTGGGCGTCCCGAGCCGCTGGTCACGCCCACGTCGATCCGGGAGGGCGTTCTCGCATTCGCCTTCTACCTGGGCGCCGCGGCCTGGTGGCTGTGGCCGCTCCCCACCGCGCTCACCGATCACATGGCCTACCTGGGCCACGGCACGCCCCTGATGGACGCCGACGTCGATCTCATGCTGTGGGTGCTCTCGTGGGACGCGCACGCGCTCGTGACCCACCCCCGGGATCTGTTCTCCGCGAACAGCTTCTACCCGGCGCCGTACTCGCTCGCGTTCTCCGAGCACTTGCTCGGCCACGTGCCGCTGTTCGCGCCGGTCTACTGGGCGACGGGCAATCCGGTGCTCGCCACGAACGTCTCGATTCTCGTGAGCCAGGCGCTGTGTGGGCTCGGTCTCCATCTGCTCGCGCGTCGGTTCGTCGAGTCACCGGCCGCGTGGGTCGCCGGCTTCGTCTTCGCCTTCCACCCGTGGCGGATCGATCTTCTCGGTCACTTCTACGTCCTCGGCGTTCAATACATGCCTCTGGCGCTGTGGTTCTCGGAGCGCCTCCTCGAGCGAGGAAGGCGGGTCGACGCGACGGGCCTCGCCCTGTGTCTTCTGCTCCAGCTCTCGAGCTCGTTCTACCTGGCGTACGTCGTCGCGTTGGCGTTCGGCACGTACCTCCCTCTCGCCCTGTGGCGGTGGCGCGACGTGCTCGATCTGCGTCGCCTTCTGTCGATCCTCCTGGCGGTGATCGTGGCGGCGGTTCCGTTCCTCGTGACGAGCCTTCCCTACCTACTCGTGCGGCACTGGGGATTCGTGCCGTCCTACGAGGAGTCGGCCGGCGCCGCCTACCTGGGCCTCTCCCCGTTCTTCGCGGCGGAGCAGGTACGTCAGTACTTCGCGGATCGGGGAATGGGGGCGGTCACCTATGGCCTTGCGCTCGTCGGGCTCCTCGCGTTTCGGGGGCGGGGGGTGCTGGTCGCGACGGCGCTTCTTCTGGTCGTCGTCGGAGTGACGCTCGCGCTGGGGCCGATCGAGACGGACCTTCTGGGTGTTGCGGTGCCGGGGCCGTTCCGCATTCTCCAGTGGGTCCTGCCGGGCTTCGATGCCGTTCGGGTGCCGGTGCGGCTTCTGCTGATCTCGACCCTGGGCCTCGCGCTCTTGGCGGCCCTCGGGCTCGACGTGCTCCTGACTCGCTTACCGGCGCCGGGGCGATGGCCCGCTTCGGCAGGCGTTCTCGGTCTGGTGATCTGGAGCTACGGTGCCCTGACCCCCGTACCACTCCACGCACGTCCCGTCGGTGAAGCGGTACCCCGGGCGTACCGATGGCTCGCGAAGCATGGAGAGGGTCGGCCGTTGCTCGAGCTGCCGCTCGGCCGCCTCGATCAGCGGGCGCGCCGCATGCACCTGTCCTCGTACCACTGGCTTCCGACCATCGATGGCTACAGCGCGTACCCGTCGGACTTCGCCCGCTACGTCCATCGACTCGCGGTTCGTCTTCCCACGCGGTCGGCGGTCGAGAGGCTGACCGACGTCGTCGACGTGGGCTGGATCCTGGTGCACCGAGACGAGCTGCGGCAGGGCCCGGGTCGCTGGCGCGAGCTGCCGGACGGCCTGACGCGCATGGCCGAGTTCGGTGGCGACCTACTGCTGCGGGTCGATCGCCCGCCGTCTCCGGAGGCCGTGGAGCGCCTGAGGCGCTCGCGCGTGAGTGTCGAGGGCACGGAGCTCGGCCCGCTCGAGCGGTGCGAGGGGAGGCTCGAGCTGGTCGATCCGCCCGAAGAGCCATGGCCCGCGGGAGAGCGGATCCGGCTTCGTGTGCGCGTCGTGAACGACAGCGACGCGGCGTGGCCGGCGGTCGCGGTGCGCCCACGCCACCTGGTTCGGCTCGCGACCTGCATGGCCGACGTCGCCTCGGAGTTCTGCACGGGGCCCACCCGGGCGCTTCTCGGAGACCTGCCCGCGGGCGGCGAGCAGATCGTGCCCATCTGGGTCCTGAGCCCCGCGTTCGTCGACGAGATGCGCCTCGACCTGGATCTCGTGCAGGTCGGGGGTGGTTCCCTGCGGGGCTGTGGCTTCGAGCCTCTGTCGCGAACGATCCGATTCGCCCGCGCCGCGGCGCCTCCCGATGCAGGCTAGCGCCGCCCGTCGATCTCCAGCACCGCGTCGCCGATCTGCCGGCCGAAGTCCGAGACCAGCCCGCTGAGCCCGACCGCGATCTCGTCCGGATCGGAGGGATCGGCGTCTCGATGGAGATCGGTATGCCGCGTCGTCAGATACCTCTTGTCGGCGAGCCGAACGATCGTCCAGATCGCCTCGAGCACCACTTCGCCGTCGTCGTTCGCTTCGAAGCGGAGGACCTCGCCCTTCACCTGATACTCGAGCGGGATCTGGTACCAGGGGAAGAGCACGATCTCGTTCGTTCCGACGACCCGGCCGACGTTTTCCGCGACGACCCGTTGGAAGCCCTCGTCGACGGGCTCGGCCCATCGGTTGTACTGAGAGAAGACGATCTGGTTCGGGTCCTTCCGGGTCACCATCTGGGGGCGGCCCAGGTAGCTCGGCATCGTGAAGGGGCCCAGACCGAGCGAGATCGAATCCTGCTCGGGCGTTCCGATGCCGAGCGACCGGTCGCTCGTCAGCACGAAGTAGCGTGTCGGAGTGACCTCCGGGGCGCTCAGGAGCGAGCAGCCTGCCAGGAACATCGCCGCCATCAGCGGCGCGATGCGCTTCGAATGCCGAGCGCCGCGGGTCATCACGGGTTCTCCCCTTCCTTGCCGTACAGCAGTACGGTCGGCTGCTCGTCGACCAGGTCGGCGAGCTGCTTGAGTGCGCGGGCAGCGGCACCCACCTCCTTGATCGTCTGCTGGAGCTCGTAGGCGAGTGGAGCGTCCGGCTGGATCAAGGCCCGAGCCGTACGGATCGTCTCACGAAGCGATTCGAGCGCCTTCGTCGCTTCCTTCGTCGCGTCCTCGACGTTCTGCGCGACGGGGCCCACCGCCTGGTTGATCTCCTCGATCGTTTGCCGCATCGCGACGAGCGTCTGGTCGAGCTCCTCGATCGTGTCGGCGATCTCGGGCGAGTTCACGATCCGGTTCAGCCCGTCGACGGTCTCCGTGATTCCGTCGCCCAGCTTTTTGAAGTCGACCTGTCGAATCTGCTTGAGGACCTCGGTGAGGGTCGCGCTGAACTGCTCGAACGTCGAGGGCAGGGTGGGGATCTGCGGGTAGCGGCTCTTGATCGGCAGGCTCTTCGCCCCACTGTCGGGCACGATGTCGAGGCCGACGAACAGGAGGCCGGTGACGAGGCTCTGGCTCTCGAGCGTCGCCCGGAGCCCGGCCTGGATCAGCTCCTCGAGGTTCTCGTCGTCCAGATCCAGAGTCGTTCCGAGATCGGTCGCGACCTTCCCGTCGTCGATCTCGGCGATGACCGGAATCGCGACGATGTTTTCCTCCTGGTCGGCCATCAGGCGGATCTCCGCCACCTGCCCGATCGGGACTCCCTTGAACTTGAGAGGCGCTCCTACGGAAAGTCCGTTCACGGAGCCCTCGAAATACATGATGATGCGGGTTCGCTCCTCGAAGAACTTACCGGAGCCGAAGATGATCACGCCCGCGATGGCGAGTGCGATCGCTCCGAGAACGAAGATCCCGATCAGGGTCGGATTC
>JAUIFY010000146.1 GCA_030430245.1 bacterium | reverse complement strand
ACTCAGCCCGAGGCAGGTGAGCAGGAAGCGACCGAGGTTGTGTCGAATGTCGCGGTGGGCCAAGTTCATGGACGTTCTTCCTCCACGAGCCTGGCCGCGCGCCCCACGCGAAGGCCCGAAGGCAGCGCGGCCACGACGCGCGCTCCCTCCGGCAGGCCGCCGACGATCTCGAGTCGGGAATCGAGCGTCCGGTTCGCAAAGGCCACCTCCCGCCGTTGCAGGTCGCCGTCCTCGACGGTCCAGACGGTACCGCGGAGGCCATCGAACGCTTCTACGGCCGTCTCCGGTACGAGCAGCGCCCGGTCGAGTACGGCGGTCGTGATGAAGACCTCGGCCTGTTCCCCGAGATGGAAACTCTCGGGGCAATGGTCGCACGCGACATAGACGCGACGCTCTTCGCTCACTCGGTCGCTTTCGATTGCGACACGCGCCACCCGGCCATGGAAGTTCTGCTCCCGCAACGACCGCAACCGAACCTCGGCTGGCTGACCTACCTGGATGCGGCCGGAGCGCGCCTCGTCGACGTGGGCGAGTACCCAGACCGTTTCCGGAGCCACCACGGTGAAGAGCGTTTCGCCGGAGTTCAGCACCGCACCCGCCTCCTTGAGGCGTTCCACGACGATCCCATCGTACGGCGCCCTCAGGACGTGGTGATCGAGCAGAACCCGTTCCAGCTCATGCTGGGCTCTGGCGTCCTCCAAGGCGGCGTTCGCAACCTCGACGTCGCTGCTCGCCACGGCCAGCTCGGCGACGGCGACGTCTCGCTCCATCTGCGAATCGTCGGCGGTCTCCACGGAAACCGCCTGACGCGCCAGGAGAGTCTGGTTCCGCTCGTTCGCCTCCTGTTTTCGCTCCAGGACCACACGCGCCCTTCCCTCGGCAGCCTGGGCTCTCTCGACCGCCGCCTCCGCGTTGACGACCCCGGCGCTGGCCTTGGCCAGGCGCGCTTCCTGCTCCGCGGCGTGAATGCGCGCCAAAACGTCGCCTTCGGTCACGCGATCTCCATGATCGACGTTCAGCTCGACGAGGGCACCACCCACCTCGAAACCGACCTTCGACAAAACACGCGCTTCGACCGTACCCAGCCCGAAGACCTGAATCGGTACGTCCTCGGAGGGCGGCACCACCTCGACGGGAAGCGGGCGCAGGAAGACGAGCAGCAGCACCGCTGCACCCACGGCACCCACACCCAGCAACCCGAGTAGGTAGCGGGCCATCCGCATGTCGAGGATCGCCTTCATCGCCGCCCCCCACGCCGAGCGCGCCGGAATCCGCTCAGCTGAACCTCCAGGAGCCGGCTCCCTTCCCCCGTCAGGTCGAACGCCCGTGCACTGATCGACCATCGGACCGCGAGCCCCTGGACCAAGCTCACGATGAGATACGCGGCGTCGTCGGGCTCGAGATCGCGACGCACCTCCCCTACCTCCTTCGCTCGTCCGACGAACTCGGCGACGAGTCCGTGGAAACGGCCCAGGAGCTGAAGGAAGTACTTGCGCAGCGCTTCGTTCTGGGTGTGCAGCTCCCGGGAGAACAAGATCGCCGGGATGGCGGGCGTGGCCTGAATCAGCCGCAACTGGGCGACGACCACCGCGCGAAGCTGGCTCGACGGGGAGTCCTCCGGGCTCTGTGCCTTCGACCAGCGCGTCTCCATCATCGAGCCGATGCGCGCCGCTACGGCCTCCCACAGCTTCTGCTTCGTGGGGAAGTGCCGGAACACTCCGGGCTGAGTCAGCCCGACCGCGTCGGCGATCGCCTCCGTGGTAAGGCGCTCGGGCCCCAGCCGGGCCGCGAGGCGAAGGGCGGCGTCAATGATCTCCGCCTGGCGGACTTCTGCGGTCTTGCGGATGCGCATGGGGAGGATCCCTTCCTTTAGTTAGCACTCTATCACTAACTAAATCGTCTCCGCAACATCGAGCAGCGGAGGCATCCGAACCGCATCGGCCGGTCCCTGTCGTCACGGGGCCCTGCGACGAAGAGGTCGCGGTCGTCCGGTGACGAGAGCGTGATCGCGAACGTGTCGTTCAGGGCCATCTCCGGCTTCTCGTCCGACGGGCGCGTGCGCGCCGGCACCGCCTACGACGCCGAGCGCCGACCGTACGCGTTCCGCGCCGAAGTCCCGGGCCCGTAGTCGAAGGCCCCGGTCATCGGTGCGCGCTCGGGTCGGTCCGTGTCGCGGCATCGAACGCGGCGCGGAGGAGGTTCGGAGGAACCGGCTTGTACAGGACGCGGAGACCACGCTCGGCGGAGTCGCGCTCCAGGGCCAGGCCGGAGTCGCTGCTCAACAGGAGTGTCGGGATCTTGCGACCGAACGAGGACTCGATCGAGTCGATGACGTCGATTCCGTTCGGGCCGGCGCCCAAATCGTAGTCCACGACGAGGACTTCCGGGAGGGTCTCCTGCGCGACCGCGACCTCGCGCGCCTCCCGCGCCGTGCGCGCGGTCACGATCCGACAGCCCCAGGAGGCCAGCAGAAGACTCGTCGCGTCCAGGGTTCGCGGATCGTCATCGACGACGAGGGCAAGCATCGGCAGGGCCAGGGCGACTCGGTGAGAAGCGGGGAGGAAGGGCCGACGCCCGTCAGAACGGAATCGGCTCGTCTTCCCCTTCGCCCAGGTCCAAGAACGGAAGCGCCTGCCCATCCTCGCCGAACGTGACCTCGGGAAGCTCGCCCCGTCCACCGAGCCCGGGCGTGCCGAGATCGAAGACGTTGTTCTCCAGCACCGCGAACGTGCTCTCCGGGTCGTCCGCGACGAGAATGCCGATCGACGACCCTCCGGCCCCGCTTCCGCCGAAGCCACCGCGCCCCCCCGCGCCGCCGCGACCGCCGTTGCCGCCGGCGTCGGTCCCGACCGCCTCGTCCCCACCCGATCCGCCGTCGCCGCCCGGACCGCCGAAGCCGCCCACCCCGCCGAGGCCGCCCATTCCGCCGTCGCCCGTGACGATCACGTTCTCGATGATCTCGGCGTCGCTGTCGTAGCCGACGACGATCCCGACCGAGCTCCCGCCCGAGCCGGCAGGGCCGCCCGGTCGGCCACCACCGCCGCCGCCACCACCGCCACCGCCGCCGCCGCCGCAGATCAACGCGAACCCCTCTCCGCCCGAGCCCCCGCCTCCGCCACGGCCGACCACCCCCTTGGAGGCGTATCCACCCGTGTTGCCGTAGAGGCCGTACGAGCTCACGTCGAAGTCGAGACTCGTCGCTCCGTACCCGTCGGCTCCGGGCCTGCCGGGATCGCCGCCGAACCCGCCCTGCCCCGAGCGCCGGCCCCCCCGGCCCGCACTCGCCGAAGCGCCGCCACCATCCTGGCCGTCGTCGCCCGCTCCGCGCCGACCCTTGCCACCATCTCCGCCCCTGCCCGCCTTCGCGTCGGCCCCGGTCCCGTCGCCACCGTCGCCGCCGGACCCACCTGCGCGCGACCTGGGGTCGATGCACGTCTTGCCGTCGGCCCCATTCGTTCCGTCTCGACCCGGCCAGCCGGCCATCCCCTCGACCCCATCGGCGCCGCCCAGCCCGTCGCCCGTGAGCACCGTGTTTCGCCGCAGCGTCACGAGCCTGGACTCGTGAACGAGGATGCCGACCGAAGAGTGGGACGGCTCCTGCGCGTCACCGGCCTCGATCGTGAAGCCATCGATGGTGATTCCGGCAGACTCGCGGATGACGACCGCGACCTGCCCGCCTTCGATGCGCGTCGGGAACAGGTCGCGATCACGAACCCACGTCGAGGGGTCGAAGCTCCCGTAGAGATCGACGCGAGTCTTGCCTTGGATCCTCAGCTGGTCGGCCGGCTCGTCCGGGTCCGGATTGATGGGCGCGAAGACTCCGCCCGCCACGTAGATCCGGCCCCCGCTCTGGGGAACCGCGTCGAGCGCCCCTTCGATCGTCTCGAACGGAGACGCCTGCGAGCCATCGTTGCCGTCGTCGCCGACCAGCTGGTTCACGAAGTAGTTGCCTTCGCCATCGGCGATCGGACCGAGGGCGGGGACCTCGTCTGCGAAGCGGCAATCGAGCGTGACCTCCGTCTCCGTGGCCGCCGTCTCGTCGCAGGCCACGAACGCCGGTGCGCGGCCATCGGGGTAGAAGACGTTCCCGGTGACCGTACCGGTCGTCCGATCGCGCGTGATCGCCCAACGCTCCCCCGCGAGGTCCTTACTGATCAACACGCGCGAGCCGTCGCGCGTGATCTGCAGACCCGAGCTCCGATCTCCAGACGCCCCCGCCGCCGGCGGCTCGAAGAACGAGAGCGGAAGAGTGACGGGGGCTCCGAGACCGACCCAGCTCACGTCGCCGTCGGGCGAGAAGAACGACGCCGAGAGAGGCACTCGCACGAGGAACGTCCATTCGTCGACCGAGCACGGCGCCTGCGCGCAGAGATCCGCGCCCCAACACGAGTAGATCTTCTCGTCCGGCCCCTCCCCGTCGGTGGTCACGTCTTCGCACCAGACGAAGCTCGGCTCGCTCTCGGCGCCCGCGAAGACGTTGCCGGTGACCGTCCCGTCGTCGTGGTTCAGCGCAATGGCCCATCGCTCGGAACCGACGTCCTTGTTCACGAGCGAGCTCGCTCCATCCGGCGAGGGCACGCTCTCGAGAGCGCGGGCGGACGGGGCCAAGACCGCCAGGGCCAGGAGGGCCACCGCGGGGACGGCGAACCAGCGGTCGATCGACGGTCTCTTGCAACGAGTCATGGAGCGAGCGTACGAGGGATGCCGGCCCCAGATGTATCCCCCGGGTGGACTAGCCCATATGGGCTACGCGTGTCCGGCCGGCGACCCGCGTTCCATCATCCCGTCTGCGCCCCGACGGCACGTTCTCCCGATCCGCGCGCACTGGCGTACGGGATCGTCCATCTCTAGGCTGTCCAACCTTCCCTCGAACGCATCCGCATTCAGCGAGGCAGAACCATGAAGATCAGACGACCGACGAACTCGTTCCTGGCGTCCGCGGCCGCGGTGGTGGTGGCCACGGCGATGGGGTGTGGGGACGGCAGCAGCGACGCCGGAGCGCTCGACGAGAACGTTCTCGTGTTCACCGAGCAAGATTTCTCTCCCGGCGTCGTGCAGCAGATCATCGACGACGACGACACCGACGCGCGGCTGAGCGGCTCGGTTCTCGGCAAGGCGGTGACCATCGTCAAGCTGAGCGGCAAGACCAATCATTTCGGCCGGGACGAGAACCTCGAGTACCTCGACTACCACGCCACGGTGCCGGACACGAAGGTCTGGATCGCCGAGCATCCCTGGACGCGCGACCTGGACGTGCGGACCGACGAGACCGGCTGGTGGACCCTCTACGTCGTGAAAGATGCCGGCGTCGATCTCGATTTCTCCTTCGTCTACGAGAAGGAGGGTTGGGTCACGACCAAGACCAACGTCATCACGATCGCGGACGTGGACGACACCGACCTCGCAATCCAGTACATCGACCCCTTCTTCTTCGAGACCGCCATGCGGCCGTTCGTCGAGGGAATGATGCGAACCAACGGCTACCCCGACTTTCTGTTCGAGAACGCCATGGTCGTCACCGTGGGCAAATCGTGGGGCAGCATCCACGACGACCGATTGCCTCACGGCGATCCCGGCGCCGTCATGACGCTCTCGCCGGACTCCGAGGATTTCATCGGACCGATCTACTTCGACGAGGACGTGGTCCCCAACGTCGAATGGACCAGCACGTCGGTCGATGGAGGCGTCACCTGGCTGAACATGCCTCTGAACGAGACCTACCGGGTGAGTGCGAAGAAGGAAGGCGTCCGCTACCCGACGGTGAGCTTCCGACTCGACGAAGCCGACCGCGCGGCGGGCGTGCAACTGTACATCGCATCGCCGCCGGATTCCCTGGAGGGCGACAACGACTCCCCTCCGGGCGAGTACTAGATCTCGCCGCCACCGGGGGATCCCTCGACTCTCGGCCGAGCCCCGCCGGTCGACCCACTCCCCCGGGCTCTCGGTCGCCGGGGAGCATGTTCTCGAGCTTGTCGGTCGGGCTGGATGTGGAAGAGTCTGGACGGTCCCCCGTGGCATCCCCTTCCAAAGAGCTCGCGCGATACGGCCGCATGCGGAGCGCCCGGCGGCTGCTCTTCGTCCTGGGCGACCAGCTCGACGCACGGATGCCGGCGCTCGACGAGCTGGACCGGGAACGAGATGCGGTGCTGATGGCCGAGGTGCGGGACGAGAGCGAGCACGTTCCGGTTCACCGTCAACGCTCGACGTTGTTTCTCGCGGCCATGCGGCACTTCGCGCTCGACCTGATCGAGAAGGGGTTTCGCGTCCGCTACGTGCGGCTCGACGATCGCGCCAACACGCAGTCGCTCGGGTCCGAGCTCGAGCGCGCCATCGAAACGCTCGGACCGGCGAGAGTCCGCATGGTGCGCCCCGGGGATCACCGGGTCGACGCGATGATCCGCGAGCAGGCCGACCGCAGCGGCATCGCGCTCGACGTACTCGAGGATACCTCCTTCACCTGTACGCTCGACGACTTCGACCAGTGGGCGTCGGACGGTCGCAAGGGTCTCGTGATGGAGTTCTTCTACCGCGAACGCCGCCGCGCACTCGACGTCTGGGTGGACGAGGACGGAAAACCCCGACACGGGAGGTGGAACTTCGACGAGGAGAACCGGAAGTCGTTCAAGCAGGCACCCGAGCCGCACCGCCCCTATCGTCCGCGCCCGGACGCGGTGACGAGGGAGGTCATGGAGCTGGTGGAGCGCACCTGGCCGGGCGCGCCGGGCCGGATGGAAAGCTTCGACTGGCCGGTGACGCGCCACGAGGCGCAACGAGCCCTGCGGGACTTCATCGACCACCGACTGGCGGGGTTCGGAACGTACGAGGACGCGATGTGGGCCGGCGAAACCGTGCTGTACCACTCTCGCCTCGCCAGCAGCCTGAACCTGAAGCTACTCCACCCTCGGGAGTGCATCGACGCCGCGCTCGATGCCTACGAAGAGGGCCGGGCGGCCGAGAACGACGTGGAAGGCTTCGTGCGCCAGATCATCGGCTGGCGGGAATTCATCCGCGGCGTGTACTACCGCGAGGGTCCCGACTACCTCCGCCGGAACGGACTCGGCCACCACGGCTCGCTGCCGGAGTTCTACTGGACCGGAGAGACGGAGATGCGTTGCCTGCGGGACTGCGTCGACGGTGTGCTCGACGAGGCCTGGGGCCACCACATCCCGCGTCTGATGGTGCTCGGCAACTTCGCGCTCATCGCCGGCGTACACCCGTCCGCCATCAACGACTGGTTCCTCGGCATGTACGTCGACGCCGTCGATTGGGTGACCGCTCCCAACGTGATCGGCATGTCCCAGCACGCCGACCACGGCGTCGTCGGGACCAAGCCCTACGCTGGCAGCGCCGCCTACATCAACCGCATGTCGAACTACTGCAAGGAGTGCCGGTTCGACCCGCGGCAGCGTACCGGCGACGACGCGTGTCCCTTCAACACGTTCTACTGGGACTTCCTGATTCGCCATCGCGAGCGCTTCGCCGACAATCGGCGCATGGCACTGGCGCGGAAGAACGTCGACCGGCTCGACGACGAAGAGCAGAGCGAGATCCGGACGCGAGCACGCCGACTGCGATCGGATCTGGGCATCGGGGCGATCTCGCGCTGAGCCCACCAGCGCGCCGACTTCGACCTCCATTGCGTTCGGCGAGCCCGTCTCGCGAGAAGCTTCGGTCGACGACCGCGTCGCACTCGAGAATCGCGCGTGGGTCGTTCTCCGGTCGTCGAGGTAAGGACGTGGTTGCGACCGGCGCCTCGACGTCCTTCCGCGGCCCTACTCGATGTCTTCGGGGCGGCACTCCGGGGGTGCGCTGATCGGGTTGCAGCGCGCGGGCATCGCCCCGGGCAGGGCGACGAAGTAGCCGGTGCCGAAGTCCGGGTTCGGCACCGGATAGTCGGTGCTCACGAACTGCGCGCCACTCGCGATGGCGGCGTCGCGCTTCGTCGTGTCGCCGGTGCGAGCCTCGGCGGTATCGCCGTCGGCGCGGGTGCGGACGAGGAATCCTTGGGCGACCAGGTTGCGGATTCGATCGAACGAGCCGATCGGGTCGTTCAACTTGACGAAGCCGGCTGCGTCCTCGCCGGGCTCGGCGCTCACGAAGAGGATCCGTCCACGCAGCGAGGGATGGCCGTCGAGATAGGCATCCTTCACGCGGCCGCCGTTGTCGAGCGCGAACAGCACGCGGCCCCGACTCTCGCCCAGCGTCGGCCAGCCCTCCTCCAGGATCGCTCGCTCGAGCGTCTCGTGATCGCCCCGCACTTCGTCGGGCGTGATCACGTGTCCGGGCGAGAACACGCTGCCAATCTCCTGATCGATGACGTCGAGTCGCTCGGCGTCGAACGCAATGGGAACGACCGTCTCGAAGGGAGCGTCGATCTCGTCGTCCTTCGCTTCGATCAGAATCGTGAGAGGCGCGTGGTCGGGGTTCGCGAGGGACCATTCGCGGATCGTCTCGAGGCACTGCACGAGCGTCCAGCAGGTGCTCTCGAAGTCGAGATCCTGCACGTGCAGGACCTTGAGCCCCGGCTCGTCGAGGTCCGGGATGCCCGACGCGCCGTCGCCCGTCAAGAGCTCGATCGCGCCCCGGTTCGCGTAGAGGCCGCCCTGCGGATCGGCGAACACGTCGAGCTCGATCTGGCGGATGCCCTGGTCCGAGAACTGCTCGCCGAGCGGAAGATGGGTGTACTCCCACGCCTCGGCCAGGGGCGGCACGAGCGCCTGAAGGGCCGCGAACAGGTCCGGCCGGGGTTGGATGTGGTAGCTGTTGTGCGAGCCGACGACCTGCATGTGGTTGAGGCGCAGCACGTCGTCGCGAGGGTACGCGGGGGAGCTGCCGCTCGTGGACGAGTCGCCGCAGGCGACCGCCATGAGGCCCAGGGCCGCAAGGCACCCGGGAAGCCCGAGGCCGACGTCGATTCTTCGATTCGCACGGGTCCGCATGGTCGAAGCAGATCACGTCTCGACGAACGGGGCGAGAGGGCATGGAACGACGGTCGGCGACAGCCCCGGGGACCGGCCCCCGGGGATCGGACCGGGCGCTACTCACCGACAGCCGCCGCGCGACCGCGGTCCGGCGAGGGTCTACGAATGCTCGTAGACGACGACCGTGATGTTGTCGGGGCCTCCGAACGCGTTGGCGCCGGCGACCATTTCGCGGGCGCAGTCGCGCGCGGAGTCGTTGTCGCGAAACGCCGCGACGATCCCGCTCTCGGGAAGGGCGTCCCACAGGCCGTCGCAACACAGCAGAAGGCGATCTCCGGCGGCGAGCCCGACTTCCGTCGCCGAGGGGTCGAAGTTCGGGACTCGACCGATCGCTTGCAGCACCCGGTTGCGCAGCGGGTGTTCGGCCGCGTCCTCGGGGCGGATGTCGCCACGGTCGATCAATTGTTGGACCGCGGAATGGTCTCGCGTGAGACGCTCGAGCCGACCGTCTCGAAAGAGGTACGCCCGCGAGTCCCCCACATGACAGAGGTGCAGGAAATCGCCCGCGACGAGACCCGCCACGAGGGTCGTGCCCATCCCGCGGAACGCCGGCTCGTACATCGCCGCACGACAAAGTCGCTTCTGCGCATGACCGATCCCTTCGAGAAGGATGTCGTTGTGCGGCGTCCCTCCGGCCCCGATCCGGTCGACGACGGTGTCGGCGACGGTCTCGACCGCCCAGGTACTGGCGACCTCCCCGGAGGAATGCCCGCCCATCCCGTCGGCCACGAGCAGCAACCGCCCGTCCAATCCGATGGCGAAGCAATCCTGGTTCTGCGTTCGAATGCGGCCGACCGACGTCGCCCCCCAGGCCGGCCCCCGGCCGCCCTCCCCCGCGTGCGCGGTGAGCGGTCCCGACTGCACGTTCCCCTGGTCGTCGAACAGAGCTCCGCGGCGAACGAGCGCGCCGGGGGCGTCGGAGGGATCGGCCATGCGGCCCACCTGAACCGCCGACGCCGATCCTGTCAAACCGCGACGACGTTTCCCCCCGGAGCCGCCACCCATCCCCGTGGGAAGGGCGATGGTTCCCCCGCGCTACCGCGACGGAACCACCGGACCGAGGCCGCCGCGCATTCCCACGCTTGAGAATCCCTCGATCCCGGCGCTCCTGCGGGCGGAAGCGAAGAGCGCGCGCACCTCGGATACGGCCCGAGATATCAAGAGATTCCGCGAAATCCCGCGCCGGCATCGCTCTTGCGTCGTCACCCGCGAAGACAACCAGGAGGAGACGTCCCATGTGGCTTCGTACGTTCGCGAGTTGTGCTGCCGTGCTTCTGACCTGCCTCGGACCGGGCGGATCGAGCGCCCAGGCCGAAGGAAGCGGCCCCCGCGTTCCCGCCGACTGGACCTTCACGCTTCCCGCGGGAGACGCGGCCGCCGGCCGATCGGTCTTCGATCGGATGGAGTGCGTCGCGTGTCACACGATGGGGAAGGCGAAGCCTCCCACCCGCGGCACCAGCGGCGTCGGGCCGGACCTGACGAACTACTCGGGGCTGCCGCCGGAATACCTCGCGGAGTCGATCATCTCGGCACACACCGTCGTCGCGGCGCCCGGATACACGGTCGAGGACGGCAAGGCCGGGATGGGCAACTACAACCATTTCCTCACCGTGCAGGAGCTGGTCGATCTCGTCGCGTTCCTACGGGGCCCCGGCGCCGGCAACTAGCGAGCGGGACGCTCGAATGGACGACGAGGAGATCGTCGCGGACCTCAACCGCATGCGTGCACGAGAGCACCCCGGGGAGCCCGAAGTGCTGCGGCTTCCCGCTGCGGGGTAGCGCCCGACACGGTGGAAAGCCTGGCATGGATCGTGGGCTCGGGCGTTCTCATGAGCGCCCTCGCGCTCGTCGGGAGTCTGACCCTCGTCCTCCCCGAGCGCATCCTTCAGCGGATTCTTCTTCCGCTCGTCTCCTTCGCGGCGGGCTCCCTCATCGGCGGAGCGTTGTTCCACATGCTGCCCGCCGCCGTCGGCGCGTCCGACGATCCCGTCGCGCCCTTCATCTGGGTGGGGGCCGGGTTCCTCACGTTTTTCACGCTCGAACAGTATCTGCACTACCACCACTGCCACCGGGCAGCGCTCGCGTGCAAGCAGCCCCTCACCTATCTCGTCCTCCTGGGCGACGGTCTCCACAACCTGCTCGGAGGCCTCGCCGTCGGCGCCACGTTCCTGGTCGACATCCGTCTCGGAGTGACGACCTGGCTCGCGGCGGCCGCCCACGAGGTGCCCCAGGAGCTCGGCGATTTCGGAGTGCTCGTCCACGGTGGCTGGGAGAAGCGCACCGCCCTCCTCATGAACGTCCTCTCGGCATCGACGTTCCTTCTCGGCGGAATCCTCGCCTGGCTGGCCGCGTCGCGCATCGACGTCTCGTTCCTCGTGCCGTTCGCCGCGGGCAACTTCCTGTACATCGGAGCCTCCGACCTCGTGCCGGAGGTCACGCACACCGAACGAGCGGGACGCCTCGAGAACCTCCTCGCGTTGACCCTCGGGCTCGGCGGACTCCTCGCCATCCGATTCGCGCTTCCGCCCACCGGCTAGACCGGAGCCCGCAGAGAGGCCTGGCTCGCGCAGCCACTCCGCGATGTCGCCTTCCGGCAAGTCCGGCCGCGGGGCAACGCGTCAGCCGAGCGAGGCGACGGTCATCTGCAGCGTGAGCTCGAGCGGGTTCAGATCCAGCACGATCTCGTGCTCGCCGACCTCGCGGACCTCCACGACGCTCAGCTCGCTTCCGACGGGGTCGCGCGTGACCAGATGAGCACCTTCGTGGCGCGAATCGGCCGGAACCGCGTCGCGCGGCACCGTCGCGCGTGCCTTCGGGTCGTAGGGAGCCAGATCCTGCTCGGGGGTGAGCCGAACGACCTGCGATTCGCCGACGTGAAGGCCGACGAGCGCGGCTTCGATTTCGGGCTCGACGTCGTCCGCCCCGTGCCGGTAGCGGAAGCGTCCGGTCTCGAGACGAGCCGTGCGCCTCGGAGGCTCCCCCCGGGCCGCGGGATTCGGGGCCTGCCGTGCTTCGAGGACGTACTCGACCTCGACCTTGTCTCCACGCTCGACTCGGCGATCTCCACTGCGTCCAGAGTTCATGCCCCCGTCCCACGCAAAGGCCGCGCCACCTCTCCGACGGCCCAGGCGCCCCGCCGGCAACGCCGTTCGCCTCGGCGCCCTGCGATCCGAGGGACGCATCCAGCGTCCGCCCCACGACCGCGCCGAAGCCCGCCGGCTCGTCGCCTACAGTGGATTCTTCAACTCGGTGGCGCTTTGTAGAATCGCCGGACGTGGAGGCGGAAGATCTCCCGGACCCCGTCGAACCCTACGGATAGTAGCGCCAGTCGTACGAGAAGCGCAGACCGAGGGACCAGATCGTCTGTAGATCGGTCTCCACCGCGGGCGGCACGACGGTATCGACGCCGGTGGGCACGTCGGCCGCGAAGAAGAGCTGGAAGAGAACCTCCGAGCTCTGGTGGCTCGAAAAGGCTCGGTAGGGGCGGTACTCGAGGAAGGGCACCTCGAACAGGATCGAATTCAGGTCGACGAGCCTCGCATCCCCCGGTCCGTAGGGGACGAGCAGCCGATCCTTGCTCCCGATCAGACCGTAGTAGGACATCCCGAGCTCGCGCCCCGGGACGAGCTGGAAGCGGCCGAACGAGGTGGCGAATCCCGCCTGCCAGGGGAGGAGGCCTCCGTTCCCCGCAGTGACGGCCATCTGGGTATAGGTCTCCGGGGACACGAGGTACAACGGAGAGAGCAACAGCAGATCGCCGGGCACCAGGTAGAACGGCATCCGAAACCGCGTCGAGAGTGCCAGACGCGACGGAACCGCCGCGGCGATGTTGCCGAAGAATTCGTTCTCCGGGGAATCGTCCACGGCCGACGTCGAGGCCGTATCGGCGCGGAGCCCGACGTCGACGAACACCAGGCCGTCCCCCGACTCCCCCATGACACCGTCGAGGCCGAAGCCGACACGCGCCGCGATGTCGAGCCCGCCGATGATTCCCGCCGAGCCCTGGCCCGGAGTGAAGCCGTTCAGCGTACCGCGCCCGTCGAGCGCCGCGATCAAACCCACGAACGGACCGACCTCCGCGCGAAAGCGGGGCTGTGCACCACGCCCCGGCCCGAGGCCGGGCACGGGCGTCCTGCGAAGGACACCGCGGAGCGGCTCCTTCACGTCCGGCCCGCGAAGCCATCCCGGTTCGGGCGACGGCATGACGGCGGCCTCACAGACGTCGAACCGGTCGGCTGCCATCGGCACGTCGGCTTCCAGCTCGAAGTCCGCCGCCTCCGGGCCCCCTGCGGCGGTGTCGAGCACCTGCCGTAGGCTTCGGCGCAGAGCCGCGGCAGCCACGGCTCGGTTCTCGGGCAGCATGTGGGCGTCGCCCATCAGTACGACGCCCGGGCCCTCCCGTCCCCAGATCGCCGCCTCGAACCCGAGCTCGTTGTAGTGGTCGTGGGTTCCCTTGCGCTGTGACGCGTCCCCCCAACTTCCCGCCACGTGACCGGCCGCGAACATGTCCTCGAGGAAGTGGAGCCCGAAGGCTTCGTCGACGAGCATCGACCGGGCGTACGTCGCTCGCTCTTCCGGCGTCAGGTCCCCCTGCGCCAGGCGCTTCGCCTTCTCGAGAGCGCGGAGGTGGTACCAGCCGTAGACCCCCATCGCGTTGATCGGCGAGCCAGGCTCGAGAGCGAGCCGGTTGTAGCCGTCGGCGTCGGTCTCTACCGTCGGCCGGGGGAGGAGGAAGTGCGCGTGGTTCGAAGCGGCGCGAGTCGCGTACCGCGGATCCGCTCGCTGAAGGCGCGTGTCGGCCGTGCGCAGCACGTTGATGCGCGCCGCCCGCACCGCCTGGTCGGCGAGCTGTCGCTCGGCGTCCGCGAAGGGATTCTCCAGCGCTCCTTCCTGATCGGGCAGCGGACGCACCTCGATCGCGGAGAGGTCGATCCCGAGCTGGGCGCCCACGTCCGCGACCTCGAGAATCCAATCCTCCTCCATCACGACCTGGAGCGCCTCGGCCGCAGAGCACGAGTGATCGCCGGCGATCGCCGAGAAGGCGGCCCAGTCGATGCAATCCGGGGCGGTCGTCTGCTCGGTGTCGGCGCCACGTTCGCAGAGCCGCGCACTCGTCGCCTGCGCCGCACCCCAAAGCTCGTCGAACGCGCGCCGCCGCGGCGGGTCGAGAGTCTCGATGGCGTACAGGGCGATCTCGCGGTGCTCGGGATAGTCCCAGGCCAGAGCCCGGGATGCGCACGGCAGAGTCAGGATGGCGCAAACCGCCGCGACTCGCTGCATCGGGCGCCTCATGGTCTCGACCGTACCTCGTGCCTCCTCGCGGGCAAGCCGGTAAAGCCGCGAGGGCTGCGGCCCACAAAGCCCCTCGCATTCTTTCCGCGAGACGCGTATCTCAGGGGGTCATCGTCCGACCGCATCCTCTCCATCCTACGAACGTGAGGGTCCGACCCATGGCAACGTCTCGAACACGTCCACGATGGCACTCGATCTGGCTCCTGACGGCTTCGGTCGTCGTCGCCTGCGGGGACGGCGCATCCACCGCTCCGGGCGGAACGTCCGACGCCTACTACGTCGATTGTGACGCGACGGCTCCCGGGGAGGGAACGATCGACGCCCCGTGGAACGAGCTCGGAGCGGTGAACGCGATCCCCCTCGAGCCGGGAGATCGCATCCTGCTGCGCCGCGGAACGACCTGCGTCGGCATGCTGCAACCTTCGGGCTCGGGGACGGCCGAGGACCCCATCGTGATCGGTGCCTACGGGCAGGGGCCACTGCCGCACATCGACGCGAACGGGGCCCACTCCGCTGCGGTGCACCTGAACGACATGTCGCACGTCGTCCTCCGCGACCTCGAGCTCACGAATCCCGGGAACCTCTCCGAGCCCCACCGGGGCGTGTACCTGACGGCGACGGAAACGCTGGTGTCGAACGTCGAGATTCGGGACCTCTACGTTCACGACGTGACCGGACTGGACCGGTTCAGCGGCACCGCGAAGTCGGGGGGCGGCATCATCGGGAGGATCCTCGGCGATCCGCCGATCAAGATCGACGACGTGCTCATCGAGAACAACCGGATCGAGGACGTCGGTCGAAGTGGCATCTTCTTCACGGCGAGCACCATCCGGAACCGCCCCACCGCGGCGGAGGCGTGGCCGGACGGTGGCCATGGGATCGTCATTCGCGCGAACCAGCTGACGCGCCTCCAGGGGGACGCGATCGTGACCCTCGGGACGTACGGCGCCGTGATCGAGGACAACCGGGTCCACATCGGCAATCTCGGAGGGAGGGACTGGCTCAGCGAGGACCGGAACTGCGCGGCCGGCATCTGGACCTGGAGGGCGAACAACACCCTGATCCAGCGCAACGAGGTCTCCGGCTACCGCTTCGGACAAAGCGCGACCGACGGCTGCGACGGCACCGGTTTCGACGTCGACAATCAGCAGGACGGGACCATCATTCAGTACAACTACAGCCACGACAACGAAGGCGGCTTCATCCTGTTGTGCAGCGACGACGAGCCGCATGGGGCGGAGATTCGCTACAACCTCAGCGTCGACGACGGCAAGGTGATCAATGCCTCGCCGTGCAAGTTCCCCACGATCGGCACGTTCGACGGTATCCGCATGTACAACAACACCTTC
>JAUIFY010000145.1 GCA_030430245.1 bacterium | reverse complement strand
CTTCAACGACCGCGTGGACCAGTGCCACGAAGCCGCCCGTCGGCTCGGCGCACTCGGGGGCACCCCGGACGCCACGAAGCTGGGCGACCTTCGGGACGCCGTCTTCGAGCGACACGCGGAAGACCTTCCGGCCACGCTCCGGCGTCGCGCGCGCCACTTCTTCGAGGAGCGCCGCCGTGTCCTCGCCGGCGTCACCGCCTGGCGCGACGGGGATCTGCCCGCGTTCGGACGCCTGATGAACGACTCCTGCCGCAGCTCGATCGAGAACTTCGAGGTGGGCTCACCCGAGATCGTCCGGCTTCAACGCCTGATCCGGGAGACCCCGGGGGTGTTCGGGGCTCGCTTCAGCGGCGCCGGCTTCGGCGGCTGCGTCGTCGCCCTGGTCGACGCGGACCGTGCGGCCGACTGTCGCGATCGCATCGAACGCGCCTACGCGAAGGAGACGCCCGCCCTCACCTCCGCGCACGTGTTCCTGGCGCACTCTCGCGACGGGCTGCACCTCCAATGAACGTCCTGCTGCTCTGCGCGGGCTTCGGCACGCGCTTGGGCGCGGTCGCCCGAGGGCGGCCCAAGGCCCTCCTTCCCGTCGCGGGGAAGCCGCTCGTCCAGCATCTGGTGGACGACCTCGTCGCGACCGGCCGGGTCGACGAGCTTCACGTGGTCACCAACGATCACTTCGCCGAGCAGTTCGAGACCTGGGCCGCTTCATTGCGAGAACGCGGCCTCCGTGTCGCCGTGTCGAACGACGGTGCCACCGAGAACCACAACCGCCTCGGTGCGGTGCGCGACCTCGCGCTCGCCGTCGATCGGCACGGACTCGGCGGCCCGCTGCTGGTGGCCGCTGGCGACAATCTCTTCGACTTTCCCCTCACCGATCTCCTCGACGACTACGCCGCGAACCCCCGGACTCTGGTCGTGACCAAGCACGAGTCCGATCTCGGCAAGCTTCGACGCACCGGCGTTGCCGAGCTCGGCCCGGAAGGCCGCCTGGTGCGACTCCACGAGAAGCCGGAGAATCCGCCCAGCTCGTTCAGCTGCCCCGCTCTCTACGTGCTCGCGTCGGAGGCTCTCGCCCTCCTCCCCCGATTCCTCGAGGAGGCCCCGGACACGGACGCGCCTGGACACTTCATCGCATGGCTCGCCCGGCGTCACCCGGTCTTCACCCACGCGATGCAGGGCGAGCGGCTCGACATCGGCGACCCCGAGGGATACCGCGCGGCCGAGGCGTGGCTGCGGGCGCGCCGTGACCGCGCCGGGGCGTGAATCGAAGAGCCCTGACCGCGCCACCGCGGAAATCAAAGAAACGTCGCGTCCGTCTCGAGGCCCAGCAGCAGGCGTCCGGTCAGCTCGTACGTCGGCGGCGCCACCATCATGTGCTGGGTCGCGACGTGGACGTCGCGAAAGAGCCTCTGAAGCTTGGAGCTCCGGTGCACCGAAGAGCCGCCCCCCAGGTGATACATCGCGTCCACGACGTCGGCCGACGTGCGCGTCGCCCATGTCGTCGCGAGCCGCAGATCGCGGCGCGCTTCGACGGGGAGACGATCCGTCCGCTGGGCGGCGCACCACGCATCCTCCACGACCTCGAACAAGAACGCGCGAGCGGCGCGAAGGGCCGCCTCGCCCCGGGCCACCTCGGACTGGGTGTGCGGGCGGCTCGCGAGCGAGCGCGCCGCTCCCTGGGGCGTCTTCGCCCCGGCCAGCGCAACGAGCTCCTCGAGCGCCGAGCGCGCGAGCCCCATGGCGACCCCCGCGATCCCCAGTGCGAGCAGCGCGAAATTCGGGAACCGATAGAGCGGTCGCGCGAGCGACTCGTCGACCGTCAAGCCCGCGGCGCGGCCCGCCGGCACGAACACGTTCTCCATCGCGAAGTCGGTCGAGCCCGTGCCGCAGAGTCCCGAAACGTTCCACGTGTCGAAGAAGGTGATCTCGTCGCGCGGAGCCAGCAGGAGGCGCGGGATCGGCGCACCGCTCTTCGTCGCCTCGATCTGCCCCGCGCGCTCGATGCGGCAGCCGCCCATGATCCAGTCCGCGTTCTCGCTCCCGGACCCCCACGACCAGCGGCCGTTCACGCGGTAGCCGCCGCCCTCGGCAACGGCCTTGCCCATCGGGGCGAAGACGCCGGCGAGAATCGTGTCCGGCGACGCGAAGACCTCTCGCGCGTCGGGTGCCGGGAGGTAGGCGAGTAGGCTGCCCGACGTGGCGTAGATGAAGACGCACCACGCGGCCGATCCATCGGCCTCGGCCAGGGCCTCGACGGTCTCCAGCATCTGCGCGGGCGGGACCTCGAGCCCGCCGTACGCTTCGGGCACCAGGAGACGGCAGAGCCCCTCCCCCGCGAAACGCTTGGCCAGATCCGCCGGAAGACGACGAGCCGTCTCGATCTCGTCGGCGCGTTCGCGCACGATCGGGGCGAGGGAACGGGCGATGGCTACGGTATCCACGGCCGCACTCCATAGCGCCGATGAGGCGCGCGAACAAAGCTGCTACCAGCTCGTCATGACCTCCTCCCCTCCGGCGCCCGGGCGGTTCTGTCGGGAGATCCACGTGACGATCGAGCCGGGCCGCGCGATCGGGGAGCTCGTGGACGACTTCCATCACTTCCGGGCGACCATCGAGTTCGAGGCGGGGACGATCACCTCCGTCGCGGGGGAGGCGCTGCGGGTCCCGTGGCAGACCTGCGGCGGCGCCGTGAACCCTCTGAAGGGCCTCGAGGGTGCGCCCCTGCGCGACACGACGCGCGCCGCCTCGCGCCTCGCGCCGGCGAAGCTCCAATGCACGCACCTCTACGACGCCGCCTGCATCGCCGTGGCCCGCGCGGGACGCGGGGCCGGATCCGTGGTCTACCGCGCGATCGTTCCCGACCGCGTCGACGGCTACGCGCGCCCGACGCTCCACCGAGACGGCCGCCTCGTACTCGACTGGGAGCTCGACGGTTACGTGATCCAGGGGCCCGGGACGTTCCGCGGACGAGCACTCGCCGGAGGCGGACTCGCCGACTGGGCCGAGGCCCGCTTCGATCCCGACACGTGCGAGGCCATTCTGATCCTGAACCGCGCGTGCATGTTCGCGACGGGCCGTATCCTCGGTCTCGACGACGCGCCACGCGCCATCGACGTGGCCGGCACCTCCCTGGGCGTCTGTCACACGTACTCCGCCTCCCAGGGGCCCCACTCGCATCGGGTCGTCGGCTCGGCACGCAGTCTGGCCGATGCCGACGACGCACGTCGCGCGAGCCTCCATCCGCGCGACGGGGAGATCCTGCACCTCCACGGTGGAGACGGCTGACGACCCCGAGACGGCCCGCCGTGCGATCCCGACGTTCCCCGCGGGCGGCGCCGGGCAACCGTTCGGGTGCCCCGCGAGACTCCGGTGCGGTCAGGCGGCGACGAGCCGCCGCTCGCGAGGCTCGTCGTTCTGCGCCGGCGGCTCGCCCAGCCCGAGCAGAGCACGAACCTCGGTGAGGGGGAGCTCGACCAGACCTTCCCAATCGGTCGCCGGAAGCCACGCGGCACGACGCCCCCGACGGTACGCATCCAGCAGGAACCGCCGGTCGTCGCCACTCGCTTCGAGGAGCCCGATGCCCACGAGGACGAAGAGACCGAGGCTCGGCATCTGTCCGAGATCGAAGGCGAGGAGTGCCGTCTCGCCGAGGACGTCGCGGCGGTAGCCCGTCACCACGTGCTCGAGGTCGTGCTGGTCGCGCAGACGCGCGGCGAACCTGGCTCGCTCCTCGTCGAGCCAGGTCTCGTAGCCCCCTCCCCGGTCGTCCCGACTCGCCTCGACCAGCGCTTCCGCGGTGAGCCCCTCACGATCGACGAAGCTCGCGTAGGCCCGCCCCAGGCTCCCCTCGGGAAGCCCGCCGAGCCACGTGCGGTCGGCGAGGAGCGCGAGCAGATCGCGCTCCTCCTCCAGGACCCGGCGGCCGACGCGCGTCGCCCGGAACCGGCGGAACCATCCCTCGACGAACGGCCCATCCAGTGATTCGAGCACCTCGAACACCGCGCGGGTGTCGTCGGGGTCGCTCCACAAACGCCGCAGCGCCCGGTACGCGACGACGGGTCGAATTCGGCGATCCACGCAAGAGGTTCTGCTCGACCGCCCGGGCTTGCGCAAGACCGCGCGAGCCCCGGGGCCGTGAAGAAGCGTCAGCGGCGCGCGTGGAACATCATGCCGAAGCCGCACAGCATGCAGCAGACCGCGGCGATCTGGAGGGTGGACGCGATCCCGATCCCGCCGGCGATCGCCCCCATGGCGAGCGAGCCGACCGGCGTGAGGCCACCCCACGAGACCTGGAAGAGGCTCATGACCCGGCCGCGGTTCGAGTCGTCGACGAGCTGTTGGATCAACGTCTGCAGCCCGGTCATGACCGCGAAATAGAAGTAGCCGACGATGAACTGGCTCGCGAATGCGATCGCGACGGAGGTCGTGGACGCGAAGACCAGGAAGGCGGCGCCGTAGGCCGCGAGCCGCATGGCCGCACGGCCGAGCGTTGGCTGCGGATCGCGTCCGGTCGCGAGGGCCCCGAGCATCGCACCGAAGGCCGTGGTGGCGACGAGCCACGGGAAGAGACCTTCGTCCCCCAGCACGTCGGCCGCGAACACCGGAATCATCGCGTTGTGTCCGATCCCGAAGATCGACAGGCTTCCCGCCGTGACGATCGCGGCGAGCGCCGGACGCCTTTCCCGCGCGTGGCGCCAACCGCCGCGGATCCGCTCCAGGATCCCGGTCGTCTCGTCGGTCTCGATGTCGCTCGTCACCCGCATTCGGCTCACGAGCACCGCGGCGACCGCGGACGCGACCGCGAAGACGGCGAATCCGACCTCGTAGCGGCCGGCGGCCACGAGCGGCGCCGCCAGGAGGGGACCGACGACCCGCGTCAGGTTGTTCATCGCGGACTGCAGAGCGACCGCGCTCGAGAGATCGTCGCGATGCACCGCGTTCGCCGCGATGGCCGAGCTCGCCGGTCCCGCGAACGCGAACGTCGTCCCCATGAGAAACGCGAACAGGAGGAGGAGGCCCGACGTGATCGCGTCGGCGCCGGAGAGCGCACCGAGGGTCGCCGAAACGACGACCACGCACGCGTAGCAAACCAGCATCATGCGCTGGCGGTCCACCCGGTCCGCGATCGCACCCGCGACCGGAGCCAGGAGGAGCGCCGGAATGAGGAGCGCGAAGGTGAGGAGCCCGACCTGGAAGGGATCTCCCCCGCTCAGCTCGACCATCTGCGCCTGGAGCGAGATGTGCGCGAGCCAGAATCCCATCTGGTTCACGACGAAGCTGCCGAAGAGCAGCTGGTAGTCGCGATGACGGAGCGCGGCGAGGATCCCCGAGCGGATCGGTTCGACGGTGTGCGGCGCCTTCGACGAGGGGACGCCCGCCGCCACCGAGTCCGCGGGATTCAATGCGGCATCGCCGGGGTTCGCCCCGAGGCTCTCCTCGGCGTGCGTCTTGACCATGGTGGATGACCTGGGAGTGCGCGAGGTGCGGCCCGGGTCGTGGAGACGAGGCTAGCAACCGCGCCCCTCCACTTCACGGGAGCGTCCCGTGCGACGCGGTGAGGCGAGCGAGCTCCGCGACCGCGACGACTCGTCCTCGGTAGCCCTGTCCGAGCCTCTGTGACAGAAGGCTCGAAATGCTCCCCGCTGCCGGCCGGTGGCTTCGACTCGCCGCACACCTCGCGCTCGCTGCAGCCGCACCCTCGTTCGCGATGGAGCTCACGTGCTCCGGCCGCGACGACACGGTCGCCATCGCGCGTGCCCTCGACGAGCTCGGGGATCGGGGGGGCGGATCTCTCACCCTGGTCGGTCCGAACGCATGCGTCGTGCGAAGCGACGTCGAGCTCCCGTCGGGCACACGCCTCCGCGGGCGTGGCGCCGTTCTGGCGGCCTCGCGAGACGGGCAGTTCTCGAAGGCGCTCCTCGTCGCCGGACGACGGGACGCCTCCATCGAATCCCTCTCCCTGAGGGCCACCGACATGGCGAACCCGGCCATCGCCATCGAATCGACCGAAGTGGCCTACCCCGCTCGCGTGCGACAGGTGCGGGTCGAGTTCTCGTCACGCCCGGGCGCAGCCGAACCCACCGCCATGCGGATCGATTGCGGCGACGGTCACGGGTCGTGCGCGAGCCTCGAAGACATCCACCTCGAGTGCGACGGCGACTCCGCAAGAGCCACCACGGCCGTTCGGCTCCTCGGCAGCCCAAACCGCATGGCCTCGGCGCAGCGACTCACCGCCGTCGGCTGCGGCCGCGGCATGATCTCTCGGCGCGCGCGGCTGTCGGTACGCGACAGCCTCGTTCGCCTCTCTCCGGGCGGCTCCGTCGGCTTCGACCTGCCCGCCGACTCCAGCGTCGCCCACTCGCGCGTGGAGATACCGCCGAAGGGAGAACCGCCCGAAGCCGCTTCCGTCGCGATCCGGCTCGGCCCCCGGTGTCACATCGGCCACAACGACCTCGAGCTGCGTGCCCCGATGGCCACCGGGATCGAGGCAGGCACGGAATGCTCGATCTCGGGCAACCACGTACGTGCCGCGAAGGCGGCCACGGCGCGCGGCATCGTCGCCTCCGGCGCTTCGACCCTCGTCGGGAACCGCCTGCGATTCGAGGAGAGCCCGGCCGCCGTCGGCATCACCCTGGAGGGCTCGTACAACGTCGTCGGACAGAACGTCTCCGTCCTCTCCCGCGGGGGAGAAAGCACACACGTGCTCGTTCGGTCCGACCAGAACGTCGTGGACGGGAACGACTTCGCTGGTGCCGATTGGGGCGTGCGCCCACCCGTCTTCGAGGGCGGGCCCGGATTCCGGAACGGCGCGCGGTTGACGGGCAACAACTTCATCTCCGCCGTCAGGGGATGCGCCATCTTCGCAACGGGTTGGCACGCTACGGGCAACCACTGCAGCTGGGTGCAAGAGGGTGCGGGCTTCTGGTTCGGGAGCCCGGGGCCGTACGGAACGTGCTCCGCCCACACCCTGATCAGCGACAACACGCTCCACACCGCGAAGGCAGACACGCCGCTCATCCGATTCGCGGCGTCCAGAAGATGTGTAGCCCGCAACCCCCAAGCAGAGAGCAGCCTCTCTGCGTGCACGTCGCCGGAGTCGTGCCCGACCGGCCTTCGTTGCGCGCGGACGACGTGCAGAAACATCACGATCGCGAACAACCTGCTCATGTCCCCGGAGAAGGACTCCGTCGTGATCGACATGTTCGGCACGAGCCCGGACGCTCGGGCGACCGCGAGAGCCCAACAAATCCAGATCGTCGGAAACACGCTCGCAACCGCGCGGACGTCGAGTCTGGTCCGATTCCGCGCAGACCAGGACCCGAGCCTTCTTCGCGACATCGTCGTCGCCCGAAACCTCCCGAGACGGCGGGAGCGCGTGACGGGCTGGAATCCGGTCTTCGGCCACGCGGCCGAAGCGACTTCTCGCCGACATCGAAGTCCGCACTGACGGCCGCGGCTTCCGCACACGCGGGCCCCCGAGACGTGCGGCTTCGCGTCGCGATTCCGAGATCCGCCGGTTTCGCCCTCGGCCCTAGCGGAGGACGCCGGCGATCGACGACAGGTCGCTAATCGTCCACGTCGGCGCGGGGCCCTCGTATTCGCGGAGGGCGCGCTCCTTGTCGCGGACCCGGCGATCGACCCAGATCGTCCGCATCCCGACCTCCGTCGCGCCGCGTACGTCGGCGTCCAGGTTGTCGCCGACGTGGACCGTCTCCTCGGGCGCGACCCCGAGCGCCTCCAGAACGTGGCGGAAGATCTCGGGTCGCGGCTTCCGGACGCCGACCGCCTCGGACACCGCGACCGCGTCGAAGTGCATCCGCAGCGACGCAGCGTCGAGAATCCGGAGAGCCGTCTCGGTGTGACTGAAGTTGGAGCACAAACCGACCCGGTAGCGAGTCCCGAGATCGGCCAACACCTCCGCGTGGTGCGCCGGAGTGTCGGCGACCTCGCGGATCTTTCCCATGTGGGTCTGCGTCAGGATCTCGGGGAGCGCCACGTCGTCGATCTCGAGCCGCTCCACGAGCCGCTCGAAGCGCAGCGTCGTCGGCAGCTCGATCCCCTTCTCGAGATGGCTCGCGGACAGATCACGGTCCGACGCGCGCAGGGTCGCGACGAACGTCTCGAAGTCGACCTCGTGTCCGCGCGCGAGGATCGCCTCGTGCTGGAACGACAAGGTCGCGGGTATCTTGCGGCCGGCGACTTCGGTCGCCGGCAGTCGCGCGAAGTGGAGGTCGACGAGCTTGTCGAACAGGTCGAAGACGATGGCCCGCACGTCCCTCACGGCTCGATCACCACCTTGCCCAGGGCGCGGCGCTCGGCGACCGCGGCCATGGCCTCGGCCGCGCGCTCGAGCGGGTATCGCCCGCCGATGTGCGGCCGGAGACGCCCCGCCGCCAGATGCTCCCACATCTCGGCCCGGTTCCGCGCCATCGCTTCCGGCTCTCGCGTCATGAACGACGCGATCTCGTAGCCCTTCACGATCACGCCCTTCAGAAGGACGAGGTTGAGGGGAATGCTCGGGATGCTCCCGCTCGCGAACCCGACGACGACGTAGCGGCCGCCGTAGCGCGTCGCGCGGAGCGCCTCCTCCGCCCACCGACCGCCGACCGGATCGATCACCGCATGTGCGCCGCCGTCCGTGAGCTCCTTCAGGCGCTCCTTCAAAGGCTCGACGCCGTAGACCACGCCGTCGTCGGCCCCGAGGCTGCGTGCGACGGCGAGCTTCGGGTCGCTCGACGTGCACGCGATCACGCGCGCGCCGAGGAGCTTCCCCACCTGGACCGCGGCCGACCCTACCCCTCCCGCCGCGCCGAGCACGACGAGAGCCTCTCCCGCCCCGATTGCGGCCGTGCTCCGCACCGCGTCGTAGGCCGTCGCGTACGCGGTCGGGAAGGCGGCGGCTTCGGCGAACCCGACTCCGTCGGGGATCCGCTGCAGTCCCGCCGCCGGAACGGTCAACTCCTCCGCGTAGGCACCGGTGAACACGCTTCCGTACACGCGGTCTCCCACCCGCAGGGCATCCACGTCGGCCCCGAGCTTCTCGACGGTTCCGGCGAAGTCGCTTCCGGGCGTGAAGGGTGGATCGACGGAGATCTGATACCGATTCCCCACGATCAGCGCGTCCGGAAAGTTCACCGACGCGGCCCCGATGCGTACCAACACCTCACCGCGACCGACCTCGGGGATCGGCTGCCGCTCCAGCACGAGCGTACGCGGAGGGCCGTAGGCGTTGCAGCGAATCGCCCTCATACGATCCGGGACTCACGCCCCTTCCAGTACCGCTCGCGCAGATGGCGCTTGTAGAGCTTGCCGTTCTCGCCGCGAGGGAGCGCCTGGACGAAGTCCACCGAGCGCGGACACTTCACCGCCGAAAGACGCGCGCGGCACCACTCGAGAAGCTCGCGCTCGAGCTCCGCTCCGCCCTCCGCCGCATCCAGCGCTTGCACGACGGCCTTCACCTCCTCGCCGAACTCGGGATTCGGCACGCCGATCACCGCGACGTCCGCCACCTTGGGATGGGTCGCGAGCAGGTTCTCCGCCTCCTGCGGATACACGTTGACGCCGCCCGTGATGATCATGTGGGCCTTGCGGTCGGTGAGATAGAGATAACCGTCCTCGTCCACCCGACCCATGTCACCAACGGTCGACCAGCCTTCCGCCGAGTAGCTCCGCGCCGTCTTCTGCGGATCGTTGTGGTAGTCGAACCTCGCACCGCCCTCGAAGTACACGGTGCCGACCTCCCCCGGCGGAAGCTCGCACCCGTCGTCGTCCAGAATGTGGATCGTGCAGCCCTGCGGCCGGCCGACCGAGCCACGGTGCGTGAGCCATTCCTCGCTCGAGATCGAGGTCGAGCCGTTCGCCTCGGTCGCCGCGTAGTACTCGAACAGGATCGGGCCCCACCACTCGATCATCCGCTCCTTCACCTCGGCCGGGCACGGTGCCGCCGCGTGCACGGCGAGCCGGTGACTCGAGAGATCGAATCCTTCGCGCACCTCCGGTGCGAGACGCAGGAGACGGACGAACATCGTCGGAACCCACTGACTCACGGTGACGCGATGGCGCTCGATCGCGTCCAGCGCCGCCCGCGGATCGAACTTCTCGAGCACGACGGTCGTCGCCCCGATGCGGTGCATCGCCATCGTGCAGCGGAGCGGCGCCGAGTGGTAGAGCGGCGCCGGCGAGAGATAGACGTCGTCCGCGCTCGCCTGCCAGAAGCCATGCTGGAGGCCCAGGACCATCGGGGTCGGTTCCTCGAGCGCACGATCCTCGAGCGGAAGGCGAATCCCCTTGGGGTGGCCCGTCGTGCCCGACGAGTAGAGCATGTCCTGCCCCTCGCACTCGTCGTCGATCGGATGACGCGGCTCGGCCGCGACCGCGTCCTCGTACGACGCGAAGCCGTGCGCCGCCCCGCCCGTCATGAGCCAGGTGCGCACGGCGGGCATGCGGTCGACGAGCGGCGCGACCGTGTCCCCCAACGACCGAGACACGATCACCAGCTCGGCGCCGCAGTCGCGCAGGATGTACTCGATCTCGTCCGTCGTCAGATGCGTGGCGAGAGGCGTGTAGTAGAGCCCCGACCGCTGCGCCGCCCAACACGGCTCGTGGAAGTGGCGGTCGTTCGTCAGGAGGAGCCCGATCGCATCCCCGCGCGCGAGACCGCGGCGTCGGAACAGGTGCGCGCACTGGTTCGACCTCTCGTCGAGCTCTCGGTACGTGACGACGTCCCCCGAGCCGACGAAGATCGAAGCCGCCTTGTCCGGCGTCGCGCGCGCGTGAGCCTTCGGGTGCATGCCGCGGTCCTAGCACATCATTTGCCGCTTGCCGGGTCACCCGATCGAAGGTGTAATCGCGCCGTGCGCACCTCCGCGTCGGCGACTCGCCGCGAGTCGTCCTCACCGATCCGGGCACGACCGCTCCTCCTGCTCGCACCCGCGATCGCGTGGGCGCTCCTCGGCTGTGCTCCGCGGCCCCTACCCCCGCGCGTGCCCTCGGCCGAGGTGGAGGCAGAACGTCGGCGCCAGTACGAGCTGGCGGCGGAGCGGCTCCTGGCGCACATGGAGCGCGTGTCGCGCGTCGGCGCGCGCCTCACCGTGGCGGGGGCACCGTTCTGCGGCGAGGAGATCAAGGCGTACATCGGCCTGCTGAGCGCGAGCCGCAGCAGCGTCGCTCGGCAGCTCGGAGCCCACGAGGCCTGGGTCGATGCGAGCAGCGCGCTTCGCGACGCGTGGGAGATCGACGGCACGCCCGAGGTCCTCGCGGTCCTTCCGGGCTCGCCCGCCGAGGCAGCGGGCATTCGCGTCGGCGACCACGTCGTCGACCTCGACGTCGAGCGCGACGACGCCGCCTCGCTCTGGATCGAAGTCGCGCGCGGGGACGAAACGATCCGACGTCGGCTCTCCTACGTCGCGGAGTGCGAGTATCCGATCACGACGGCGATCGGCGACATGGTGAACGCTCACGTCGACGGACAGACGATCGTCATCACGACGGGACTCCTCCGCTTCGTCGAGAACGACGACGAGCTCGCGGCGGTCATCGGTCACGAGCTCGCGCACCGAATCCTCGGACACCGCCGGTCGCGCCTGAAGAGCCGAGAGCGTGCGGCCGACTATCTCGGCGTCTACCTGGCCGCACGCGCGGGCTACGACCCGGCGGCCGCCGCGACCTTCGTGCGGCGACTCGCCGCCGAGCATCCCGAGCTGATCAGCGACCGCGCCTCGCCGGCCCACCCCAGCACCGCCGCGCGTGTGGCCGCCCTCGAGCGCACGGTCGAGGAGATCCGCGCGCAGCAGGGACGCGGCGACCGCCCGAAGCCCGGAGCGCTCGAGGATCTCTGAGCCGCTCCTCACTCGCCGGCGGGCGAGACGAAGATCGGGGACGACCAGGCTCGCTCCTCGACGTCGGCGAGGCAATCGTCGACCGGGGGGCCCTCCGCGCCGCCGCCCGGGCACACGGTCGCCTCCAGGCATCGCCCCTCGTCGTCGCGCACGCATTCGAGCGGATCTCCGTTCACCGCGGGCGTCGGTTCCTGGATGGCGCGGACGTAGTACACGATCTCACGCCGCGCGCCCACGAAATCCGGGTCGTCGAACGTGACGCGGCACCCCGACGGATCCCCGGGGCACGGCAGCACCTTCCACGGGTCTTCGATCAGCGCCCCGATTCTCTCCCCCGGCTCGACCTGCGGGCGAATGCGCACGACCTCGATCCGCGTGATCGCGCGCCGCGTCTCGCCGGGGTTGTAGCACTCGCCGAGGCACAGCCGCTGGAGGCGCTCCGGCGTGAGCCGTTCGGTGACGGTCTCCGGGCAGCCGGGCGTCTGCTCGAACGCACCGACGGCCCGTACTTCGAACGCGGGATCGGTCGCCGACGCGACCTCGCTCCCCATCGGCGCGCGTTCACCGTCCGGGCCGAGCAGATCGAACCAGAGGAGGATCCGATCCCCGGACGTGCCGTAGACCTCTCTCCGCTCCAGCGCCTCGAAGATCGACTCCCGGTCGCGGGCGGGGGCGTGGACCGCGACGAGACCCCCCGTGTAGTAGAAGGAGGCGGCCCGTCGATCGCGCCAGTCGCTGCCCATCGACGCACCATCGGTCATCGCGGTCCTCCCGAACTCCTTGTAGCCGGACCCGCCGCGCGCCCGGTGGTTGTCGCTCGACGCCAGGAAGCCGAAGCGGAAGCTCCGCCGGTCCGCCTCGCCGTCGAAGCGGGTCGTCGCGAGCGCGTACTGGGCAGACCCACGCGGGCGGTAGTCGAAGGCCGGGAGAAACGCCCCGCGAAGCTGACCGCACTCGCCGAAGTCCTCGATCGTCGAATGCAGCACCGCGCCCGTCGGCGGAAGAAGCGGGCCGACGCCGGCTCCGCGCTTCCGAGCCTCGTCCACCTGATACTGGCACTCGCGGCTCTCCGGCTCGACGCAACGCGCGCGCACGATCTCGCCGGCGCGCCAGCAGCACGGCTCGAACCGCTCCGTCGGCTCCGGGCAGACGAGGCGCATCTTCTCGTCGACGTGCGCATCCGGCAGGTCGGCCCAGATCTCGGAGTTTCCGTGACCGGAGTAGATCTCGAGCAGACGCTGGCGGTCCGGATCGTGCATCGCCCCGCGGAGCTGCATCGCGAGATCGTTCGCCTTCGGGTTCGTGATCCCCCAGGCCATGCCGTGCGGGATGACGAGCGCGCGGTGCCCCCACTGGTCGAGCTTCTCGAACAGCACGTCCGGCGTCTCCGCGACCTCGTGGCAACCCGGGGGGAGGTCCCGTACGTCGACCTCTTCGGCGCACGTCTCGCGTGCGAACGTGTCGAGCGTCGCCCGATGCAGGTCGGCGTACTCGTCCCAGCGGTCCAGGTCTCGGAGAGACATGCCCAGGCCGAGCAACCCCCACACCACGTTGCCCGCCGCGTTCGCCGCGATCGGTCGCGCCGGGATCTCGTCGTCGGCGGTGCCGAGCAACACGACGTTCTTGTGACCGAAGTGGGTCTCCGGCGTGAGGCCTCCCTGCGACCACTCCCAACCCAGAAAGGACACGAGGTCGGGATCGTCGGGATCGCCGGCCACGTCGTTGCACGCGCGGACGACCGCCTTGGTCGTCTCCCACTCGCTCGCGGTCAGGGACTCGGCGTGGTCGTTGATGCTCCAGAAGTCGAGCGCCGAGCAGAACCGCGCGAAGTCGCACGCATCGGCGGGCGGGTGCACGCCTTCTCCCCCCAGGAGCGGCAGGCCCTGCACCATCGCGTCCGTCGAGTAGCTCGTGTGCACATGCAGATCGCCGAAGAGGATCTGCTTGCCCGCGCCGCTCTCCGCCTCCGACCCGGCTGCCGCCCCGGGCGGTGAGGCCGGCCGCGGGCGGGTCGCGATCTCTCCCGCTCGAGGCCAGTCCGAGCGCCCCGCGTTCCAGTAGAACCCGGCCAACAGCGCCGAGAGCGCGACCACCACGAGGCCCACGAGCGCGCCGACGCCGATCAGGACGATCTTCAGGAAGCGCCGCACGGGGCTGTCGGTAGGGCACGGCGTGACGCCCTGTCAAACCACCCGCGCTCGGACGGCTTGCGTTCGGCCGACCCGGGATGGTCTGATGCGCGAGATCGTCTTCGACCTGGCAGGCGCTTCGCGCCGTTCATCCTCAAGGAGGCCCGCGTGCGCCCGACCCTCATCCTACTGACCGGAATCCTCGCCACGACGGCTCTCGCCCCCGACGCACGCGCGCACGACGCCACGATCCCCATCAGCGGCAAGATCCTCAAGATCGACACCCGCAAGGAGGCGGCGAAGCACAAGGTGAGCTTCGTCGCGAGCAAGGAGATCGCGCTCCATCCGACGCACGATCCGCGCACGACGACGACGCAGATCCTCCTCCGATGGACCGGCCAGGCCGGCGTCGGGGCCGGCCGCACGGACCTCCTGACGCTCGATCCCGCCAAGTGGACCGGCCTCGGCACGCCCGCCGGCAGCAAGGGCTACAAGTACGTCGACAAGGAGCAGACGGTCGGCGGCATCAAGAAGGTGCTGTTCAAGCCCGGCAACAAGGGTGGCCTGCTGAAGATCGTCGGCGGCGGCGAGAACTTTCCGTGGGAGGTCGACGGCCCGCAGGACGCGGCGTGGGTCCACTACCGATCCGAAGACGAGTGGCACTGCGCCGAGCTGGGCGGCGACGTGAAGAAGAGCGAGACCGGATTCTACATCGCCAAGAAGGCGCCCGCGCCCGCAGCGTGCCCAGAGCAGGTCTGCGGCAACGGGATCCTCGAGCTCACCGAGGAGTGCGACGACGGCAACGCGACGAACGACGACGGCTGCAACGACGATTGCACCATCGGGAGCTGCGGAAGCACGGCCGAGTACGACTCCACGTTCGAGGCGATCCAGGCCGTCGTCTTCGAGGGCTACGGCTGCAACACGTCCGTTTGTCACGGCGCGAGCCCGGGCCAGGGGATGCTGGACCTGACGGCGGCGAACGCGTACGCGCAGCTGGTCGGTCCGTTCTCGACTCTCGCCCCGACCGTGAAGCGGGTCGAGCCGGGCGAGCCGATCGCGAGCGTGCTCTACGACCGACTCGCCGCCAAGACGAACGGAACGGGGACGACCCACGGCGGAACGCCGATGCCGGTCGGACCCAGCGCGCTCACCCCGGAGCACCTCGAGGCGGTCGAGCTCTGGATCCGGGGAGGGGCTCCCGAGGACCTCGTCGTCGACGGAACGTCGGGGCTCCTCGGCACGTGCCTCCCGCCACCCGATCCCCTCGTCATCGATCCGCCCGCTCCCCCGGGCGCGGGCGTCGGCGTGCAGCTGCGGCAAACCCCGTGGCCCCTGCCGGCGGAAACCGAGGACGAGATCTGCATGGCCACGTACTACGACTTCACCACGACGAGCCTGGTGCCCGCGTCGGCGAAGACCGCCTGCGCTCTCGCCTCGGGCAACAATCCCTCCGGGGACTGCATTCTGTTCCACCGACAGCTCCTGGTGCAGGATCCGCAGTCCCACCACTCGATCATCCATCTGTACGAGGGCGCCGAGGACTGGACGCACGGCTCGTGGGGGTCGTGGACGTACAAGTTCCAGGACGAGTCCAATCCGCTCCACGGACAGCCCTGTGACCCGACCGCCGTCGATCCGGCGCTGGGATACAATCCCGGCTGCAGCAGCGACGTCGTTTCGAGCATCGCCTGCATCGGGTACGGCCCGGGCGACTCGGGGATCTT
>JAUIFY010000426.1 GCA_030430245.1 bacterium | reverse complement strand
CTGGCGAAGCTGCACGCCGCGTTCTGGGGGTCGCCCCGATTCGACGCGGATCTCGCGTGGGCCGAGGCCCCGATGCACAGCGACATGGGCCCGGATCTCGTCGCCGCGGGCGTCGAGTCCTTCGGCGCCGATCAGCCCGAGGCGTTCCATGAGATGGCCCGGGTCTACGTCGAGCACGGAGCCGCGGTCGCGCGCCGGCTCGCCCTCGGCCCGGCGACATTGCTGCACGGCGATCCCCATCTCGGGAACCTCTTCCTCGACGGCGACGAGGTCGGCTTCCTCGACTGGGCCTGCGTCTGCCACGGCCCCGGCTTGCGGGACGTCGCCTACTTCCTCGGCAACTCGGTGGAGACGGAGCTGCGTCGCGCGGAGGAGCGGGCCTTTCTCGCGCACTACCTCGACGTCCTCGGGCGCGCCGGTGCCCCGGCACCCGATCTCGACGACGCGTGGCGCGAGTATCGGGTTCTCGTCGCTTCGGCGTGGATCGCCGCGGCCGCGACCTACGCGGTGGGCGACCGGATGCAGAGTGCCGAGGTGGGCCGGCGGGGCGTGGAGCGTGCGAACGCGGCGGTCGCGGATCTGGATACGGCCCGCTTGCTCCGGGACGACCTCGGGCTCGATCGGCCGGAGTGAGCTCGACCGGACGGCTGGGCGCACCGCGACGCGCCGAGGGCTCCGGCCATCGTGTGGGTCCGTCAGGTCGTCCGGGTCGACGACCCGGGGCCTCGTCGTTCGTCCGACCCTGGGGGCGGGCGCGTTCGAGGCGCGGGAGAGCGCGATGTCGGCTCCGTGACTTCGTACTCCTCCAGGGTGGGTTCGCGCGTCATCCCCCAGTAGTCGACCAGCCGCCACGGCATGACGGACGTCACGCGGCCGAAGCGGTTTCGGTAGTACGTCGACATTCCCGGGTGGGTCCAGATCAGCCGCTCGTGGCGGGCGTCGACGCGAGCGACGTATTCTTCCTGCACGTCCGGGCGCACGTCGATCGCGCGGGCGCCGCGCTCGATCATCTGCGTGATCAGCCCGATCGCGTAGCGCGCCTGGCACTCGGACTGAAAGATGGCGCTGCCCCCGTGTCCGAGGCCGGTCTTGGGGCCCTGGAGGACGAAGAGATTCGGGAAGCCCGAGACCGTGATGCCGAGGTGCGCGGTGGGGTTCTCGTTCGCCCACACGTTCGCGAGCGCCGCGCCGTTCCGGCCGCGCAGGTCCAACCGGGCCGCCATCTTCGTCATCTCGAAGCCGGTCGCGAGCACCAGGACGTCGGCCTCGCGGTGGCGGCCATCGTCCGTGACGATGCCCGTGTCGTCCGCCCGACGGATCGCATCGGTCACGAGCTCGACGTTCGGCTTGCAGATCGCTCGGTACCATCCATTGTCGAGTAGGATGCGCTTGCCGTACGGGGGGTATGTCGGCACGCATTTCTCGAGGAGCTCGGTGCGATCACCCAACTCGGCCTGGATGTAGGCCGTCATCTCCCGGCGGTGACGGTCGTTGACGCGGTTCAGGGACCGCTCGGGGTGCGGCCAGTCCGGGTCCTTCTCGAGAAATCGGAGCAGGCCGTCGCCGTAGCGCCACAGCATCGTGAACCGGAACCAGGCCGCGTAGAACGGAACCTCGGCGAGGAGCCACTGGGCGTCGTCGCGAATCGGGTCGTGGTACCGCGGAATCGGGCGCGCCCACTGAGGGCTCCTTTGATAGATCGTGAGGGACTCGACCTCGTCCACGATCGTCGGGACGACCTGCATGCACGAGGCGCCGGTCCCCACGATGGACACGCGCTTGCCCCGGAGATCCAGGTCGCGCGGCCACGCGGTCGTATGGAAGGACGGTCCCCGGAACGCTTCGAGCCCGTCGATCCGCGGGAGCTTCGGAAGCCCGAACTGGCCGATCGCGCTCAGGAGGAAGTCGGCCCGCAGCGTCTCTTCGCCTCGAGGCCCCGACAGCACCACGTGCCACGCCCCGTCGGCCTCGTGCCAGGTGGCCCGCGTGACGGACGTCTCGAAGCGGATGTTCGGAGCGACGCCGAACTCGCGCGAGCAGCGTTCCAGGTAGTCCTGGATCTCGTCGCGAGGGGAGAAGTATCGGCTCCACCGGTAGCGCGATCCGAAGGAATAGGAGTAGGCGTGGTTCGGCGTGTCGACGCCGCACCCCGGGTAGCGGTTCTCCCACCACGTGCCGCCGACGCGGGCGTTGCGCTCGACGATCACGTACGGAATGCCGAGTCGCTCGAGGTGGGCGCCGACGACGATCCCGCTCGCGCCGGCACCGACGATCACGGCAAGGCGCTCCGAGGCGCCCGGCGGGCGTCCTTCGCTCCACTCGATCGCGCGGGACGTGAAGCCCATCTCCTCGCGCATCATCGGCGCGTACTCCGGGGGGACCGGCTCGCCGAGACACGCGCTCATGAGCTCGACCATGAGGTCGTCGCCCGGGTCGTCGATTTTGGCCGTGACGTCGGGGCGGGAGAGCAGCGCGAGCGCCGCCGCGCGCACCTCCTTCTGGATCTCGGGCGGCAAGCCGGCGGCTTCGTCGGAGATGAGCCTCACGTCCCGCTCGGGCCGGTAGGGCGGTGCGAGCCAGCGGCGGTCTCCGCTCAGGTGGAAGACCACCATCAGGAGACACCGGAGGTCGGCTGCGTGGATCGCGTCGCGGAGCCGATCGGAGTTCATGGCTCGGCGGCGAACGCGGGATGCGCCGAGGGTCGCGGGATCGGCGGTTCTTCACACGGATTCGGATGGACGGTCACGATCCCTTGCCTGCCGGAATCACGAACCCTAAATTGACGTCGATGTCAAAACCAGCCACGAGCCCCACGAGCGAGGCGTCGCCCTACGTCTGCATCACGGCCGACACGCATGCCGGTGCGTCCATCGACACGTATGGCGAGTA
>JAUIFY010000144.1 GCA_030430245.1 bacterium | reverse complement strand
CCCACGGGCGAGGCGGCCGACGCCTTCTACGAATCCGGCCTGGGTCTCCTCGAGATGCGCGAGCTCCCCCGCGCGGTCCGCGAGCCCCTCGCGGCGGCCAAGGTCGTGGGCCTCTTCCCGATCGTGAGTCCCCGGCGTCGCTGGGGTCACCTCTTCATGACGAGCGGCCTTCTGGGGACGGTGATCACCGACGAGGACGGTGACGTCATCCACAGGTTCACCGATCAGCTCGCGCTCGTCCTCGACTCGACCGAGCTGCTCGAACGGGCCGTGTCGGTCGAGCGCTCCCTGGCCCACGCCGAGAAGCTCTCCGCCATCGGCGAGCTCGCGGCGCGCATCGCCCACGAGATCCGGAACCCGGTGACCGCGGCCCGCTCGCTCGCCCAGAGCCTCTGCGCGGAGCCCGACTCCCCCGACAACCCCGAGCACGCCGAGATCATCCTCACCGAGCTCGAGCGGGTCGAGCACCAGATCGCGGCGCTGCTCAAGTTCGCCCGCCGGGACGAGCTGCATCCCGAGCCCGTCGACCTCGGCTCACTCGTGCGGGAGACCGTCGACCAATTCCACCTGCGGCTCGAGGGGGCCGGGATCGGCTTCGAGCTCGACGCGCCCGACGGCATCGTGGCCGACGTCGACCGCGAGAAGATCCGGCAGGTCCTGATCAATCTGATCGAGAACTCGATCGACGCGGTCATCGACACCCAGGGCGAGCGCAGCATCACGCTGCGCGTCGGCCGCGAGAACGGTCACGCGGAAGTCGATGTCTCCGACAACGGGCCCGGAGTTCCCGCGGCGTCCCTCGGCAAGATCTTCGAGCCTTTCTACTCTCTGAAGACGCAGGGCACGGGTCTGGGCCTCGCGATCGTGAAGCGCACCATCGAAGCGCACGGCGGCAACGTGCGCGCGGAGCCGAACGGATCCAACGGCGTCGCGTTCCGGGTCGATCTGCCGATCGAAGCACGCTCCGCCGGCGAGGGACGATCGTGATCGGGCCCGAGCCCCTGGCGCTCGCCTCGGCCGGGGTGAATCTCCTGGTCTCGCTCATCTTCGGGATCATCGTTCAGTCGAACGTGCAGACCTCGCTACGCCGCCGCATGTTCGCGCCGCTCATCGTCGTGGCAACGCTCGTGTGCGCGTGTCTGTCGTTCGTCTTCGCGATGTCGACCGTGTTCTCGCTCATCCCGACCGAGCACCACCTTCAGCTCTCCCCGATCCTCGTCGGCCTCTACGTCGTGACCGACGTCGTCACGTTCGTGTCGGTCGCCCTGTTTGCCCACCTGGTGCTGCTCCTCTCGTCGCGCGACGACGACGAGCCACGCCGCTGGCTCGCGCTCAACTACGGCGGAGCCGCCGCCGTCGTCCTGATCGCGCTGCCCGCACGAGACCTGCTCTACGACTCGCCGATCATCCGAGACGGAGCGGAGGTCCTGAAGTGGGGCTACATCCTCGTCGTGACCCTGCTCTCGGCGCGACGGCTGGGGCGGGCGGCGAGGGAGGGCGACTGGCGTCCGGGGCTCATCGGCACCTCCGCGCGGTCGGACGTCTGGGCGCTCGCGTTCGCCGGACTCTGCGTCGGGGCGATGGTTCTCCTTCACCTCGACGGGGGCTGGACCCTCCACCGCCCGCTCCTGAGCCTGCTGGGAGCGCTGCTCGGGCTGGCGATCGCGGTCCCGTTCGTCGCGCGCAGCCTCGGCGTCGTCCTGTCCGGCCTGTTCTCCGCCCTGGGACTCCTCGCCGCCGTCGGGGGCTCCGTCTTCGCCGGGATCTGGGTCGGCGATCAGCTCCCGGTGGAGCTCCGGCTGCTCGGCCCTCTCACGACGATTCTATTGCTCCTTCTGGCGCTCGGCCCCGGCCAGCCCGCGCTGCTCGCCCTGGTCGAGCGCGTGGTCTTTCGGCGGAGCCGTCTCCGGCGCGAGGAGCTCGCGCACTTCCTGCGAAACATCTCTCCCGATCTCGGACCGGCCGAATGCTCGCTACGCGCGATGAAGGAGCTGCGACGCGTCCTGCGTTTCCGGGGAGTCGCGCTCGTGTTCCGCGACGGCGACGCACTGAGTGTCGGCGATCTCGACGCCGAGGCCCTCGCCAAGCGATTCCCCACCGGTGCGGCCGCCGACGCTCTTCTCGATCGCCCTCGCTTCGGGGACGACCAGGCCGGACTCCCAGCCGACGTTCGCGCGATCCTGGACGACCACGACATCCTCGGCGTCGTCGCCGTGCAGGGCTCGAAGCATCTCTGGGGACACCTCCTTCTCCGGACGGACCTGGTCGCGACGGTGTACCGCGACGAAGGGACGGTCACGGTCGAGGTCTTCGCCGACCAGCTCGCCGTGCTCCTCGACGCGGCCAACCTCCTCGATCGAGCCGTCGAGATGGAGCGCACCCTCGCGCACTCCGAGAAGCTCGCGGCCATGGGCGAGTTGTCCGCACGCATCGTCCACGACATCCGCAATCCCGTGACGGCCGCCCGGAGTCTCGCCCAGCAGCTCGCGAGCGAGCCGGGTGGCGACGAAGCCCACCGAATCATCGTGGAGGAGCTCGAGCGCGTGGAGCGGCACATCGCCGATCTGCTCCGCTTCGCGCGACGCGACGAGCTCCATCGCCAACCCGTCGACCTGACGTCGCTCGTTCACGAGACCGTGGCGCGGCTCCGGGCGCGACTCGAGAGCGCGGACATCCAGGTGGAGATCTCGGGGCCCGGCGCGCTGGTGGTTTCGGCCGACCGTGAGAAGATCCGGCACGTACTCATCAACCTGATCGAGAACGCTGCCGACGCTCTGTCGGGGAACGGGTCGCGCGGGCGAATCGAGGTGTCTCTCGAGAGCGTCGGAGATCGCTCGCGACTCTGCGTGCGCGACAACGGTCCGGGAATCCCGGAACCTGCACTCGAAGAGATCTTCGAGCCCTTCGTCTCGTCCAAGGCGAAGGGCACCGGCCTCGGCCTCGCCATCGTCAAGCGCACGATCGAAGCGCACGGCGGCCACATCGCCGCCGAGAGGCACGAGGGGCCGGGCGTCTCGTTCATCGTCGAGCTTCCAACCGAGAACGTCGGGGACGCGCCGTGACGGTTTCCGTCGGAGCACTGGCCCTCGTCGTCGCCAACTTCCTGGTGATGCTGCTCTGGCTGGTGATCACGTACGGGAGCGTCGAGGCCCTGCGGACGGGACGCTCGCGCGGACCCATCTCGGAGCTCCAGCCGATCGTGGGCACGAGCGTCACGATCACGTACTTCACCGCCGGACTCTTTCCGCTGCTGCCGTTCACGAGCGAGAACCTGCGCTCGGACCTCGTGTGGCTGTACCTCGTGAACGACGTCGCCGGCTTCCTGGCCGTCGCTGTGTTTCACCACATGACCTGGTACTTCCAGCGCGACGCGAGTCGCCCCTCGAACACGTGGCTCGGGGCGAACTACGGCGCGCTCGCCTGCTTGGTCGGTTTCGCCGTGTTCGTTCCCGTCCGCGACGTCGCGACGAATCCGGACGCCCTGGGCGCCTACGGCGTCGTGACGTGGACGTATCTCTTCCTCATGCTCGCGCTGAGCCTCCGCCGGATCGCGCGACGGGCCCGCGAGACGGGCTGGCGTCCGGGATCCTTCGGGCCGGCGGCGCGACCCGACCTGATCATCCTCCGGGTGAGCCTGGCGCTGCTCGCCACCGCGCTTCTCGTGTTCGTCGCGGGAACGTGGCTCTCCTACCAGCGGCTCCTCGGGTGGACGATGGCCCTTTTCGGAGCGATCGTCGGGATCCCGTTCGCCGTGCGCAATCTCGGCGGCGTACTCCGCGACAGCCTCGTGACGCTCGGGACCATCGGCATGGCACTCTGTTGGATCGGCGTGTCGTGGACCGCCGCGAGTGCCGCCGAGCCATCCGCACGGGGGCCCGTTCTGGTGTTCCTCATCGCCGGCGGGCTCGCGGTGACCTTCCTGTTCGTCCAGCCCCTCTTCTGGCGCCTCCTCGACCAGACGATCTTCGGCCGGAGCCACGACCAGCAGGCGGCTCTGCAGCGGGCGCTGCACCGGCTCTCGCCCGAGCTCGGAGTGAAGACCTGCACCGAGCGCGCCCTCGCCGACCTCGTCGCGGTGCTGCAGATCGAGGGTGCCGCGCTGTTCCTCCGCGACGGCGGCGAGATCGTCGAAGGCCGTTTCGACGTCGACGAGCTGGCGCGCGCCTGGCCCCGCGCCGAGCGAGGAGACGCACTCCTCCCGCGCACGCTGATCGGCGGCGAGCTGGCCGAGCTTCCCCCGGAGTTCACCGAGGCCCGCATGGACGCCGGCGTGGTCGCCGTGGTGTCGGTCCGCGGCTCGTCGCGCCTTTGGGGGCACCTCCTGCTCACGACCGATCTGGTCGGGGCGAGTCTACGCGAGGAAGACCTCCGCGCGATCGAGGCGTTTGCCGATCAGCTGGGTCTATTGCTCGACGGCGCCTCCCTTCTCGCCCGCGCCGTCGAGGTCGAGCGGAACCTCGCGCATGCCGAGAAGCTCGCGGTGATCGGCGAGCTCACCGCCCGCGTCGCGCACGAGATCCGAAACCCCGCGACCGCCGCCCGCAGCCTCGCGCAACAGCTCATTCGCGAGGATGGCCCGCACGCCGAAGAGCTCGGGATCATCCTGGCCGAGCTCGAGCGGATCGAGCGACAGGTGGCCGATCTCCTGCATTTCGGCCGGCGCGACGACATGGAGCTGTCGCGCATCGACTTCGGCGACCTCGCCCGTTCCACGGCGAACGACCTGCGGCCGAGCCTCCGGGCCTCGGGCCTCGAGCTCGCCGTCACCGCGGAACCCGGCATTTTCGGCCCCGGGGACTCGGAGAAGCTGCGCCAGGTTCTGATCAACCTCGTCGAGAACGCGCGCGACGCGCTCACCGAATCCGGCACCGGTCGACACGTTTCCATCGCCGTCGCGAACGGCCACGACCGGGTGTCGCTCGAAGTGCTCGACGATGGTCCGGGCGTCGACGATGCGACCTTGGATCGTCTCTTCGAGCCGTTCTTCTCTCAGAAGCACGAGGGCACGGGCCTGGGGCTCGCGATCGCCCGCCGCACGATCGAGGCGCACGGGGGTCGGATCGAGGCTCGTCGTCGACCCGCCGGAGGCATGCGGTTCCGGATCGACCTGCCCGGCATTGACTCCTCTCTCTCGTCCACCACAAGGGAAATCCAATGAAGCAGTCCATTCTGGTCGTCGACGACGAACGCGCCATCTGCATCGCCATCTCCCGTCTCCTGAAGGCCCGAGGCTACGAGGTCGACACGGCGCAGTCCGCGGAGTCGGCCGTCGAGAAGCTCGAGCAGAGCGTCTTCCACCTCGTCATCACCGACCTGAGCATGGGCAAGATGTCGGGCATGGACCTCCTCGAATGGGTGAAGCAGCACGCGCCCGAAACGGCGGTGATCATGATCACCGCCTACGGCTCGGAGAAGACGGCGGTCGAGGCCATGAAGCTCGGCGCCTCCGACTACGTGCCGAAGCCGTTCGACAACGACGAGCTCGAGCTCAAGGTCGCGCGCGTTTTGGAGACCGTCGCGGAGAAGCGGGAGAACCGGCTGCTGCGCGAGCAGGTGGAGAGCACCTACCGGTTCGAGAACCTGGTCGGGAAGAGCCCGAGCATGCAGCGGGTCTTCGACGTGATCCGCCGCGTGGCCGACAGCGACCTGACCGTGCTCGTGCGTGGCCCGAGCGGGACCGGGAAGGAGCTCGTCGCAAACGCCATCCACTACAACAGCCCGCGCCGGAGCAAGGCATTGATCAAGGTGAACTGCGCCGCCTTCTCCCGAGAGCTCGTCGAGAGCGAGCTGTTCGGCCACGAGAAGGGCGCGTTCACGGGAGCGACCGCGACGAAGGAAGGCAAGTTCGAGATCGCCGACGGCGGCACGCTCTTCCTCGACGAGATCGGCGACATGGCTCTGGAGACGCAGGCGAAGATCCTCCGCGTGTTGCAGGAGAAGGAGCTGGAGCGCGTCGGCGGCAACCGGACGATCAAGGTGGACGTGCGAGTCATCGCCGCCACGAATCAGGACCTCGAGCAGAAGGCCAAGGAAGGAACCTTCCGTGAGGATCTCTTCTATCGCCTGAACGTCGTCCCCATCCTCCTACCCTCCCTGCGAGATCGCCCGGGCGACATGCCGCTCCTGATCGCACACTTCCTCGAGAAGGCGGCCGACCGGCTCGGACGGCCGAAGAAGGGCCTCTCCCCCCAGGCCATGCGCGCGCTGCTCGCCCACGAATGGAAGGGCAACGTTCGCGAGCTCGAGCACGCGATCGAGCAGGCGGTGGTGCTCGCGGCGGGGGAGGAGATCGAGGTGGAGGACCTACCGAGCGGAATGACCTCGGACGCCGTCGTGGCCGCCGCCGGCGCGGGAGCCGGCGACCGGGACGAGCCGGCGACGTTCAAGGAAGCCAAGCAACGGGTCGTCGAGGGCTTCGAGCGGCAGTTCATCGAGGAGGCGCTCCAACGCCATAGCGGGAACATCTCCAAGGCGGCCGAGGAGATGGGAATGTACCGGCAACACCTTCAGGGAAAGCTGTCCGAGTACGAGATCGACGCGTCCGTCTACCGCAAGAAGAAGAGCTGAGGCTCGCGGCACCACGAGGAGATCGCGCACGCCGCATGGCGCCTGCGCGACGCATCAAGTGCGACCGTGGATCCGCCGATACGTCTCGTAGGAGCGCGCAACGGGGCCATGACGCGCTGGCAGAAACGAATCGTGAAAACTCTTCTCTACGGGATCTTCTTCGGCGCCGCCGGCATGTACCTGTACATGACACAGGGTGCGCTACTGGACTCGAGCATCACCGCCCTGCTGCATTGGCGCGATGCCTCGAGGCAATCGGTCTACGGCTACGGCGGGAAAAACGGCTAGCGTGCCGATCCGGAGCACCGGGACGGGAGCCCCGCCGTGGGGGACGTTCGGCCCCTTCTTCAGTTCACGTAGCCCAGCGCCTTGAGCTTGTCCTGCATCAGGCGATCGACCTTCTTCTGCTTTCCGCCGAAGTCCTCGAAGCCCGCCTGACGACGCCACTCCTCGAAGCGACGCTGTGCGGCGGGCTCGCCCGGATGGGCACCGTGGCGGTTCTCGTCCTCCGCGGGGTCGCTCTCCAGGTCGAAGAACTCGTGCATGCCCGTCGAGGACCACACGTACATCGAATCCGGATCGCGCATGCTGAGAAGGTGCCCGGGCGCCGTGAACGGGTACTCCTTGTCGGCCGGGCGGTAGAGGAAGCCCACCGTCTCGCCTCCGCGCAGGCCCGACTGAGAACCGTCGAGCACCGCGACGAGGGACGTGCCGTCCATTTCGGGGCCCTCGGGAATCTCCGCCAGCTCGAGCACGGTCGGCAGGATGTCCCGCAGCTGCGCCGGGGTCGCGATTCGCGCTCCTTGCTCGACACGTCCGGGGAAGCGGAGGATGAGCGGCACGTGGGTCTCCTCGCGGGTGAGCGCCTTGAAGTGATTCGCGAGCCCGTGCTCGCCAAACAGCTCCCCATGGTCCGAGGTCACGACGACGATGGTGTCCTCGGAGAGGCCTCGCTCGTCCAACGCGGCGAGGAGCTCGCCGATCTGAGCATCGAGGAAGGCGATCTCCGCGTCGTAGAGATCGAGCATCTCGTCCCACTTCGCCCGATCCAGCTCCGGGGCGACGTCGCGCACGAAGCGATTGCTGCTGATGGTTCCACCGAGCTCGCGGCGGTAGCGCACGAAGCCCAGCTCGGGATCGGCGTCGGACGCGAACTTCGCCCGGAATTCGGCGGGCGGGTCGTACGCGTCGTGCGGATCCATGTAGTTGATGAACAGGAAGAACGGGCGGTCGGTGTCTCGACCATCGAGCCAGTCGATCGCATCGGCGTTGATGCGGTCGGCGCGGACGGCCTCGTTCTGGAGGAACGTCTTGCGGTGAAGGAGGCGTAGGATCGCGTCCCCCGGCGCGACCCCGAGCTTCATCAGGATCTCGATCACCGGAATCTTCTCGAAGGCGGAGAGGTAGAAGATCCGCACGGGACCGTCGACCGTCGCGTCGAAGCCCTGCTCGAAACCGGACCCACGGCCGATCGACATGTTCCCGAGAACCGCTCCCGTCTCGTAGCCCTCGTCGCGAAAGATCTCGGCCGCCGTCGTGAACTCGTCGCCCAGGAGCTTCTCCTGCGCCGCATCGAAGCGGCCCGTGACCATGACGAAGTGCCCCGGGATCGTCCACGACGACTCCGCGTAGACCTCCTCGAACAGAGCCCCTTCCTCCGCGAGCGCATCGAGCACCGGCGACGTCGGGCGATCGTACCCGTAAGCCGAAAGATGATCGGCGCGCGTCGTGTCCATGACGAGCCAGAGCACGTTGGGCTTGCCGGTGGGTGCCGGCGCGTCCGTACCCGCGCCACCCGCGTGCACCCGGAACACGAGCGCCACCGCCACGACCGCGATCAGTCCGAGGATCGCCGACGGGGCACCGACACCCTGGGATCCCTGGAGGAGCCCGCGGAGGGCCCAGCTCGTCGCGACGTAGAGGATCGCACACACGGCGAAGAGCACGAGGAACGGAACGAGGGCGCCCAACGACATCGAGATCGGCTGCACGAAGACGTCGATGTGATCCCCCACGACGAGGATCACACTCAGCCAGACGGCCAGGTTGAAGAACGACGCGACCCATCCGGGACCGTTCCGGCGCCGGAGGAGGAAGTAGATCAGAAGCGTGAGGCCGGCCGTGACGACTCCGAAGATCGAGTTCCCGACGAGCCCCTTCACCGAGATCAGATCGGGCAGGGCCCGCTCGTTGAGCGGAAGTCCGATGAACACGAAGAAGAGCCCGCCCAGGAAGAGCGCGCCCAGGAACGGACCCACCGCCATCCACGGCAGGAACGGGACGCGTCGATAGGCAAACGCGAGAAGACCTCCGCCCACGCCCGCCACGAGCCCGAGCACCGCGTACACGAGTACCGCGAAGGCCCAGGTCCCCAGCGGCAGGTACAGCCCCATGGCGGTGTTGGTCATCGCCTCGACGAGACCGAAGATCGCCGCGCCCCCTCCCCAAAGGCCGACTCCCAGGAGGATCTCGCCGCGTAGCTCTCGTCCGATGGATTTCTCGCTCATGGGCTCCCTGCGATCTCGAGGTGGCGCTCGCCGAAGACGGGCGAGCGGAATCCGCCCATTCTAGGGGGACCGCACATCCTCGCCAAGCCCGGATCCCGCTTCGATCGCGTCCGGATCGCGCGGAAGCCCTAGCGGCGGCTGGAGGCGCGAATGTACTTGCGCGACAGTGGCGAAAGGTCGGTGCGACCGATCATCACCTCGATCAGGCAGAACCGATCACTTGCGTGGGCGTGCTCCAGGGCGGCGAGCAAGTCCGGACCGCTCGTGACCCGATGGCCTTCGCCTCCCCAGAGCTTCGCGAGCTCGGCGTACGGCCAGGGCGGCACCTCGAGGATCGCCTGTCGCTTGACCACCGGGCGAAAGATCCCCCAGCCCCCGTTGTTCATGAGCAGCACGATCGGTCGGATCCCGTGCCTCGGCGCGTGAGCGATCTCGGGACCGGTCATCTGAAACGCGCCGTCGCCGCAGAGGACGATCGGCCGCTGTCCCGTGCCGATCTCGATGCCCATCGCGCCCGGGATCCCGAATCCCATCGACGCGTAGAAACCCTGAGCGAAGTACGCCGCCTTCCCACCGACGCGCACGTCGGCTCCGGCGAACAACATGTCGCCCGCTTCGGCGACGACGACATAGCCGCGTCGGTCTTCCAGAAAGTGGTTCAAGACGTGCAGGACCTCGGCGACCTTCACCACCGTGGTCGTCGTCGGACGCTTTGCCTTGCCGTCCGCCAGCCACGTGGGCGGGGCGGGCAGGTTGTCGTGGTAGGCGACGTCGAGATCGTGGCACACGAGCTTCTCGTCGAGCAGGGCGCGGGTGAAGTCGCGAAGCGTCACCTCCATGTACGAGTGCAGGCTCACCTCGACGCGCTTGTCGAGGGCACGGATCGACCGCTCGCCGGATCGAGGATGGGGAAACGACCCGAGGTCCGTCGGAAGACATCCGAGCTCGAGCACCAGGTCCGCCTGGTCGACGCGGTCCCGCATCGCCTTCGGGCTGTGCGTCCCGATCACCCCCATGTAGAGCGGGTGGTCCATCGGCACGGCCCCCTTGGACAGGATCGGCGTCATCACGGGAGCCCCGATCCTCTCGCAGAGCTGAAGGACCTCCTTCTGCACCTTGAATCGAAACGTTTCGATCCCGACGAAGACGAGCGGCTTCTTCGCACGGTTGAGCCGCTCCGCCGTCTCGCGCGCGGCCTCCTTCACCTTCGCGGCGTTCGACCGCTCCAGCTCGAGAGGCGAGCCCGCCTTTCGGATCGAGGTCGGCACGGTGATCTTCTGGTCCACCATGTCGCGATGGATCTCGAGATAGCCCGGCCGTTGCTCGCGCCAGAGCGTGCGCACGACGTCGTCGATCTTCTCCGCGGCCGTGCGCGGGTCGTCGATCGTTTCGGCGGCCACCGTGACCTCGCGGTAGATTCGGAGCTGCGACTCGATGGCGCGAGCTTGGTGATGAATCAAGGTCCCGTGCTTGTACTCCTGCTCCCCGGGGCCTCCGCTCACGACGAGGATCGGCACATGCTCGGCGTAGGACCCCGCGACGCTGTTGACCATGTTGTGGCCGCCGGCACCGTAGGTCACGCACGCGACTCCGAGGGAGCCCGTCGCGCGCGCATAGCCGTCCGCGGCAAAGCCCACCGCGGGCTCGTGAGAGAAGGTGATCATCTTCTGCCGCCGCTCGCCCAGCCGATCGAAGAGCCGGAGGACGAGGTCGCCCGGGATTCCGAAGATCTGCGACACACCCGCCCGCGCGAGGTACTCCGCCAGGAACTCGCCCAGAGCCATCCGCGACTGCATGGCACCAGGGTACTCCGTCTTCGGAGCTCAGACGACCGCGACGCACCACGCGTGCGGTCCTCGGATTCAGCCCTCGCGCAATCGTGCGACGAGCAGGGCGTCGACGTGCTCGACCACGTCCACCCGATCGGCCAGCACCTCCCGGTAGGCCTGCCACACCCCCGGGAAGGTCGCGTCTCGCTCCTCGCAGTCGTGGAGGACGATCGAGCCGCCCGTTCGCACGAGCGGCAGGAACGCCCGGATGTCCGCGCGCACCGAGTCGACGTCGTGCGCGCCGTCGATGAACGCCATGCGCAGCGTCACGCCCCGGCGCTCGAGCTCGCGCGCGCCCTCGACCGACGACAGGACGAGCGGCTCGATCCGGTCGCCGACGCCACTCGCCCGCACGTTCGCACGAAACGCGTCGAACGTGCTCCCTTCGCGCGCGAGGATCTCGCGGTGCTCGTCCTCGTCGCTCCCCACGTGGTGGTCGATGGCCCACACGCGCGCGTCCGCGATCCCGGCATCGCGGAGGGCGCGCGCGAGCACGATCGTCGACCGCCCCTTCCACGAGCCCACCTCCGCGACGTCGCCCGGCCCCGCGGCTCCCGCCGTGGCCCGGTAGAGAGCTCGGAGCTCGTCCTTCGTCGACCATCCAGGCACCGTCCAGGCCCAGAGCATCGCCGCCTCCGCGCCGTTACCCCGCAGACGCTGGACCCGCGAGCGCAGGCGCCTTCCGGCGTCGCGAATCTCGGCCTCGAACGGAGCGGACACGCACTTGGGCTACCGAGTCGCGCGTGGCCTGACAACAGGCTACGACTCGGGCATGAAGCTCGACGTCGGACTCGCCGCCTCCCTGAAGGACGTTCCGGCCGCCGCTCGTGCGGCCGAAGAGGCCGGCTTCGATGCTCTCTGGTCGGTCGAAACCGGGCACGATCCGTACCTGCCGCTCCTTCTCGCAGCGGAGCACACCGAGAGGATCAAGCTCGGCACCGCGATCGCCGTCGCGTTTCCTCGCAGCCCGTTGACCCACGCAATGACCGCCTGGGATCTCCAGGCGGCGTCGAACGGGCGCTTCATCCTCGGACTGGGAACGCAGGTAAGAGGACACAACGAGCGTCGGTTCGGCATCAAGTGGGAGTCGCCGGGGCCTCGGCTCCGCGAGATGATCCTGATGATCCGCGCGGCGTGGGATTGCTTCCAGAACGACACGAGGCCGAGCTTCGAAGGCGACTTCTATCGCTTCACCCTGATGACGCCCTTCTTCAAGCCCCAACCGATCGAGCACCCGAAGATCCCGATCTACATCGCTGGAGTGAACGACTACATGTGCCGCCTCGGCGGCGAACTCTGCGATGGCTTCCACGTCCATCCGCTGAACTCCGTCAAGTACATCACCGAGTTCGTGCAGCCGAGAATCGCGCAGGGCGCGGCGAAGGCGGGCCGCGACCCGAAGGCGTGCAAGCTCACGAGCTCCGTGTTCGTGATCGCCGGAGATTCGCCCGAGGAGCGGGAGCCCCTGCGCCAGCTCGTGCGGCAGCAGATCTCGTTCTACGCGTCGACGCCTCCGTATCGACCCATCCTCGACACGCACGGCTGGGGCGACGTCGGACCGCGGCTCAGTGAGAAGGCGCGCGCGGGCGACTGGGGAGGAATGGTCGAGCTCGTGACGGACGACATGCTCGACGTCTTCGCGGTGACCGGACGGTGGAACGACATTGCCGACCGGGTCCGCCAGAAATACACCGGCCTTCTCGACCACCTGAGCTTCTACGTCCCGCCATCGAAGCAGGACCCGCCCGAGCGTTGGCGCGAGATCGCCCGCGCATTCAACGGCTAGGGAGGGGTCCCTCTCGGAGACCCGGAAGGATCTCGGGGAGCTCGCGCAGCTCGGTGATGCGTGTCGGGTGGTCCACCGAGTCGCCGACGGCGACGAAGCGCATTCCGGCGGCGCGCGCCGCCGCCCGGTCCCCCGGAGAATCCCCGACGTAGACCGCGTCGTCCACGTGCACGCCGAGGGTCTCGAGGCAGTGCACGAGCATGTCCGGCGCGGGCTTGGGTCGCGGTACGTCGCGGATCCCGACCACCATCTCGAAGTGAGGGCCGAGCTCGAAATGGGAGACGAGCTCGGGAATCGTCGCGCCACGGTTCGTCGCCATCGCCGTGCGGTAGTGGGCGCGCAGCCAGCCGAGCGTTTCGAAGAGCTCCGGGACCGGCGTCAGCTTCGAGAGAAAGGGAGTGTAGTCGGTCGCGTAGGCGACCTCCTTCGCCTCGACGATCCGATCGGGACGGTCGGCGAAGAGCCACTCCATGATCTGCGGCGTCGCCATCCGGTGCGCGTGGTGTCGACCCTCCTCGTCGAGGAGCGGCTCGCCCAACCTCGCGAGCACCGCGTCGTAGAAGGCGACGTTCGCCTCGAACGAGTCGAACAGAACGCCGTCGCAATCCAGGATGACCAGACCGCCGGACGACGGCTTCACGCACCCGCCTCTCGGACCAGCGCCACACGACGCGCCCACTGCTCCCGGCGGGCGGTGCGCTCGTCGTCGCCCATGCGCGGCTCGATCGAGCGCTCGGCCGACCAACGCGCGCGAACGTCGTCGTCCGTCCAGAGGCCCGTCGCGCGCCCGGCGAGGTAGGCGCACCCCACGACGGCCGAGTCGAGGGCGGCCGGGCGCTCGACGACGACGCCCGTCGCGTCGGCGAGCAGCTCGAGAAGCAGCCCGTTTGCGGCGGCACCCCCATCCACCCGTAAGCTCGCGGGATCGGAGTCCCCGGCGAGGGCATGAAACGCCTCGGCGCAGCGCCACGCGACCCCCTCGAGAGCGGCACGAGCGAGATGGGCCTGGTTGGTGCCGCGCGACAGGCCGCCGATCAGCGCCCGCGTTCCGGTGTCGAGGTGGGGGGAGCCCAGCCCCTGAAGGGCCGGCACGACCCACGCTCCCTCCGTCGAGTCGACCGAGCGGGCGAGAGGCTCGAGTGCACCGAGGTCCGCGACCAGTCGAAGACCGTCGCGGAGCCACTGCGCGGTCGCACCGGCCGTGATCACGGCGGCCTCGAAGCAGAACGTGCGAACGCCGTCCAGAGACCACAGCACGAGCGGGTACGCGCCCTCGGGCGATGCACCCATCTCCGGGCCCGCGTTCCGGTCGAGCATTCCCGAGGTGCCGAGCGTGAGCTTGATCGCATCCCGTCCGTGGCAGGCGAGAGCGTACATCGACGCGTGCTGATCGCCCGAGAGGGACGCGATCGGCACCGCCGCACCGAACGCCTCGACGGAGGTCTCACCGAGAATCGCCGACGTCTCGACCCGCTCGGGAAGCCAGCCGCGCTCGATGCCGAGCGCATCGAGGTTCCGCTCGTCCCAGCCTCCCGTGAGGAAGTCGTAGAGACCGCTCACGGAGAGGTTCGAGTGGTCCGTCGCGTGGACGCTGCCCCCCGAGAGACGAAACGCGAGCCACGAATCCACCGTGCCCACGCGCAACGACTCCCGCGGCACTTCCGACCCGTGATTCCGGACGAGCCACTCGAACTTCGAGGCGGCCGCCATCGGAATGACGAAGATCCCCTCGCCCAGCAGCTCCTCGCAGCGAGAGGTGGTGCGCTGGTCCTGCCAGCCGAGAATCGGCCCGTGCGGCTGCCCGTTCACGTCGAACAGCGCCCCGGAGCCGCGCTGATTCGTGATCCCGACCGCGGCCATGTCGCTGGGGGCGAGGCCGGCGTGCTCGAGCGCCCGGGCGATCACCTCGCGCGTGCGCGCCCAGACCTCGTTCGCGTCGTGCTCGACCCACCCCGGCCGGGGGAACTGCTGGCCGACCTCCACGTACGCGCTGCCGACGACCCGCCCGTCCGCGTGCACGACGGCCGCGCGCACCCCGGTCGTCCCTTCGTCGATCCCGAGCACGTGTTCCTTCGGCGGCACCGGGGAACCCTGCCTCTGTCACGCATCCCGTGCAACCGTGTCGCCGCAGCCGAGTCGCACCCCCAGAGGGTCCCCACGGGCCGCACCGTTGCATGGGACGACGATGCGGCTCCCGCGAGGTCGTTTCCCCCGCTGCGCAGGAAGAGGCGCCCGGCGAAGTACTCCCGAGGACCCTCGTGCTAGGCTCGATCATTCCCGCGGCCATGCAACGATTCCGGCTGAACTCTCGAACCAAGATCGGCCTCGTCTGCCTGGGGATCATCGTCGGCCTGTCGCTCGGAGAGCTGTCCGCCAGGTTGGTCGGCTTCCGATACCGGCCACACATGCAGAACCGCGTGTACTTCACCGAGCCGGATGCGGTGCGTGGGTGGCGGAACCGGGCTTCCGTCTCCGGTCCCTACGGGCAGGACGAGTTCCTCACCTGGGTCTCGATGAACTCGCTCGGCCAACGCGGAAGCCCGCGAACGCTGGAGAGATCGGGCGAACGCACGCGAGTCGCGATCCTGGGGGACTCGCAGACCTGGGGGGACGGCGTAGCCGATCACGAGACGTTCGCCCACCTCCTCGATTCCGATCGCTTCGAGGTCCTCAACTTCGGCGTGATGGGCTACGGAACGGACCAGGCGCTCTTGCAGTACGTCGTCGAGGCGGCGGCGTTCCATCCCGACGTCGTGGTCCTCACGGCGTTTCTGGGCAACGACCTGCGCGACAATCTCTCCACCGGCAGCTTCCAATTCCCGAAGCCGGTCTTTCGGATCGACCCGTCCGGAGGCCTCTGCCTGGAGGGCGTGCCCGTCCGGCATTCGACGCTCTTGGCGGCCGCGGTAAACGTCTATCGATTCGCGTTGCGCCATTCCCATCTTCTCAACGCCTTCGCCGAGATCTGGACCCCCCCTTCACCCGAGCCCATCCGCGGATACCGCTCGTGGGTGGAGCGCGGCCGCCCCATGCGAGAGGTGTTCAAGACGGACTCCGACGCCCCGACGACGGATGCCCTCGAGATCACGGCGCGGCTTCTCGAGGATCTCGCCCGGACCGTCCGCGCGACCGGCGCCTCGCCGGTCGTGGTGCTCCTGCC
>JAUIFY010000143.1 GCA_030430245.1 bacterium | reverse complement strand
GGGAGGTGATCCGAGCGCCCGACGGCAGCTGGGGCTGCCCCGCCCCCAACGAGAACTACATTCCCTCCTGCTGGCGCGCCGGCCAGATCATCATGGATCGCTGCATCGCCGAAGGGACCCCGGCCGGCGAGTGCGCCGAGCGCGCGGCCGAGGCACGTCAGAACTTCATCGACACGCCGTTCAACGGCGGCTTCTGGACCATTCCGGGAACGACCCTGGCCGACTGGCAGGACGCGGGGCAATGCCGCGACTGCTTCCAGCCGTCGTTCAACTACCGGCCCCGGAGCTCCGTACAGTATATGATGGCGCTCGGACGCCCGGAGCAGGAGAACGACCAGTTCCGCTTCGGCTTCATCGCGGCGAGCGACAACCACTCGGCGCGCCCGGGAACGGGCTACAAGGAGTTCTCCCGCAAGGAGTTCACGGAGGCTCGCTTCGGAAACTTCCGTGACACGCAGATCGCGCGCTACGACACGCGCGAGCCCGCCGCTCGAGCCGAGAGGATCGAGCTCGAGAGCATCACGCAGCCGTTCGCGAACTTCGAGACCGAACGGCAGGCCTCCTTCTTCCTGAACGGCGGCCTCGCCGCCGTCCACGCCGACGGACGCGACCGCCGGTCGATCTGGGACGCGATGCAACGCCGCGAGGTCTATGGGACGAGCGGTCCGCGCATCCTCCTGTGGTTCCACCTCTTGAACGGCCCCGACGGGAAGACGCCGATGGGCAGCGAGGTGTCCCTCGAAGAGAATCCGGTCTTCGCCGTCCGCGCGGTCGGCTCCTTCGAGCAGAAGGCGGGCTGTCCGATCGAGTCGAGAGACTCGATGAACGAGGCCCGCATCGCCCGGCTCTGCCAGGGGGAATGCTACAACCCGTCCGATGTCCGACGGCCAATCACGCGGATCGAGGTGGTCCGCATCCGGCCCCAGTCCGACGCCGACGAGGACGTCGGGCGGCTGATCGAGGACCCCTGGAAAGTCCTCCCCTGCACCGGAGGAGACGAAGGCTGCACGGTCACGTTCACCGACGACGACTACGTCCGCTCCGGCCGCAAGGCCCTCTACTACGTCCGGGCGATCGAGGCCCCGAGCCTCGCGGTGGACGCCGATCCTCTCGGCTGCACCCGCGATGCGAAGGGCGCGTGCGTGGACGTGAGCCCGTGCTTCGACAAGCCGTGGTCCGACGACTGCCTGTCGGAGACCGAGGAGCGGGCGTGGTCGTCGCCGATCTTCGTCGTTCCCGCGGCCCGGTCCGCCTCACGGGCGTCGGGGACGAGCTCCAACGGTTGAGCCCGATCGGGGACGAGCTCCAACGGTTGAGCCCGATCGGGGACGAGCCCCAACGCTCGAGCCCGATCGGGGACGAGCCCCAACGCTCGAGCCCGATCGGGGACGAGCCCCAACGCTCGAGCCCGATCACGCCCCCCAGGCGGCGATGAGCTCTTCGGTGTGGGTGACGGTGGCGACGGCGCGCAACGTGTTGTCGAGGACCGCTTCCCCGTACGCGGCGGGCACCCCGACCACGGCGTCGCGCGCGACGACGACCGAGTATCCCGCGCTGACCGCCTCGAACGTCAGCGCGGGGATGGCGACGTTGAGCGAGACTCCGCATGCGACGATCGTCCGAATGCTCTCGTTTCGGAGCATCGGGTCGAGCTCCGAGTAGGCGAACGGCGTGAGGCCCTGTCGTCGGGTCACGATCACGTCTTCCGGGCCGACTTCGATCCCACGCGCCACCTCGACCGCCGCCGTCCCCTCGTGCAGGGGATTCTTCGACCTCTGCGCAGCGAAGAAGAGCGGTGCGTTGCGATGCCGACCGAAGCCGTCGGTTCGGGTCACCGCGAGGCAGTGGACGACGCGCACCCCGGCTCGACGAGCCGCCGCCGTCAATCGCGCCAGGGCCGGGATCAGGCCCTCGCGCGCGGCCTCGGCGAGCTCGGGCAGTACGGCGTTCGGGCCGATCACGCCCTCCTGACACTCCTGCAGCAGGACGACCGTGTGACGCGGATCGGCGAGCTTCTCGAGATCGATCGGCATCCGTCCTCTCTACCGCCTCCGGCGGAACTTCACGAGCGTGATCTCGTCGTCGAGCTTCTCGAAGACGACTTCCACCGGCATTCCGGCGCGGATCTCGTCGGGGGGGTCATCGACGAGCCTGCTCACGAAGTGCACGCCCTCCTCGAGTAGAACGTCGATCACGGCGTACGGGAGCTCCTTCTCGAACGCGGGTAGCGTCGGACCTCGCACGATGGTCCACGTGTACACCTCGCCGCGACCGCTCACCCGCTCCCAGGAGAACCGGCGCGAGAGACACCGCGAGCACACGGGCCTCGGGTAGTGTCGGAACGTCCCGCAGTCCGCGCACCGCTGGAAGCGCAGCTCCCCCCGACGCGCGGCGTCGTAGAACGGCGCGTTGTCGGCGGTCGGAACGGGCCGCGGAACGACGCGCGTCATCGATCGCTCGCGAGGAGCACGGCGCCGGTCGGGTCGGTGTTCGCACCGGCGACGAAGGCGAGCCTGCATCCGTCGACCTGGGAGGTCGAGGTCCCGCGAATCTGCCGGACCGCTTCGACGGTGTTGTTGAGCCCATGGATGAAGGCTTCCGAGAGCTGTCCTCCGTTCGTGTTGCACACCAGACGGCCGTCGGGCCACGCGAGCCCTCCGTTCTCGACGAACGGCCCGCCCTCGCCGCGGGGGGCGAACCCGTACTGCTCCAGTGCGAGGATCACCATCGACGTGAAGAAGTCGTAGAAGAACGCGACGTCCACGTCGGCGGGCGCGCAGTCCCCCATCGCGAAGAGAGCCCGAGCGACCCGGGGAGCGGACTCCGCGTTGGGATCGCGTGCGAAGAGATTGGAGAGTCGGATGTGATGCGATCCGGCCGCCATCGCTCCCGCCCGGATCACCGCGGGCGGTCGTCGCAGATCCCGCGCGCGCTCGAGCGACGTCACCAGGAGAGCCACCGCTCCGTCGGTCTCGATGTTGCAGTCGTACAGTCGGAGCGGATCCGCGATCATTCGCGAGGCATGGTGATCCTCGCGGGTCATCGGGGTCCGCATCACCGCCGCGGGGTTGCGCATCGCGTGCTGCCGAAACGCGATGGCGACGTCCGCGTACTGGTCGTCCGTCGTCCCGTACTCGATCCGGTGGCGCTGGCTGATCATCGCCATCTCCTGGAAGGCGCTCACCAGACCCTGAGGAACGTGCCACTGGTTCAAGCCGGACAGGTCCGTTCCGAGCTTCTCCCAGTAGCGACCGCCCTGGTCGCGTCCCCGGCCGTAGCTCGAGCTCTTGCCACGCGCGCGAGACCGATAGACGAGAACGTGGCGAGCCATTCCCGCCGCGATGGCACTCGCCGCCACCGCGAGCACCGAGGCGGAGCCTCCACCGCCGAACGGGGTGCCGACGAAGTAGCCGATCGACGGCCCTCCGAGCAGCTCGCACATCTGCTCCTCGTCCGTCTGCTCGATGTCGTATCGCACGAGGCCGTCGATGTCTCGGGGGGAGATCCCGGCGTCGTCGCAGGCGTTCCAGATCGCCTCGACCGCCATCTCGGTCTCCGACTGGCCCAGCGACCGAGCGAACCGCGTCTGTCCGATTCCGACGACGGCGGCCTTGTCGCGAATCGTCGGGACCGACACGGCGCTACCGGGCGGTCCAGCCGCCGTCGACGAGCAGCGTCGTGCCGGTCACGTAGCGGCTCGCATCACTCGCCAGGAAAAGGAGGGCGCCGTCGAGCTCGCCCGGCTCGCCCGCACGTCCGAGCGGCGTGTTCCGCTCGATCCACGCCACCGACTTCTCGTTTGCGAACATGGCGGCCGTGATCTCGGTATCGAAGTAGCCCGGGGCGATGGCATTCACGCGCACACCCTTCTTCGCCCACTGGAGCGCCAGCTCTTTCGTGAGCGCCACGACGGCCCCCTTCGAGGCGACGTAGGCCGCCTGGGTGTTCGGAGCGCTCCCGACGAAGGCGTGCACGGACGCGACGTTCACGATCGCGCCTCGCCCTCGTTCGATCATCGCGGGGGCGAGAAGCCGCGACAGATGGAAGACCGCGTTCAGATTCACGTCGACCACGCGACGGAACTCGTCGAGCGACTCGCTCGCGGCGCGTGCGGGACCGTCCGATGCCCCGGCGTTGTTCACCAGAATGTCGACCCGACCGTGCGCCTCCAGGGCTTCGGCAGCGATCCGCTCGGCGTCGGCCTCGATCGTGAGATCACCCGGCAGCGCTCGCGCCCCTTCGATCTCGCCGACCAGGCGCTCGAGGCGGCCCCTGCGACGCGCCGTGACCAGAACCCGAGCGCCCGCCGCCGCGAGAACGTGCGCGAAACGCTCCCCGAAACCGCTCGATGCGCCGGTCACCAGAGCCACGCGCCCCTCGAGACGGAAGGCGTCGAGCGGGTCGATGCGACCGCTCACGATTCGTCTCCCGAGAGGCCTGCGGCGTGCTCGACGGCTTCCATTCTACCGGAGACTCGTTTAATCGAGGCCTCGAAGCGGGGCAACGAGAGCCGGGCGAGTGAGATGCGAGATCTGAAAGGAAAGCAGGCCGTCGTGATCGGCGGTGGCAGCGGGGTGGGTCGCGGGATCGCGCTGGGCCTCGCCGAGGCCGGACTCGACGTGGTGGTGGCCGACATCGAGCGCGCGTCCGCCGATGCCGTCGCGGCGGAAGTGCGCGAGCGTGGCGTGCGCGGGCGTGCGACGGTCGTCGACGGCACCGACCCGGATTCTCTCGCCGAGCTCGCCCACACGGCAGTGTCGGCGCACGGACACGTCCACGTTCTCTCCAACAACGTCGGCGTCATGATCGACCGCCCCCTCACGGAGTGCACGGATCGCGACTGGGCCTGGGGGATCGAGTTCAACCTGATGAGCATCGTCCGCGGCGTCGCGGCCTTCCTCCCGCATCTGCGCGGGGCCGGCGACGAGGCACACATCGTGAACACCGCGTCGCTCGCCGGCGTGCTCGCGCTTCCACCCGGCCCGACGATGCCCGTCCACCTCGGCATCTACACGGTGACCAAACACGCGATCGTCGCGTACTCCGAGATGCTCCGCGGCGAGCTCGCGCCCGAGGGCATCGGCGTCTCCGTCCTCTGCCCCGGGATGGTGAAGTCCAACCTCGCGAATACGTCGGCACGCAACCGACCCGAGCGTTTCGGCGGCCCCACGAAAGAGCCCGGCCCGCCGCCTCCCGAGGTCGAATCCATGATGATGGCCCCGGAGACGGTCGGCCCGATCGTCGTCGCCGCGATCCGCGAAAACCGCCTCCACGTGTTCACGCATCCGGAAGCCCGGCCCGCCGTCGAGGCCCGTCAGGCCGCGTTGCTCGACGACTTCGCGTTCGCCGCGAGCGAGCGCGGTCGTGGGCGGTGACTCTCCGTCAGAGCCCCGTCCGGCGTCACGAGACTGTCCGATCGACGCTGCGGTGCCGCAGCCGATCTGCAGTGCGCGGCATGCGCCCCGACCGATCCCGCGCCGCGGACATCGCGATTTCCACCCGCATTCCCTGCGCGACGGCGTTCGCGGACTCGACGTCCGTGGTGGCATCCGTCGTGCTTCTCCTGGGACGCCTGGGAGGAATCGCAATGAACGACGTGGAGACGATCATGGAAGCCCTGGCTCTGGACACGACCTTCGGGGAGGCCTTCGGACCCTACGCGGTCCTTGCGTTCATCGCGCTTGCCGCAACGCTGGTGGGCGTGACCCTGGGCGTTCTGGTCCGCGACGTGCGCGAGCAGCTGCGCGGGCCCGTCGGAGAGCATCGCGCCGCCCTCCTCCGCCTCGGCACCGCGCCGGAGGAGGAGGCGCCGCGGCCGGCGCCGGCGAGCTGAGCGCTCAAGACCAGAACGCGTCGACCGCGTACTGATCGCGGGGGATCGACCAGATCTCGGCGATCCGGTTGTCCTCGAAGCGCATCAAGAGGACGAAACCCGCCTCGAGGAGGCGTTCGTTTCGCTTCCCGGAGACGCGAAAGAGGATCGCGGTCCTCTCGTCGCCGACCAACACGTCGTCGAGCTCGAGATCGAACGTCTCGGCATCCTCGCCGATCCCCGCCAGGTAGTCGAGGATCGCGTCTCGCCCATGGTGGTCCCCCGAACGCGGCCCGCGGCCCGAAGCGTGCCAGACCACGTCGTCCGCGACGAGCCTTCGAAGCGCGTCGCGGTTCGCCTCGGACACGGCCTGCCACGCCGCCCGCGCGAGCTCGCCTGTCACACCGTCGGTCACGGAGGCCCAGCCTAGCGAAGTCGAGCCCAGTGCGCACGGCGACCGCTGGCGTGTCGCCCTGGCGTCTGCCAAGCAGTACCGCATGGGGCGCGTGGCGGACTGGGCAGGAACCATCGCATTCTCGGTCTTCTTCGGGCTGACACTTCTCGTCTTCGACGTCCTGCTCCGTCTGGTGACGCCGCTGGGCAAGCGCCCCCTGGAGCGCGTCGGCATCTGGTTCCAGACCACGCTGGTCGTGGTCTACCGCTTCGCCGGGATTCGCCCCGAGCTGGAGCGTTCGTCGGCCGTGCGCGACGGCACACCCTACATCCTCGTATCGAACCACCAGAGCATGTTCGACATCCCGCTGTTCGCGTGGGCGCTCCCGAAGAACTTTCCGAAGTACATCTCCAAGCGATCGCTCGCCACGTGGATCCCGGGCATCTCGTACAACCTGCGGCACGGCGGCCACGCCTTGATCGACCGCTCCGATCGGGGTTCCGCCGTGAAGGCCATCCGCAAGCTCGCGCAGGCCGTCACCGCCGACGGCTCCTCGGTCGTCATCTTCCCCGAGGGCACGCGCGGACGGGACGGGCGGCTCGCGCCCTTCAAGCCGGCCGGCTCACTCGCTCTTCTCGACGAGGCGCCGGACGCGCCCGTCGTGCCGATCTGCATCCACGACTCGTGGCGCATCATGCAGTATGGCTTCCGTCCGGTGCCGTTCGGGATCCACCTTCGGATGTGGATCGGAGACCCGATCCCCCGGTCGCCCGACGAAGACCGCGCCGCCCTCCTCGCGGCCGTCGAGCTCCGGATCGCCGAGCGACTGGCACGGTTCCGGGCCGAGGACGGGCTCGCTCCCGTCGACTGAGGACGGCACGGGCGCCGGCTACAACCGCGTCGTCTTCGCGAGGTCCGCCGCCTTGCGTGCCATGTCGAGCACGACGTCGCCGAACGCGGCCATCTTCGGGTTGTCCGCCCCGCCCTTCACGAACCGCGCGTAGCCGCCTTCGAGCACGACGGCCATCTTGAAGCGCGCGAGGATCACGTAGTAATCCATCTCGTCGACGGGGAGACCGCTCGTCGCCGCGTACCGCTCGAGCAGATCCCGGCGCGATGGCATACCGCCGTAGTCGACGTACGTCGTGCCGGAGCGATCCTCGTCGGGATCGGGCCAGCCCATCACGACCCACGCCAGGTCGAGGAGCGGGTCCCCGACGGTCGCCATCTCCCAGTCGACGATCGCCGCCATGCGCGCGGGCGCACCGTGTCGGAACATCACGTTCGCGAACTGGTAGTCGCCGTGGATGATGCCGGGCGTGTATGCGCTCGGCTTGTGCCCACGGAGCCACGCTCCGGCCTCGTCGAGGCCGGGGATGTCACGGAACTGAAAGGCCTTCAGGTGGGCGTACCACCGATCGACCTGCCGCTCGTGGAACCCGTCGGGCTTGCCGAAGCCCTCGAGCCCGCGCGCCTTCCAGTCGACGCGTCCGAGCTTCGCGATCGCGTCGACCAGCTCCCACGCGAGTCCCTTCCGCGCCTCGAGATCCTCATCGAACGGCGCCGGCCAACCGTCGAGATTCATGCACGACCATCCGTCGACGAACTCCATCAGATAGAAGCACGCACCGAACAGATCCGGGTCGTCGCAGACCGCCAGCACCCGGGAGTGCGGAACGTCCGTATCCTTCAGAGCCTCCAGTACCCGGTACTCCCGCAGCATCGTCTGATTCCGCCCCTTCGGAACCTTTCGCGGCGGACGTCGCAGCGCCATCCGCGCGTCGCCCCGTCGAATCTCGAACAGCTCGTTCGAGGCTCCGCCGGTGATGAACTGCATCTCCACGGGCGAGCCCTTCCCCGGCAGGTCGCGCTCGTCCATCCAACGCGCGAGCTTCTCCGCGTCCACGAGCCCGCGGGTCCGCTCCTCGTCGGACACCGTGTCCGCGCTCACTGGTTGGCGACCTCGTGCTCGATGTACTCGGCGAAGCGCGCCCGCGCCTCTTCGACCCGCGTCGGGAGGAAGTCGCGCGGCCAGAGCCCCTCGTATGGCTCGTACTGCTTCAGGACGGCCTTGGCGATCGTCACCTTGTGGACCTCGGTCGGACCGTCCGCGATGCCCATGACCGGTACGCTCGACCACATTCGCATGAGCGGCATTTCGTTCGAGCAGCCGAGTGCGCCGTGAATGTGGAGCGCGCGCTGCACCACGTCGTGCAGCACCTTGGCCATCTGGACCTTCACCGCAGCGATGTACGTCCGCGCCTCGCGCTTGTTTCCCTTGTCGATGTGCCAGGCCGCGTACATCACCAGAAGACGGAACTGCTCGAGCTCGACGAAGGAGTCCGCGATCCGCTCCTGGACCATCTGCTTCTTCGCCAGCTGCTCTCCCTGCGTGTGGCGACTGAGGGCGCGCTCACACATCATCTGCAGTGCATGCTTGACGCTCGCGACCGTGCGCATGGCGTGGTGGATGCGGCCGCCACCCAAACGCGTCTGGGCGATCGCGAACGCTTGGCCCGGTCCCCCGAGCAGATTCTCCTCCGGGACGCGCACGTCGTCGTACCGAAGGTGCGGATGATGCCCCTGGCCGAAGGGCTCGCCCCCGACCCCGACGTTGCGAACGATCTCGATGCCGGGCGTCTCCGCCGGAATGAGCACCATCGACGCCCCCTGATGGACGGGGACGTCGGGGTCCGTGATCACCATCGCGATGATGAAGTCCGCGAAGTCGGCGTGCGACGAGAAGTACTTCTCGCCGCTGATCACCCACTCGTTGCCCTCCTTTCGCCCGCGGCACTTGAACTCGCGCGGATCCGCGCCCGCCTGGGGCTCGGTCATGGAGAAGCAAGAGACGATCTCGCCATCGAGCAGAGGCTGCAGGTACCTCTTCTTCTGCTCTTCGGTTCCGTAGTGTGCCAGGATCTCGGCGTTGCCCGAATCCGGCGCCTGACACCCGAAGACGTTCGGCGCCCAGAGCGACCGGCCGAGGATCTCGTTCATCAGACCGAGCTTCACCTGACCGTAGCCCGGTCCGCCCAGATCGGGTCCGAGGTGGCATGCCCACAGGCCCTGCTTCCGCACCTCTTCCTTCAGCGGATCCGTGATCTTCTTGTACGTCGGATTCTTGCGATCGTAGGGCTCTCCACTGCCTGGAAACGCCAGGTCCAGCGGCTCCACGTGCTCTCGCACGAACGCGTCCATCCAATCGAGCTTCTCCTGAAACTCGGGGTCGGTCTCGAAATCCCAGGCCATCCGTCCTCCGAAGTGCTTGCGTGCCGCGAACGCGAGAACCGCGTTTCGCGCAAGCTCTCACGGCGTTCCGCGGACAGTCAAGGGAGGTCGCGGTCCATCACCGTCTTGCGGCCGTCGTCGTACGCGCGCTGGATCGCGTCGTCGCACAGGTCCCGGAGAATTCCCGACAAGGCCGGCAGCACCCCGTCGGAGGTGTTCATGCCCGATCGCGCGCGAATGTACGCCTTCAGCTTGGACGCGACCACCAGGATCTCCTCGGGGATCTGGCCCCGATCGTGCAGCTGGAGCGGTGGGCGCTCGTCGTCGGCGCTCGGTGCCGTGCGGGTCGACGGCGAGGCCGGCGACGCCGCCGGCTGCGGTCGTGACGGCGGCGCCGGAGGCGCGGTGGGCTGCGGTCGCGGCGCGGGCGCGACGGGCCGTCCCTCCGGCGTCCGCACCTCGCTCGGGGCAGCGGCGCGCGACGGCGACCGGCGCTCCTCGGCCCACGAGTCGCGATGGCGGAACAGCGGAACGTGGGCCTCCCAACACTCGACCGTGCAGAATGCGAAGTCCGTGCCCTTCCGGTGACACGTCGACACGCTGCAGACGTAGTAGCTGGACGAGAATCCGATCTCGCTCTTGCAGGTGTTGCAGCGCTTCCAGTAGCCGTCCACGGTCTCCCCTTCCTCCAGTGCTCGTCGCTCGGGACCCGAGACTGCACGCCGCCCGGGGGACACGCAAGGCGCCGCGTGGCGGCCCGCTTGTCTCCGGGCCCCCGCGGCCTGTACACCTTCGTGCCGAGGACCGATTCCATGCCCGACATCGCTCTCTACGACGCGTTGAGCACTCTTCGTGCCGTCCGCCGTCTTCGCCCCGACCCCGTTCCGGACGACGTGCTGCACCGCGTCCTCGACGCGGCCCGGTTCGCGCCGACCGGCGGCAATCGGCAGCCGTGGCGCATGATCGTGGTGCGCGAGCCCCAGTCGAAGGCCCGCCTGGCCCAGCTCTACTCCGGCGTGTGGGATGCCTACGCCCGGTCCCACCGTGCCCTCCTCGAGAAGGCACCGGAGAAGACTCGCGAGCGGCAGGAGAAGATGCTCCGTGCCGGCGACCATCTCTCGCGACATTTCGCGGCGACGCCCGTCCTCGTGGTGTTCTGCTTCAATCCCGAGGAGATGGCGATCACGGACGCGAAGCTCGACCGGCCGTCGGTCGTCGGCGGGGGGTCGGTCTACCCCGCCGTCCAGAACCTGCTTCTCGCCTGTCGCGCCGAGGGGCTCGGGTGCGTGCTCACGACCCTTCTCTGCAGCGTCGAGGAGGAGGTGCGCAGCCTCTTGTCGATCCCCGATCCGTGGGGCACCGCAGCCGTCGTGCCGATCGGCTACCCCGTCCTCCGTGGCCACGGGCCCGTCTCGCGCCGCCCCTTGTCCAAGCTCGCCTTCGACGAGCGATTCGGTACGGCGTACCCGGACTGAGCACGCAGCGATGTCCGTTCTCGATCCGAGACGCCTCCTTCTCGCCGCAGCCGTGCTCGCCGCGTGCTCCTCGGCGCGCCCCGTCGTCTATCCGAACGAGCACCTCCAAGTCGTCGGCCAGCGGCAGGCGAAGGAGGACATCGACGCGTGCATCGCGCGTGCGCAGGATGACGTCGAGGGCGTCGGTGCCGGCGACGTCGCCAAGGACACCGCGATCGGGAGCGGCGTCGGGGCCGCCGTCGGAGCCGCGGCAGGCGCCGCCGGGGGGGCGGCGTTCGGCAACGCCGGGGGCGGGGCCGCCGCCGGAGCGGCCGGCGGTGCGGTGGCCGCCCTGCTTCGGGCGGCCTACAAGAGCACGCAGCTGACGCCGGCCCAGCAGGGCTTCGTGAACCGCTGCCTGACCGAACAGGGCTACGAAGTCATCGGTTGGCAGTAGGCGGGAAGCTCGCGAGGATCTCCCTCACGGCTTCCGTCATGTCCTTGTCGCGCTCCGCGGAGCTGCGATCGTCGTTCTTCTGAAGCCGGGCCTGCCCCGAGCCGCGCCAGATCAGGTCGTCCCGCTCGCGATCCACGACGTCGATGATGAGCGTGCCGAGCTCGTATTGGCTGACGGACGTCGACGACCCCATGGCCATCGGATAGTAGCCCGGGCCCCACCAGCCCCCGTAGCCGTAGTACGCCGGCGTCGACCTCACGCTGATCTTCTCGTCGACCGCGGCCTGGTAGGCCACGTAGAAGTCGGGCTTCGCGTTCGGGGCGACCTCCCGGAACCCCTTCGCCTTCAGGTCGGAGACCACGGCCCGACGCACGCGGCCTCCCAGGATGCCGCTGTCGGCCCGGGGATCGCCGGTCGCCTTGGGCGGCTCGGGGAACCAGGCGAACGTGTGGAGGGTCGAGAAATCCGTCTCCGGGTTGTAGTCGCTCACGACCTTGATGCTCGAGCCGCACCCCGCGGCGACGAGCGAAGCGGCCAGCACCGCGGCGATCTTTCCGATCCTCATCGACGACCTCCTCCGGCCCCGCGTACCCGCTTCTCGGGCCCGGGAGCGTCTCTGGGCTGCTTATCGGAGGGCGGCGGCGTTGGGAAGCCACGGGGCGGGCCATCTCGGGGCGGGAGCCGCGGAAGCGGCGCCCTCGCGATCGTCGCCAGGTAGCACATGAGGTCGGGTCCGGAGGACGCTCCCAGCGTCGCAAGCCCCGTGATCCGATTCGTTCAAAAGCGGTTCAATTCGCGTTCACTTGTGCAAAGAATGACGCGGTAGCGCTTCATGCCCCAACGCCTGCGATTCCCCCCCTTTCATCTCGACGCCGAGTCGGGGCAGCTCTGGCGTGGCGACGAGGCCATCGCTCTGCGCCCCAAGTCCTACGCGGTCCTGCGCCACCTCGCCGAACGCCCCGGGCGTCTGGTGACGAAGGACGAGCTGCTGGACTCGATCTGGCCCGAGACGCACGTGAGCGAGGGCGTGCTGAAGGTCTGCATCCGCGAGCTCCGGCAAGCCCTGGGGGACACCGCGAAGGAGCCGCGGTTCATCGAGACCCTCCACCGCCGCGGTTACCGGTTCGTCGCCGCGCTCGCGTCGGACGAGCCCGCGGCGGATGCGACCGGACCGACGAGCCCGCTCGCCCCGATGGCGGGCCGGGTCGCCGAACGGACGGAGCTCCTCGACCGCTTCGAGCGGGCGGCGCGGGGCGCGCGACAGATCGTGTTCGTGAGCGGCACTCCGGGAATCGGAAAGACGACGCTGGTCGACCACGCGTTGCACGAGATCGTGAACCGCGCCGAGGCGACCTGGCTGGCACGCGGCCAATGCGTCGAGCACTACGGGGCCGGCGAGGCGTTCCTTCCGGTCCTCGAAGCGTTGACCCGGCTCGGGCGGGGACCCGCGGGCGTCCACGTGGCCGGTCTTCTTCGCGAGCACGCCCCCTCGTGGCTCCTGCAGCTTCCCGGCCTCATCGGCCCCACCGAGCGGGATACCCTGCGCCGGGAGTATGCCGGGAGCGGTCCGGAGCGAATGCTGCGCGAGCTCCTCCTCGGGCTCGAAGCGATCTGCGCCCTCCAACCCGTCGTCCTCGCGCTCGAGGACCTCCATTGGAGCGACGCGAGCACGATCGATCTCCTTTCGGCCATCGCCCGGGGGCGCGCCTCGGCCCGGCTCCTGGTGATCGGCACCCTCCGGACGGCCGACGCGATGGCCGCGGGACACCCCCTCCCCGCCGTGCTCCGCGAGCTGCGCACGCGCCAGCTCGCCACCGAGATCGCACTCGGTCCCCTCGACGAAGAGGAGGTCGCCGAGTACCTGGACGCGCGCTTCCGGCGCGGCCAGGCCGCAGCGACGCTCCGCGCGCCCCTCCATCGACGGACCGAGGGCAACCCGCTGTTCCTGGTCAGCGTCACCGAGCAGCTCGTGCGAGACGGCTCGGTGTCGGAGACGGCCGCGGGATGGGAGCTCCAGACCGATCCCGCACGACTCGAACAGGGGACGCCGGCGAGTCTCTCCGACGTCCTGGCCACCCAGCTCGACCGACTCCAGCCCGACGAGCGGCGCACCCTGGCCGCCGCGAGCCTGATCGGCCAGGACTTCGCGAGCCCGGCGGTCGCCGCCGCCCTCGACGAGAGCTGCGAACGCGTCGAGGCGACGTGCACGGCGCTGGCCCGGCGCGGGGAGTTCCTGGACTCCCTGCCCGAGCGGACCTGGCCCGACGGGACCACCGCGGCTCGCTACGAGTTCGGCCACGCTCTCTACCGAGAAACGCTGGCGGCCGAGCTCGCTCCGGCGGAGCGGGCTCGCATCCACCAATCCGTCGCCGAGAGGCTCGAGGTCGGATTCGCCGAAAGCGAGTCCGAAGTCGCGACGCAGCTCGCCCTGCACTTCGACCGGGGGGGAGACACGTGGCGGGCCGTCAAGTACCTCCACATGGCCGGAGATCGCGCGACGTCCCGACACGCGTACGTGGCCGCGGTCGAGCATCTGACGCGTGCTCTCGAACTGGTCCAGCAGCTTCCCGACTCCCCCGAACGATCGGAGACCGAGCTCGTGCTTCGCGTCGCGCTCGGCGCCCCCTTGCTGAACTCGCGCGGCTTCGGCGCGCCGGAAGTCCAGCAGACGTATGCGCGCGCTCTGGATCTCTGCGGACGCCAGGGCGAGACACCGCAGATCTTCCCCGTCCTGATGGGGCTCCAGGCGTACTATGCGCAGGCGGGCGAACTCCCCCGCGCGTACGAGCTGTCCCAACAGGTCCTGCGCCTGAGCAAGCGCGTCGACGACCGGGTCATGCGCCTCGAGGCCAATCACGCGCTCGGCTGCGACCTCGTGCGGCTCGCGGAGCTCGGGAGGGCGCGCGACTGCCTCCAGAACGCGATCGACCTCGTCGACCCGGGCGAGGCGTCGAACGCGTACCGACTGACGGGGCACGACCCCAAGACCTGCTGCCTGTGCAACCTCGCGATCGTCACCCACTACCTCGGCCGCCCGGACGAGGCTCTACGACTCACGCACGAGGCGCTCGCGTGGGCGGAGGAGATCCGCCTCCCGTTCAGCCTCGTCCAGGCGCACGTCACGATCTCCTGGGTGCATCTCCTCCGCTTCGAGCCGGACGACGCGCGCGCGGCGTGCGAACGCGCCCTCGGACTCTCCCGGGAGTACGACATGCTCTACTGGCACGCCGTGTCCGTCCTGCTGGAGGCGTGGGCCCTCGGCCAGCTCGGTCGCGTCACCGAAGGCATTGCCCGCGCGGAGGAGGGATGGTCGATCGCACAGCTGATGGGGCCCCGGGTGTGCGAGGCGGAATACCGCGTGATCCGCCACGGACTATCGGGCCTGACGACGCCAGGACCCGACGAGGTGACGGCGCTCGACGAGACGATGCGCGTCCTGGATGCCCGGTCCGAGCACATCCATCGCGCGGAGCTCGAACGGCAACGCGGAGAGCTTCTGCTTCGCATGGCCCCCCCTGCGAGCGAGCACGACGCGGAGGGGCGCACCTGGCTCGAACGTTCGATGGCGACCGCGCAGGCGCAGGGAACGCTGCACCTCGAGCTGAAGGCCGCCAACTCCCTCGCCGTTCATCGCGAACGGCTCGGCCTCGGCGACGCGCCCCTCGCCGAGCTCCGGGCGATCTACGATCGATACGACGAAGGTCTCGAAACGCTCGATCTCGTCGTCGCGCGGACCCTCCTCGGCCGATGACCCGCGGCGGTAGACGCGACGCGGGATCCCTGTGACAGTGACGGGCATGCTCGACCTCTACACGTGGACGACGCCCAATGGCCGCAAGGTCTCGATCCTCCTCGAGGAGACCGGAATCGACTACCACGTGATCCCCGTCGATCTCGAAAAGGGCGACCAGCGCTCGTCGGCGTTCACCGCGCTCAATCCGAACCAGAAGATCCCCGCGATCGTCGACCACGACGTGAAGGGAGATGCGGTCCGCGTCTTCGAGTCCGGCGCGATCCTCATCTACCTCGCGGAGAAGACCGGCACCTTTCTCCCGGCGGAAGGCGCGGAGCGCGCGACGGTGCTGCAGTGGCTGATGTATCAGATGAGTCACGTGGGCCCGATCCTCGGACAGGCGAACCACTTCGCGACGCAAACCGATCCCATCCCGTACGCGATCGAGAGGTTCGTCGGAGAGTCGGCGCGCATCCTCGGAGTCCTCGACACGGGACTCGAGGGCAAGGAGTACCTCGGCGGCGAGTACTCGATCGCGGACATCGCCTCCTATCCGTGGGTGGTCGCGGCGTGGGAGCCGCTTCGCACGATGCTGCCGGACCAGGTCGGCGTCCTCTCGAACGTCGAGCGATGGCTCGACCGCCTCGGTACGCGCGAAGCGGTGCAGCGCGGGATGGCCGTTCCCTCCTGACCGTCCCCAAACGGAATGGCCGGGTGTCCGGTCGGTTCCGGATCGACACACCCCCGCGTGGGGCCGCTCGAGAAAACGCCGGAATCTCGTGCCG
>JAUIFY010000142.1 GCA_030430245.1 bacterium | reverse complement strand
GTCGAAGCGAACGAGGTGCAGATCCGGGAGTGGGCCGTCCCGATTCTCGAGGACTACGGCGTCGACATGGTCCTCACGGGACACAGCCACAACTACGAGCGCAGCTACTTCATCGATGGGCACTACGGACTCTCGACGACCTTCGGGCCGGAGCACCTGGTCGACGGCGGCACGGGAGATCCGCTCGTGGACAACGCGTACGAGAAGGTGAACCGTGGCCAGGTCCCCCACTCGGGGGCCGTGTACGTGGTCGCGGGCAGCGCGAGCGAGAAGCGGCCGAACACGTCGGTGCCCGACTACCCCCATCCCGTCATGGCTGCGGCAATGTCGGAGCTGGGCTCGCTCGTCGTCGACGTGGACGGGAACACCGCGGTCGCCACGTTTCTCGACGAGACCGGCACCGTGCTGGATACCTTCACGGTCGAGAAAGGAACGTCGTGCCCGGATACGCCGTCGGCCGGCTGCGACGAAGTGTTCCGAGGCAAGCTCCTGATGCGTCAGGGGAAGAGCGACTCGAAGGACAAGATGGTGTTCCGCGCAATCGACGCCGACATCGATCCGGGAGACTTCGGAGATCCCACGGAGCCGACCTCCGATCAGATCGACGTCTGCATGTACGACGCGAACGGGTACGTCCTCGGAGGCGGACTCACGCCGGGCGATGGGTACTGGAAGCCCCTGGGGACCAGCGGCTTCCGCTACAAGGACCCGGGTCAGGAGGCCTTCGGCGTCAAGCAGGCCAAGTTCAAGGTGACGGGGATTCCGACCGGTCTGATCCTGGCCAAGGGCAAGGGGGAGCGTCTCCGTCTCCCGGAGAGTCCTCTCAGTGCACCGGTCGTCGCACAAGCCAAGAACGACTCCACCGGTGCGTGCTGGGAGATCACGTTCGACGCCGAGGACATCAAGAAGAACGACGGCGACAGGTTCCTCGCGAAGAAGAAGTAGCGCTAGAAGACCGCCTCCGTTCGGCTCGGGCCCGAACTCGGTGTAGGACGGAGGCATGCCGATTCCGGAGGCGATCGTTCCGAGTGTGGCTCCCGAGGAAAGGTCTCGTGCGAGTGTCCAGAGGGAGTTCGAGGCGCTTCTCGCGGCGGGAGCACGGCTGCGTCCCGTTGGCGAGGCGAAGAAGAGGCCTTCGCGCCTGCTGAGCGAAGGCTACGTCCCTCGGTTCCGGCTCCGCCTGTTCGACACCACGATCTTTCTCACCCAGCTGTACCAGAACCCGGATCTGAGGTTCTTCGTCGCCTATCTCCGGCAGGGTGAACGCGCTCCGAATCGAACGGTCATCCATCCGCGCATCTTCTACAAGGACATCTCGCTCATCTGGCGCTCGCCGTCGCACCTCGCGGGGCCCGTGGACGATTATTGGATCGGCAAGGGCGACGTCGAGGTCGTCGACGAGGATGGTTACGAGGTCACGACCTCCATGGAGGAGACGACCGACCTCCCACTCGAGATGCAAGCCGCGCTCGACGTCCTGAGTCGACGAGTGGCGCGCGTGCCCTACGACGAGAAGGGGGTCCGGTTGGTCCTCCGGCGCTCGGAGCGCGACCGGGTGCTGCCGTACGCGGACTTCCTGGCGCCCCGACGCAAGGCCGCGGCCGATCCGCGCAACCGGGTCCACGGGGGGCGCTCCATTGCCCGCTTCACGCGGAAGAACGATCCGACCTCGCTGCGGTTCGCAAAGGGCTTCGAGCCCGACTTCTCGCGCGGGGTGCTCGAGACGACGACCTCGACCAGCACGATGTACGGTGGCCGTCTCGAGCGGTTCCGGATCCTGTCGAAGAACCGGCGCGCGCAGTACATGTTCTTCGCGGGGCCGCGACACGCCTGGATCATTCCGCCGCAGGCCCTCACGACGGAGCTCTCGACCTTCGGACTGCGCACGATCGACGTGGTCGCCGACGAGGACCTCTGCGTTCCCGGCTACGAGTACCACTTCCTCGACGAGAGTCAGGATCCGCCCGTGTTCGTCTCCCAGATTCCAGACGGCTTCGCGGGGCCCCAGAGCGTCCACGATCCGGCCCGCGCCGACGCGTCGCCGTGGATCGAGCGGCTGCCCGTCATCCAGGAGTTCCGGCGGAAGGTCCTCGGCCGGAAGGCGAGAACCAGATCGGCGAGGTCCAGGCGCGCTCGCGGATGATCTTCGGGACGAAGGGGAGGTTGCAGCCTTCGGGGCGATCCTCCGGTTCGAGTGCCGAGCACTGGCGCCACGACCAGCGACAGCTCGGATTCTCGACGACCCGCGCGTAGTAGACGGCGGGTCGATCCGGATCGAAATCGGGGTCGCGCCACTGCCCGCACAAGACGTGGTAGCCGGGGCCGCTCGGCTCGCACGTTTCGAGGTCGACGGTCGCACCGTTCTCTCGCGTACCGGCCACGTCGTGGACGGATTGGTGGTAGTTGCCGTCGTCGCCGACCCACCCCTTGATGATCTGGGCGCGCTGCAGAAGACCTCCCGGAAGCCCGGGGTCGCCCGGGTCTCGCATCGCGTGAACGACGAACGTCGGCGCTCCGGCGTCCACCGGTGGGGGCGGGAGGTCCCCGCCCATCGGAACGCCGTGCTCGTAGGCCGTGGGTACGAAGTCCGGTCGGTCGCACAGGTCGCCGGGGAGACGCCAGCCGGCAAAGAAGCGCGGCTGAATGCGCGGGCCGCTCGTCGCGAAGGTCTCTCGGCGGCGCATGGCGTCGAAGAGTGCGTCGCGGGAGTTCTCCTCGGCCCAGACCCCGGCGAGTCCACCGGGGTTGCGGACGACTTCGCTCTGCATCGTGGGCCGGTCGGGGTCGTACGTCAGCCGCTGCGCCGCGGTCGCGTTTTCGGCGCCACGGCTTCCGGCGTACGTCGCCTCCTGTACCGCACCGGGGGTCGCGTTGTGCGTGTCCGTGCTCCCGATGAAGCCCACGCGGAACGGGTTCACGCCGATCCTCGCGCCCTCGGCGAGGCCCTGGACGATCGCATGCCGCACGAAGTCCACCCGAGACACGCAGCCGCGACCGGTCATGGCGCCGGCGCCGATCTCTCCTTGGCAGGCCTCGGGGTTCGTCGCCGCCCGAATCTTTTCGAAGTCGCAGAGTTCGTCGGGCTCGCCCGCGACACCCCAAAGGCCGTTGCGGCATTCGGATTCACCCTTGACCTGCATCATCTCCGCGATCGGCTCGATGCCGGCCCGCAGCACGGCAGCCTCTTGCTGCGCGGCGAGCGGGCGGTCGCGGTACCAGACGTCGAAGGCGCGTCCGTTCGAGAGGTTCATGTTGTGCGGAATGGCGAGAGCGTCGCAGCCGCTGTCCGTGTCGAGGCACTGCTCGTGAAGCTCGCGCCAGAGCCCTTCCGCCTCGGGTTGATCGATCCAGGAGATCGGGAGCTCCGGTACGATCTCGTTCCGCAAGATGACGTTGCGATGGACCTTGGATTGGTAGGGAGATGCGCTGTACTCCCACGCGGGGAACGTGGTGAAGCGGCACGCGGCCGAGCGATCGTACCACTCCTCGGCGGCGTCGAGCGTCTCCTGCCAGAGTCGCGACACGACGCGGCGGCATCGGTCGCCGTCGGCTCCGCAGAGGGCCTCCGGCCGCCCCGAGAGGCCGACCAGGCCGGTGATCTTCGCGCCGACGCCCTTCGCGCCGATGAGCCACGAGAGCCAACCACGGGTCTCTCCCCGGTAGATCCGGCACTCCGTCGTGTCGTACGCGTCCGAGCCCGGTGTCGTACAGAGAGCCGTTTCGGCCAGGAACTCCGCGTGGTCCGTGACGGCAGCGAAGTCGAGCGGGCGTCCGATCCGGACCGCGCGCGTCCCGTTGCCCTGCGCGTCGAGCGGCGGCAGAGAGACGGCTTCGCCCGTCGCGTAGCGGTACGCGTCGCTCGGAGTCAGGATCAGGTCGCGGGTGCGTGCATCCATCGAGAGGCCGGTGTGGACGTGGAGGTCTCCGAAGAACGCTCGGCGGTTCGGGTCGCGATCCGCGCACGCCTCGCGCGGTCGGAGCTCGACTCTCGTCGCCGGCTTGCCGGGCGGACTCCACTCGAACTGTCCCGGCCCTTCGAACGAGCACGAAAAGGAGACGGCAGCGAGGACGGCGACCCAGGAGCGCATTCCCTCGTATCGCACGATCGCAGGAGCGGGTGCGAGCCCGCTCCCGCCCGCTGGATCAGACGTGCGGGAGGATCTCCGTGCCGAATCGCTCGATGAGCTCCGGACCGGCGCCGCCCGACAGGACGACGTGCTCCACCCCCCACTCGCGCTCGCGGCGCTTCAGCTCTTCGATGCATTGCTCAGGCGTGCCGATGAGGGCAAGCGGCATTCGCCGGGCCTGCTCTCCGTCGAGTCCGAAGCCTGCGGCGATTCCCTCGGCCATGCGCGCGGCCGTGTCCTCGTCGTCGGACAGGTAGGGCACGAACACGGTCGTCGAGATGGTGAGAGTCCGGCCGTGCTTCGCGGCCTCCGATCGCACGAAGTCGACCTTTGCGCGGAATCCATCGTCGGTGAGCTTCGCGAGCTCGCTCGGCAGAACCGTTCCCGCCCTGCCGGTGTCGATGATGATATTGACGACGTCGGCTTCGCGCGCCGCGATGCGCAGGAGGCCCTTCCCGCTGCCGCCCATCAGAACGGGCGGGTGCGGGGCGGAGTCGGGCTGGGCCGTGATGAAGGCGTCTTTCAGTCGGAAGAACTCACCGTCGAACGTCGTCCGCTTCCGTGTCCAGAGCGACTTGATCACGCGGATCGCCTCGTCGAGCATTCGGAGCCGGGGCTTGATCTCGGGAAAGGGAAGACCCGTCATCTCGAACTCGTTTCGGGTCCAGCCCGCGCCGATCCCGAGGATGGCGCGCCCCGCCGAGATCTGGTCGATCGTCCCGACCGCCTGCGCCGTGAGTGCGGGGTGGCGTAGGAGGTTGCAGAGCACGTGGCCCCCGAGCCGGATGCGGCTCGTGCTCGCCGCGATCCCGGCGAGCATCGCGATCGCCTCCTGGACGATCGTTTCGTCGAGCTGACCGGTGCCGGGGGGTTCGTTCGCGAAGTGGTCGGGAACGTAGACGGTGGAGAACCCCTGCTCCTCCGCCTGCCGTGCGAGCTGGATGAGCTCTCTGGCGGGTCTTCCCACGAGCGCCAAGCCGAAGTCCATGGAAGGGGCGCTAGCACGTGCGACGCGGGCGAGTACAGCGAGACTCTATAGGCTCTGATGGGGTGAGCCCATCGACAGTTGAGGATGAGTGCTCTAGGCTACCCGCGGGTCGACGGCGGATGCGAGCGGAGAGGCGCCGCTCGACGGGCCGCCGCGGGGTGGTCGTTCATGGTCTGGAGTCGTTCATGATGATGTCGGAGTCTGCGGAGTCTTCCGGGGAAGCCGGGCGCGGGTCGTCGGTCGGCGTCGGCGCGTTCATCGATCAGCCCCGCGTGATCCACGACGGGCGTCACGCTCGCGCCGAGCGGACGCAGAAGGCCGTCACGCAGGGAATGATCGATTGTCTCGAAGCGGGTGACGTACACCCGACCGCGCGACACGTCGCGGAGCGAGCCGGGGTCTCGGTTCGCGCGGTGTTTCGGCATTTCGACCATCTGGAGACGCTCTTCGCTGCGGTGTGCGAGCTGCAGTACGGTCGAGTGCTGCGCTCGTTGCGGAGAGTGAAGGTCACGGGGACGCTCGCCGACCGCGTCGTGGCGTTCGTCGTCCAGCAGGCCCGTCTCAACGAGCGGATCTCGCCGGTGCGTCGGGGCGCCCAGCGGTACGAGCCGGTCTCGCCGGCGATCGCTCGCTGCAACGAGCGGCTCCGCCAGCGCGACCGAGACGAGATCGCGCGGATCTTCGAGGCAGAGCTCTCGTCGCTGTCGGGGAACGACCGGCGCGAAGCGATCCGGGCCCTCGCCGCGACGTCGAGCTGGAGCCATTGGGAGGAGCTTCGCCGCCACGAGCACCTCGCCGCCCCTCGCGCGCGCAAGGTTCTCGAACGCGAGATTCGCGCCGTCCTCTCGGCCGACTGATCGCCACAGGATCGACCGGGGCTCGAGCCGGGCGGGGCGCGGTCATGCCCTGTGCCGGATCCTGGCCCGACGCGGGCCGGGCAGGACGTCCCAACGGCCGGGCGCAGGTCGCTCCGGGCCGCCGCTCGATCAGGGGTGCTGGCTCGAGACCGCCACCACCTCCCCGGTCATGTAGGACGAGTAGTCGCTCGCGAGAAAGACGATGACGTTGGCGACCTCCCAGGTCTCGGCCGCGCGCCCGAACGCCTCCCGGGAGACGAGCTCCTCCAGGAGGTCCTCAGGTGTGACCTTCGAGAGGAACTGATGCATCGCCAGACTGGGTGCGACTGCGTTGATCCGGACACCCATCGGGGCGGCCTCGATCGCCGCGCAGCGCGTCAAGGCCATCACGCCGGCCTTTGCCGCCGCGTAGTGCGCCTGGCCCGCCTGCGCTCGCCAGCCGAGGACCGAGGCGTTGTTCACGATGACCCCGGCCCCGCGAGGCTGCATGTAGCGGAGTGCCGCACGCGTCATCCGGAACGTGCCGTTCAGCGTGACGTCGAGGATCGCGTTCCACTGGTCGTCGGTCATGTCCACCAGGTTCGTGGTTCCACCCAGACCCGCGTTGTTCACGAGGACGTCGATTCGGCCGAGCGTCTCGGTGCCCTTCGCGATCAGGCCTTGCACGTCGTCTTCCTGGGTGACGTTGCAGATCTGCTGGTGGACCGGCCGTCCCCCGGCCACCTCGGCGAGTGCGTCCGCGGCCGACGCGAGCCGCTTCTCGTGGATGTCGCTGATCAGGATCGCTTCGGCGCCCTCCTCGAGAGCGCGTTTGGCGGTCGAGAACCCGATTCCCGTCCCGGCTGCGGCGGTTACGAGAATCGTCTTTCCGGCCAGGAGGTTTTTCCCCTCCGGGTAGGGCGGGGGCGAAGGGGGCATGGGCTCTCCTACTTGGCCGGCGTCGCGCGGGGCTCGCGCGGCAGGCCGAGGGCCCGCTCGCCGATGATGTTGCGTTGAATCTGGTTCGTTCCCGCGTAGATCGTGTCCGAGCGGGTGAAGAGGTACATGGCCTGAAGACGACTCAGCTCGTACGGCGCGGCCTCGGCGATCTCCGCCTCCGGGCCGAGCACGTCCATGGCGAGCTTGCCGAGCTCTCGGTGCCACGTGGCCCAGTAGAGCTTGGTGATCATGGCCTCGCGGCTGAGGGCCGCGTCGTCGACGTTGCCGAGCGTCCGGATTGCGTTGAAGCGCATGATTCGGAGGCCCATCCAGGCATCCACGAGTCGCTGGCGCATGACGGGGTCCCGGGCCTTCCCGTTGCGCTGGGCGGTCTCGAAGATCTCGCGGAGCTCGTTGGCGAACAGGGCCTGCTGTCCGAGGGTCGACGCGCCCCGCTCGAAGGCGAGCGTCCCCATGGCGACCTTCCATCCGTCTCCGCGCCCGCCCACGATGTGGTCGGCAGGCGTCCGCGCGCCGTCGTAGAAGACCTCGCTGAACTCCGAGGTTCCGGTCATCTGGACGATCGGCCGGACCTCGATGCCGGCCTGCTTCATCGGCACGAGGAGGTACGACAGAGCCTTGTGGCTCGTCGCCGCGTCGGGCTCGGTCCGGCAGAGGACGAAGCACCAGTCGGCCCACTGACCGCCGGACGTCCAGACCTTCTGGCCGTGTAGGACCCACTCGTCGCCGACGAGCTCGGCCTTCGTCTGCACGTTCGCGAGGTCGGAGCCGGCGTTCGGCTCGCTGTAGCCCTGGGCCCAGATCTCCTCCCCCTTGATGATCGGGGGCAGGAAGCGCCGCTTCTGCTCCTCCGTGCCGAACGCGAGGAGGGTGGGGCCGAGCAGATTCTCGGAGACCTGACTGAGCCGCCCGGGGCCGCCGGCTTTGGCGTATTCCTCGTGGAAGATGACCTGCTGCGCGAAGGGCAGGTCGCGGCAGCCGTAGTCCTTCGGCCATCCGACGCCGATCCAGCCGGCCTCGCCGAGGCGTTTCTCCCACGCGAGGCGCTCCTCGAAGAGGGAGTGCTCGTCCCCGGGGCCGCCCCGGCCGCGGACGTGCCCGAATGGGCCGGACAGCTCGGTGTCGAGCCACGCCGCCAGCTCCCGCCGGAACGCCTCGTCTTCGTCGCTGAAATGCAGATCCATCGCGCGGAGCGCGCGCCGGACCGGTTGGGGGGCGCGCGTGCACGTCGATATAGAAGCGTGTGCGGTGGCCCGCAACCGAGGCCCCGCGCCGAGCGGGCGGTCCCGGACGGCTGGTCCTCGGGGGGTTGCGACCCCGCGGCCCGGCTGAGGAAGCCGGCCGCGGGGTCGCGGCGAGCAGGGGGGGCTCGCGTGACCAGGGGAAGCTGCCGAGAGCCTTTGGAGCTCTCCTGTGGCCAATGCGGACGACTCTACCGTCCGCCCGTTACGGCCGAATGACAGGCCGCCGAATACGTCGTGAACGCTCGGTGTGCACCCTTGCGTGCCCCCCGATTCATGGCCCGACCGGGCGCCTCTCCGCGTCACGCGCGCAGGGAGGCGATCGCGCGGGCCGCGAGGGCGTCGTCCGCCGGGTCCGCGGGCATGGGGAAGACCAGCGCCCCGGCGAGATCCTGGTAGGTCTCGCGAAGGATGTGGGGCAGCTCGTCGTAGGTGCCCGCGACGAGGAACGTGTCGAGCATCTCGTCGTCGACGACCTTCGGGAGGTCGTCCCAGCGGTTCTCGCGGGTGAGCCGACGGAGCTCCTCTCCGCGGTCGCCCCAGCCGAACAGCTCCAGGCTCGGCCAGTACTGCGGCGTCGAGTAGAGAAATGCGAAGAGCTGTCGTTGCTGGTCGCGTTGGACGGCGACCGTCGTCGCGTCGCGGCCCGATACGCAGAGAGGTCCGACGTGCAGGGAGATCGCGCTCTCGTCGCGTCCCGCGCGCTTCGCGCCTTTCGCGAGGCGCGGGCGGATGACTTCGCGCAGATAGCGGGGGTGCGTGTTGGTCGGGTGCGTGATGAGCCCGTCGGCGACTTCTCCGGCGAGCGCGGTCATGTGCGGGCCGACGGCTCCGAGGGAGATCGGGACGGGCCCGACCTCGAGTGGCTCCGGGGCGAAGAACGGCTGCATGCGGGTCAGCTTGTAGTGCTCGCCCTCGAAGCAGAGCTTCTCTCCATGCTGCCAGCAGGCGAACGTCGCCCGCATCGCGCCGACGAACTCGCGCATGCGTGCGACGGGAGGCGACCAGGCCGCACCGTACCGATCCTCGACGTTTCCTCGCACCTGGGCGCCGAGCCCGAGCTCGAAGCGCCCTTCGGAGAACGCCTGCAGGTCCCACGCCGCGATCGCGGTCGTCATCGGGCTGCGCGTGAACGCGACGAGCACGCTCGTCGCGACGTGCAGGCGGGTCGTGGCCTGCAACGCCAGCGACGCGACCAGAAGTCCGTCGTGGACGGCCTCCGGAACGTTCAGGCCGTCGTACCCCATGCGCTCGGCGCGCTGCGCGTATTCGGCCACTCGAGCGAGGGGAAGCCGTTGGTCGGTGTTGGCGTAGATGCGCATCAGCTCTCCGCTTCGACGTCGTGTTCCAGGATGGTGGCGCGGTCGTGTCCCCGGAGGCCGGGCCAGGGTGCATCCGAGACGAGTCGCCGCGTGTCCTCGTTCGTCGCGCTCATGACCGGTCGATGTATCCGAACGCGGTCGGCGCCGGAAGTCTCGACGGGCGCGGGGCCGATCGCCAGGAGAGGTCGTCGACGAGTCGAGAGGGTCCGATGCCCACGCGCGTGCCGGCCGTGGCCCCCGGGCCGCGGACGACGCCGGTGTCGTCCCGCGACCTCGAGGAGCCTGGGACGAGAAGGCCGGGAGCACGCGGTGCGAGCGACCCGAAAGAGTGTGACCCGGTGAGACGTGCAGGCTAGGGTCCGTGCGATGAGCCGCGTCGTGCCCGCCCTCGTTCGGATCTTCATCCGCTGGATGCCCGACGCGTTCGCGGTCGCGATTCTCCTGACGTTCCTGACGGTGGTTCTCGCCGTGGTCGTCGCGGGGTATCCGCTGGAAGCCTCGATCGAGTCGTGGGGCGACGGATTCTGGAACCTTCTCACCTTCACGAATCAGATCAGCTTGACGCTGCTGTTCGGCTACGCCTTCGCGAACACGCCCCCGGTCCGTCGTGGGTTGCTGCGGATCGCCGGGCTCGTGACGTCGGCATCGATGGCCTACGCGCTGGCTTCGTTCATCACGGGGGTGCTCGCGCTGTTCTCGTGGGGGCTCAGCCTGGTCGGTGCGGGGATCATGGCGCGGGCGGTCGGCGAAGCCTGTCAGCGAAAGGGAATCCGCGTCCACTATCCGCTGCTCGTGGCGTCGTCGTTCTCTGGCTTCGTCATCTGGCACCAGGGGATCACGAGCTCCGTCGGCCTCGCGATCGCGACTCCGGGGAACTTCCTGGAGGAGCAGATCGGCCTCATTCCGACCTCCGAGACGCTCTTCACCGCGTGGAACGTGGGTCTGGCGCTCTTCGTGTTGTTCTCGCTTCCTCTGGTGATGGCGTCGCTCCGCCCGGACGACGGGTCGATCGAGGAGATGAACCTGCCGCCGGAGGAGGAGCCGGTCGCGGCCCCGATCGAGGACACGCCCGCCCGGAGGTTCGAGCGCTCTCCGTTCGTGAGCTTGCCGGTCGTGGCGATGGGAGTGTTTTTTCTCGCCGTCCACTTCTTCGCGCGCGATCGTGGCCTCGAGCTCAACATCCTGAACTTCGCGTTCTTGATCGCCGGTATCGCGCTCGCAGGCTCGGCTCTCAAGTACGCCGAGGTCATCGCGGACGGAGGCCGGGTCGCGGCGCCCTTCCTTCTGCAGTATCCGTTCTACGCCGGCATCGCGGCGCTCATGGCCGACTCCGGGCTCGCGCGGATGGTCGTCGAGTTCTTCGCTTCGATCTCGGCGCCGGGCACGCTCCCGGTGTTCGGTTTCCTGGCGGGAGGGATCCTCAACATCTTCATCCCGAGCGGCGGAGGCCAGTGGGCGGTTCAGGGGCCCATCATGATGGCGGCCGCCCAGCAGGTCGGCGCCGACTTGCCGCGGGTGGCGATGGGTGTCGCCCTGGGCGACCAATGGACGAACCTGGTGCAGCCGCTCGTTCTGATGCCGGTGCTGATGATCGCGAACATCGGCGCGCGCGAGATCATGGGCTACACCTTCGTGGCTCTGTTCTGGACCGGCGCGGTCTTCGCGCTGGCGCTCCTCCTGCTCTGAGGGGCCGGGCTCTCCCGAATGGTCCGGTCCCTTGCGTCGGCGGCCGCGACGCGTACCAAGGAGGACATGCTCCCCCGTGACGGAACACGCCCGCGACGGACTCGCATCGTGGCGACGATCGGGCCGACGTCGGACTCGGTCGAACGGATCGACGCCCTGCTCGCGGCCGGGATCGACGTCGCGCGGGTCAACTGCGCGCACGGGACGCACGAGAGCCTCCGCGCGATGATCGGAAGGCTTCGGGAGCGCGCCGCGGCTCGATCCCACCCGCTCGCGATCCTCGCCGACCTCGCGGGGCCGAAGCTCCGCATCGGGAGGTTCGCGGCCGGCCCCGTGGATCTCGCCGACGGGGCGGAGTTCGTGCTGACGACGGAAGACGTCGTAGGGGACGAGACCCGGGTGTCGGTGAATTACGCTCAGCTCTGCGACGATGCGGAGCCCGGAGCGCTCATCCATCTCAACGATGGTCTGGTGCGGCTGGAGGTGCTCGAGGTGCGGCCGCCTGCCGTACGGACGCGAGTCGTCGTGGGCGGCCCGCTCGACGATCGCAAAGGGCTATCGCTTCCGAGCGGCGGCACGCGGTTGCCGTCCGTCACGGAGAAGGACCTGGCGGATCTGGACGTCGTTCTGGCCGCTGGGGTGAACTACGTCGGGCTCTCCTTCGTTCGCGCGCCCGAGGACGTGGCGAAGCTGCGGGAGGAGATCGCGCGCCGCGGTCATGGGGTGGGCATCGTCGCCAAGATCGAGAAGGCGCAGGCGGTGAGCCGCATCGAGCCGATCGCTCGGGAGGCGGATGCGGTGATGGTCGCCCGCGGCGATCTCGGCGTCGAATGTCCGATCGAGGACGTCCCGATCCTGCAGAAGCGGATCCTCGCCGTGTGCCGTCGCGAGGGGAAGCCGGCGATCACGGCGACGCAGATGCTCGAGTCGATGGTTCAGGCGCCCGTCCCGACGCGGGCGGAAGCGACCGACGTCGCCAACGCGGTCCTCGACGGCACCGACGCCGTGATGCTCTCGGGAGAGACCGCGAACGGCGCGCATCCGGTCGAGGCGGTGCGCACGATGTGCCGCATCGTCGGCCGGGCCGAGGCGTACGCGGGCGACCGCGCGGACTTGGGTTGGGATCCGAGCGAGACGCTGTCCGTGGCCGACGCGGCGTCGCGAAGTGCGTGCCTCGCGGCCGAGTCGTGCGGCGCTCGGGCCATCATCGCTCTCACGACGAGCGGCGCGACGGCGCGGTCGATCGCGCGCTGGCGCCCGCCGCAGCCGATCGTCGCGGTCACATCGGACGAGAATGCGTCGCGGATGCTGAACCTCGTGTGGGGCGTCGATCCGATGCACCTGGATTCGATCGGCGATCAGTTCGACACGGCCTGCGAACGCGTGCTCCCCCAACTCGTGGACTGGCTCGGCCTCGACCCCGGTGAGCGTGTCGTGTTCACGGCAGGCTTGCCGTTCGGTCGCGCATCCGAGACGAACGTGGTGCGGATCGAAGTCGTCTGAAGAGCCCGTCCTGCGCCCCGCCATGGCTCTCCCGATCGACGAGCCGATAGGTGTCGCGCGGTAGCATCGGCTTCTTTGGGGTCGACGTCGAAAAGTCCCTTTAGCACGTTCGCGCGGACGCGCGATCATCGCGTGCATGCGCGTCCCGAGCGAGAAGGTGCGCGACGTGGTCGCCTGGACCCTCGCTTCGTTGGCGCTCGCCGCGTGCGGAGGCGGCGGGGGCGGCTCGTCCGCGACCGGCGCGGTAGCGGAGCCGGAGCCCGCGCCGACGGCGGCGGCGATCGTGCCGCAGCCGTGGCCCGACGATCGCGCACGGCCCGACGTCGACCCGCGCGAGCCCGGGTACGCGTCGCGCCCGTGTGGGTTCGATCTGGATCGAGATGGCGTCGTCGGCGAGGTGGAGGATTGCCGCATCTGTGACGGTTCGACCACCGATGTCGACGACGACGGCGTCGACGACCGACTCGTCTACGTCGACTGTGAGCACGGCGGTCCGTTCGGTGACGGCACACCCCGGCGTCCGTACGCGACCATCGCCGCCGCCATGGACGCGTTCGGTTCGCCGGTGCGCAACGCCGTGCAGGCCGTCTGCTTTCGCGGTCGCTGTGAGGAAACGGTGGTGCCCTCGATGTCCGGTGTGTTGGGGACGGTGGCCGCGGATGGATTCGCGCGCCCGACCCGGCCCTTCGCGCTCGTGGGGTGGGACGCCGACGCCGATGGCGCGTATCCGCCCTTCGACGAGGACGATGAAGCGGTCCTCGACGGGAGCGCCGGGCTCGACTTCGGGGTGGTGAACGCCCGCGGTCGGAGCGGCCTCGAGCTGGCGCACTTCACCGCCGTGGGGTTCGGCAGCGACTGTCCCGCCGAGTCGGGCTTTCTTCGCCCTGCCTTGGGTGGCTCCGGGGTGACTCAGGTCGCGGTGCACGACCTCGAGCTTCTCGACGTCAATCGGGGATGCCCGGCGGAGAGCGGTCGCGCGGTGTTTCTCCTCTTCGTCGAGGGCTCGCCCCTGTCGTTCCTGTCGGTCGCGAACGTGCTCGTGGATGGATACGGCGGCGACGCGGTGCGCGGCTCGGGCGTGGGCAGCCGCATTCTCGGCCCCTACCGGTTCGAGCACCTGACGGTTCGACCTCATGGTCCCGCGGGAGGCCACGCACGGGGCATCGAGCTCTGGGACGAGATCGACGGCATCGAGGTCTCGAGCAGCGTCTTCGATGCCGATCCGGGGAGCTGGTTCCCGTGTTCGAGCGGGCTCGAGACGGAAGGGTGTGAGCCGACGTACGCGATCGCGGCCGGCCCCTGCACGCGAGGATGGACCGTTCGCGGAAACGTGTTTCGCGACTGGAAGCAAGCGATCGCGGTTCGACCGGACGCGGGACCGGACCTGTGCCGAACGCGCGACATGGACGGGATCCGCATCGCGGAGAACCGAATCAGCTCCGACTGGGAGCCCTGGCGTCTCGGCGATGTCGGAATCCGCATCGACGCGGGGGAGCTCGCCACCGTTCTCGGTCTCGACGTGACCGACAACGTGCTCTCGACGTCGGTTGGTTGGGAGTCGTGCATCTGGACGAACGTCGGAGTGGAGGGCAAGGCACAGGACGGCATCGTCCGGATCCTCGACAACCAATGCATCGGGCCGGCGAACCGCTACGCCGCGCTCACGGTCGGTGCGCCGGACGAAGAGGGCGGTGAGGCGGGCCAGCCGCAGCATCGCTACGAGATTCGCGACAACCTCTTCGCGGGGATCGGGACGGTCAACGTCAGCACGGGGTACGAGATTCGCGGGCTCGTCGCAGGCGGCAACGTGTACGATCCCGAGGCGGGCTTCTCCTGGGCCCACGACGCCGCCGGCCAGGTGACGCAGGAGACCCTCGCCGAGTGGAGCGCCGTGTCCGGAGAGGACGACTCCTCGATCGCCTGCCACGCGGTCGAGATCGCGGGCGCGGCCGTCTGCCGTTGACGCTACTCGGTCCGATCGCGTAGCGCCCGCTCGGCGGCCTCGGCCCCGGTGACGGGGAGTCCGACGGGGTCGAGCAGGCCGACCTGGACGAGAACGGACGCCTGGTCCCAGTGGATGTGCTCGTGGGCGAGCTTCCCATCGCGAAAGCTCGCGATCACCACGACGACGATCTTCAACTTCTTCTGGGTCGGGGCGATCCCGGGAAGCAACCAGTCCATGGTGACGGAGTGCGTGAACTCCGTGTACATCTCGTCCACGAGGTGGTCGTGTCCGACGACGCGCGAGAGCGGAACGATGGTCCAGTCCTCCGGCACCTGATGGACGAAATGTTGGCCGTAGAACGCGCGGAGCGCTTCCTTGCCGACCGCGCCGGCCTGCGTCGGTATGTGATTGACGTAGGCGTCGTCGACCATCGTGTCGACGGTCTTGTTCTCGTCGTTGTCCTCGAACTCGTAGCCGATGTGGCGCTCCCAGATGTCGACGAGCTGCTTCTGGCGTTCGGTCAGGGACTCCATCGTGGACCTCCTCCGCTACAGCTTCCGTAAACCGTCGAGGGATGCAACGGAGGGGCGTCGATCCGCGGTCCGTACGGCTCACTCCGGCAAGAACGCCCCGCCCTTCTCGATGTCCTCGAGCAGCCACGCGCCGAGGCCGATCTTGACGAGAGCCTCGATGCGATCGCTGCGCCAGTGGAGCCGATCGTTCGAGAAGAACGGCTCCTTCTCCTCCTGCTGCGCGGCGAACGCGGCGAGAGCCTCGCTCGTGGTCCGCTGCACGCTCGGGCGCTCGTTCATCCGGGCAAGCCACGCCGTCAGGTTCGCGAGCTCGGGAGGAACACCGTGCCCGATCGCCGCGGCCATGATGACGTGCGGGGCGACGGCGATGTCGGCGCGAGAGAAGGTGTCGACGAAGTACTCACGCCCCTCGAGCTCTCGGTCGAGCTCCTCCTGCCGCTTTCGGTGGAGGGCGGCCGCCGCGGCGACGGCGGTCGGGTGGGTCTCGGCCAACGCCGGCCGAAAGACCTCGAACAGCGCGATCATGAGGGTCGACGCATCGAGTGGGCCGTCGGCGAAGAGCTCGATGCGACGCGCGCGCGCGCGCGCCGCGAGATCGGTCGGCAGCAGGGGTGGCGTCGGGTGCCGCTCCTCCACGTACTCTCCGATCACTTTCGAGTCGGCCACGACCGTCTCGCCGTCGCGCAGGGCCGGCACTTCGCCGCGGGGGTTCACCTCGAGCAGCTCGGCGCGCTGGCTCTCGGTGTGGATCTCG
>JAUIFY010000141.1 GCA_030430245.1 bacterium | reverse complement strand
GTCCTCGGTCTACGGCGCCGATCCGACCCTGCCGAAAGTCGAGACCCAGACGCCACAGCCGATCTCGCCGTACGCCGCGTCGAAGATCATGGGCGAGTACTACTGCCGGATCTACTCGAATCTCTACGGCCTCGAGACGGTCTCGATGCGCTACTTCAACGTGTTCGGCCCCCGTCAGGATCCCGAGTCGAAGTACGCGGCGGTGGTCCCGCGGTTCATCACCGCAGCGCTGGCCGACGAGCCGGCGGAGGTCCACGGGGACGGCAAGCAGTCGCGCGACTTCACGTACATCGACAACGTGGTCTCGGCGAACCTCCTCGCGGCCAAGGCACCGGGGGTGGCTGGCGAGCCGTTCAACATCGCGTGCAATCAGCGCTATTCGCTTCTCGACGTGCTGGACCAGGTCGAGAAGCATCTGGGCAAGCCCGTGAAGCGCAACCACGAGGCCGACCGCGCGGGCGACGTGAAGCACACCCTGGCGGACATCTCGAAAGCGCGCGAGCTCCTGAAGTACGAGCCGCTCGTCGACTTCGACGAGGGAATGAAGCGCACGGTCGAGTGGTTCGCCGAGAACGCCTGATCGCGGCTTCGACGCATCGCCTGGGTTGACGCCGCGGCGATCCCCAGGCCTGCTCGGGGGATGCGTCTTCGGCTTCGCGCGAGCTGCTCCGCGATGCTCGCCTGCGTCGGGCTGCTCCTGCTCGGCTCTTGCGAGCGCCGCGGGAGCGGTGTGCCCGGCAATCCGCGCGTGGTCGTGCTGGGCTTCGACGGGGTGGACCCCGCGCTCCTCGAGCGGTTCCGCGCGGCCGGGCGGTTGCCGAACCTGGACGCGATGATCGCGGGGGGCGACCTGCGGTCGCTCGGGACGACGACGCCGCCGCTCTCGCCGGTCGCGTGGAGTTCGTTCGCGACCGGGCTGCCGCCGTCCGACCACGGCGTCTTCGGCCTCGTTCGCCGCGAGCCGGGCACGTACCGCCTCGCCAGCGCGGCTCAGGCCCTGGAGCCCCCGGTCGTTTGGATGGGCCTCCCCGTGAGGTCTCCCGCGCTGCGGTCGCGACGTGCCGGCCGATCGTTCTGGCGCATGGCCGGCGACGCGGGGCGCCGGAGCGTGGTGCTGCGCGTGCCGTACGGATTCCCGGAGGCGGGGGACGACGCGGGGAGCCGGGTGCTCGGCGGCGTCGGCGTACCGGACGCGGGTCTCGCCGTGAGTCGCTACACCGTCCTCGCCGCGGCCGGCGACGCGAGCGAGGCCGCGCCCCGGATGCGATCGCTCGACTGGGACGGCACGCGCGCCGAGGGGACGCTCGCGCCGATCGAGCTGGCCGGCCGCCGGAGCGCCGCGCCGGCGGTCCGCATGGAGCGCTCGACGGGCGGCTTGCGAATCCGCGTCGGCGACGACGGGGCCCTCGTCGAGAAGGGACGCTGGAGCGAGCCGATGGCGTTCGCCTACGATCTCGGACCCTTCCTGTCGGTGCCGGCGACGGTGCGGTTCTTCGTGCGGACGATCGATCCGCCCGCGGTCTTCGTTTCGGCACCGAGTCTGGATCCCCGCGACGCCTGGCTCGCGGTCTCGACGCCGGACGACTTCGCGGCCCGGCTCTGGGCTCGGGTCGGCTTCTACGATTCGGTGGGGTGGTCGCAGCCCACCGAGGCCTACGAGGACGGGTGGCTCGACGCCGACGGGTTCCTCCGCCACGTCGCACTCTCGCTCGACTGGCTTCGACGGGCGACCCTTCACGAGATCGATCAACGCGACGCCGAGCTCGTGGTCGCCGTGTTCACCGAGACGGACCGCGTGACCCATCTCTTCCACCGCGAGATGGAGAGCGGCGCGGACGGAGCGGTCGAGGACGTCTACCGCGCCATGGATCGCATCGTGGGTGACGTGGCCCGACATCTCCCCGGTGGGACGAGGCTGCTCGTCGTGTCGGACCACGGCTTCTCCGCGTTCACGCGCGCCGTCAGCGTGAACCGATGGCTCGTCGAGCGGGGCTGGCAGGTGAGGACGGGCGTGGAGGAGGGCCTGCGGGGCATCGACTGGAGCCGAACGCGGGCCTACGCGTTCGGCCTCGGGCAGGTGTACCTGAACCTTCACGGGCGCGAGCCACAGGGGATCGTGGAGCCGGGCGTCGAGGCCGAGGCGCTTCTGGACGCGATCGCCGACGGTCTCGCGTCCCTCGTCGACCCGGTCGACGGCGGGCCGCTCGTCGCGGCCGTCGACCCGGGACGCGTCGTCTTCGACGGGCCGTTCGAGGACCGTGCGCCCGATCTGCTCGTGTCGTTCGTGCCGGGAGCCAGGATGGCGTTCGTCGACGGCACGGGGGGCGCCGCGGCGACGGTCGTCGCGTCGAACCGGGGACGCTGGAGCGGCGACCACGGGGCTGGCCGCGCCCCGGACGTGCCTGGGGTCCTGGTCTCGAGCGAGCCGTTGCGAGCGGGCTCCGCGCGTCTTCTCGACGTCGCCCCGACGGTTCTCGATTGGTTGGAGGTACCGATCCCGGAGCATCTGCCCGGGCGATCGCTCGCCGTGCGGAGATGAAGTCTGGCGCAAGCGGCGCGCGAATGTCATGACCGTGGGCGGCGCGCCGCACGCGCCGGGGACGGTCGAGCGAGATGAGATCCGGGATTCCAGTGGGGACGCCTCTGCGCGTCGGCCTCGTGGCGGCGTGTGCGTTCCCGGCACCCCGCGGATCGCAGGTGCTCGTCGACGAGATGGGCGAGGCGCTCGTCTCGACCGGGGTCGAGGCCCACCTGATCGCGCCGCTGGACCCGCGAGCGCGCGAGCGTCCGTATCGCACGCACGCGGTCGAGCCTGCGGTGCCGCGCGCACGCGCGGGCGGAGTGACGGGGCTCCTCCGGCCGCTCGTCGATGCGACGCTCACGGCGCGGCTCGCGCAGATCGTCGAGCGCGAGAGCCTGCAGGTCCTGCACGCGCACAACTACGAGGGCCTCGTGACTTCGCTCGCGGTGCGGGCGCTTCGCGGAATCCCCGTCGTCTATCACAGCCACAACGTCTTCGCGGACGAGCTCCCGACGTACGCGCCACGGGCGATGCGCGGAGCGGCCCGGCGATTCGGCGCGTGGTGCGACCGCACGTTCCCGCGCCAGGCGGACCGCGTCGTCACCCTGAGTGGCGACGTCGCCGAACACCTGCAGAACCGGGGTGTCGAAGCCCACCGGCTGAGCGTGATCCCGCCGGGCATCGATCCGACGCCGTTCGAGCCGCACCGGGCGACGCTCCGGAAGCGCCGGGCGATCTTCGCGGGCAACCTCGACGGCTACCAGAATCTCCGACTGCTGCTCGACGCGTGGCGACTGGTCGAGGAGCGCGACGCGTCGAGCGAGCTGGTTCTGGTGACTCACGTGAGACGCGGAAGCGCGGCGCGTCGGCTGCGCCGGACGCGGTGGGGTGCACGCGTCCGGGTCGAGACGGCCACGAACCTCGACCAGGTGGCCCGGGAGCTCGGCCTCGCGATGGTGGGCGTCTCGCCGCGCGCGTCGTGGTCCGGGTTTCCGATCAAGACGCTCAACTACATGGCCAGCGGCACGCCGACGATCGCGCTGGAAGCCTCCGCGAAGGGGGTACGAGACGGTGAGACGGGGTGGGTCGTGTCCGGGGCCGGTCCCGAGGCGCTCGCCGATGCGCTCGTCGCGGCCCTCGCGTCGCCGCGCGATTGCGCGCGCCGCGGGAGGACGGCTCTGCAGGCCGTTCGAGAGCACCACGCCTGGGAGCGTCTCGCTCCCCGGATCGTGGACGTCGCCCGCGCCGCGATCGCGGACGGCGAGGACGATCCGGCCCGCTCGCGACGGGTCGCCTGATTTTCGGGCTTCCGCCGGTCCAGACCGCAGGCTATGGAACGCGGCGATGCTGGACCCAGAGCTGATGCAGGAGACGGACGAGCTGGTGCGGACGCACGGCGAGATCCTGAGGAGGTTGGGGCAGGAAGGGGTCTCGGGCGTGGAGGAGCTGCGGGAGCGCTTCGATCAGATCCGTCGTGCGACCGGGGCGCTATCGGAGGAGGAGATCCGTGCCGCGATCGGACGCGTCGAGGCGCTGCTCGGGCGTCTTCGCCGGGCCCGCGCCGAGCTGGACGAGCTCGGCCAGATGCGTCTCGCCTTGGGCCTGGGGCGATCCGTCGACGGAGCCGACGATCCCGAAGAACGCCTGGATTGACTCTGCTTTTTGCCATTGGTAGCCAAACGTCATGCATGTCGCCCATGATGCGACCGCCCTCGAGGCGTTCCTGTTCATCATGTTCCTGCCGGACAACATTCCGATCATCGGAATGCTGTTCCTGGTGTTCTGGTTCACGTACCTGGGCTTCCGCGAAGCCCGGCGCAACGACGAGTTCATCCGACAGGGCCGCGAGGACGAGATCCTCCGCGACATGATGGAGTAGCTCTCCATGCCGTTCTTCATCATTGCCGAAAATTGCACGGGCTGTAGCGCGTGCGAGCAGCGCTGCCCGACGCGCGCCATCTCCGGAGACGCGAAGAAGGCCTACTTCATCGAGCCGACGATGTGCATCGATTGCGGCGCGTGTGGCGTGATCTGCCCGGACGAGGCGATCCTCGACACGTACGGCAACATGACGTCGGTCCTGAAGAAGGCGGAGAGGCCGCTCGCGGTCGTGCACCCGGACAACTGCAACGGGTGCGGCGTCTGCATCGACGTGTGTCCGTTCGACTCGATCACGCCATCGCCCGACAACGAGGCGAACTACCTGGGCTTGGTCGAGGTGAACGAGAAGACCTGCGTCGGCTGCAAGCTCTGCGAAGAGGTCTGCGGCTGGGACGGCATCTACATCATGCCGCACGGGTCGGCCGAGGCCTTCCGCGCCGCGCTCGGCTACGAAGACTCCGAAGAAGCGTCGGCCTGAAGCGGCGCGCGTCCGCGGCGAGCGCGGTCGTCCGCCGCGCCGTCAGACGACCTTGTTCAGCGGGTACTCGATGATCCCGATCGCGCCTGCCTTGATCAGGCCCGGGATCAGGTCGCGCGCCGTCGGCTCGTTGATGACCGTCTCGACCGAGAACCATTCCTCGCCGTGGAGCTGCTCGGTCGGGTAGAGGTTCGACACGGTCGGCGCGGTGAGGCTGGGGAGGAGGGCGATGACCTCGTCCAGCTGGTCCTTCCGCACGTTGAGCTTGATGCCGACCAGGGTACGCGCCTCGAGCGCCCCCCGCAGGAGCAGCGAGATCTGCTCGAGCTTCTCGCGTCGCGCGGGATCCTTCCACGCGTCGAGATTCGCGACGAGCTGCGGGTTGGACGGCAGCAGGTCGCAAACGATCCGCAACTTGTTCGCGCGCAGGGTCGAGCCGGTCTCCGTGACGTCGACGATCGCGTCGACCAGGCCCTCCGCGACCTTCGCCTCGGTCGCTCCCCACGAGAACTCCACCTCGACCGGGATCTCGCGCTCGTCGAAGAAGCGCCGGGTGACGTTCACGAGCTCGGTGGAGATCCGCTTGCCGGCGAGGTCCTCGGGCTTTCGGACCGGAGAATCCTCCTGCACGACGAGCACCCAACGCGTCCCCTGCAGGCTCACCTTCGAGTAGATGAGGTCGCATAACGTGTGGACCTCGGAGCCGTTCTCCACGATCCAATCCTGACCGGTGACGCCACCGTCCAGCGCACCGCTCTGGATGTAGCGCGACATCTCCTGCGGGCGCATGAGCGAGCAGCGGATGCCCGGGTCGTCGATCGTGGGAAAGTAGCTCCGGCCGCTGGTCTGGATGCGCCAGCCGGCCTTCGCGAAGAGCTCGATCGTGGGCTTCTCGAGGCTTCCCTTCGGGATGCCGAGCTTGAGCGGGGCTTGGGAGGGACTCATCTCGCTACTTCCGATAGACGTCGTCGGGGTCGAACACACGCTCCTGGTCCGAGACCCAATCGTCGCCGTCCAGACGTCGGTAGAAGCAGCTGCGGTAGCCCTTGTGGCAGGCCGCCCCGCCGACCTGCCGGACCTTCAGCACGATCGTGTCCCGATCGCAGTCGATGAGGACGTCGATGACCTCCTGGACGTTTCCCGACTCCTCGCCCTTGCGCCACAGCTTCTGGCGGGAGCGCGTCCAGTACGTCGCGCGGCGGGTGCGGAGCGTCTCCGCCCAGGCGTCCTCGTTCATGTAGGCGAGCATCAGGATCTCGCCGCTCTCGCTGTCCTGGGCGATGGCGGGCACGAGCCCCTTGCTGAAGTCCGGACGTTCCATAGCCTCCAAACCAATCCGCGCGCGACCGAGATGGACGCCGCTCAGTCCTCGCGCAGCAACGACTCCAGCTGCTGGATGCGTTGCTGCAGGAGGCGATCTCGCATGACGAGGGCCTTCTCGTCTTCGGGGGTGAGAGCAATCGCCGCGTCCGGGTCGCACGGGGGCACGAAGCGCACCTCCGGCAAGGCCGGGCCGGGCGGGATCTCCCGCCTCGCGGCGCAGCCGCCCGTCGCTCCCAGGAGGAGGACGCAGGCGACGGTGAGCGCCGTGGCGGGGCGACGTCGCGAGCCTCTCACAGAGCCTTGGACTAGCCGCGACCAACCGGAAACGCAATGCCGCCCACACGAGCGTGGAGTTGCGCCCGAGGCGTTGGTAGAGAGCATGCCGTGAGGCTGGCCGACATCGCGGAGGCGCTCGGCGCGCGGGTCGAGGGCGACGAGGAGACCGAGGTCGACGAGCTGGCGCCCCTCGACGGCGCCGGCCCGCGTTCGCTGTCGTTCCTGTCGAATCCACGCTACGCGCCGCAGCTCGCGACGACGGGCGCCGCCGCGGTGATCCTCGGCCCGGACGTCGAGGGCCCCGGCTGCGCGGTCCTGCGCGTCGACGACGCGTACCTCGCGTTCGCGAAGGCGCTCGAGATCTTCGACCGTCCCGTGCGGATTCCCGATGGCATCGCGGCCGGCGCCCACGTCGCGGGATCCGCGCGAATCGCCGAGGACGCTCGCATCGCGCCGGGCGTCTCGATCGGGGAACGCGTGACGATCGGCGCGCGCGCCACGCTGCATCCGGGGGTGGTGGTGTACCCCGACGTCGCGATCGGCGACGACTTCACGGCCCATGCGAACGTCGTCGTGCGCGAGCGCGTGCGGATCGGCGACCGCGTGACGCTCGCGGCGGGCGTCGCCCTCGGGGGCGAGGGCTTCGGCTACATCCCGCTCCCCGAGGGTGGCGTTCAGAACATCCGCCAGATCGGGAGCGTCGTGATCGAGGACGACGTCGAGATCGGAGCGAACGCGACGATCGATCGCGCGGCCATCGGCGTGACGCGCATCGAGAGGGGCGCGAAGATCGACAACCTGGTCATGATCGCCCACGGCTGCCGGATCGGCTCCGAGGCCCTGATCGCGGCCCAGACCGGGCTCGCCGGCAGCACGACCGTCGGAGCGAGAGCGCAGCTCGGCGGGCAGGTCGGATCGGCCGGCCATCTCTCGATCGGCGAGGGCGCGCGGGTGGCGGCACAGAGCGGCGTGCCGAACGACGTGGCGCCCGGGGCCGTGGTCGGGGGCTACCCCGCCATGGAGGTGGGGCTGTGGCGGCGGGTCTCGGCGGCGGTCCACAAGCTTCCCGAGCTCCTGCGGCGGGTCCGCCGACTCGAGAAGGCCCTGGACGCGCGCGATTGACGCTCTGCGGCAGGAATTGATTTCCGGGCCGTGTCACTTAAGATCTCTTGGAATTCCATGAAGATCCGGCTCGAGGACATCAGCGAGGAGCCGACCCGAAAGAGCTTCGCGGCCACCGCCGAGGCCGTGAACGACCGGCTCGCCGAGGGTCGAAACGAGGCCGAGGAGTTTCGGCTTTCGGAACCCCTCGCCGTGGACGTGACGTACTACCGCGCGGGCGACGACCTGTACTTCAGCGGCACGCTCGCGACGAAGCTCCAGGCCTCGTGCGCCCGGTGCCTGGCGACCTACGCGCTCCCGCTGGACGCGCCGTTCCAGTTCGTTCTGGTGCCGGAAGGGTCCGGGCCGTCCGAGCTGGAGCCGGACCGGGAGCTCGAGGCGGACGACCTCGCGCTGAGCTTCTTCTCGGGCCCCGAGATCGATCTGGAGCCGCTCTGTAGCGAGCAGGCGATCCTGGCCCTGCCGACCCGCGCGTTGTGCCGCGAGGACTGCAAGGGCCTGTGCCCGTCGTGCGGCGTGGACAAGAACACGGCCGCGTGCGAGTGCACCGGCGCGGCCCCCGACCCCCGATGGGCCGCACTCCGGGCCTGGAAGCCCCGCGCCTCGTCCTGAGGGCACGAGCGAGAAAGCACCTCCGGGAGCGTGCGTAGAGGCGCCCGCATCGTTACGTATCGATCCGACCCAGGAGAACGACATGGCCGTACCGAAGAGAAGAACGTCCGTGAGCAAGCGGAACAAGCGCCGCGCGCACGACTCGTTGACCGCGCCGACGCTCGTGCCATGCCCGCAGTGTGGCGAGCCTCGCGTCCGCCATCGCGCCTGCCCGACCTGCGGAGTCTACCGCGGGCGGAAGGTCACCGAGCCCCGAGACGAGTAGAGGGTGAGCCCCGGACGGAGGGCGACCTGAGATGCGCATCGCGGTCGACGCGATGGGCGGGGACAATGCGCCCGAGGCGGTCGTCGCCGGAGCGGTCGCTGCGGCACGGGATCTCGGCGTTTCGATCCTTCTCGTCGGAGATCGAACCCGGGTCGAGCCCGAACTCGCGAAGCACAAGACGCACGGCCTCGACATCGAAGCGCGCCACGCGGCGGAAGAGGTCGGCATGGACGAGGCTCCGACGGCCGCGCTGCGCAAGTCCGACTCGTCGATGGCGGTGAGCCTCACGGCGCTCCGCGACGGCGATGCCGGAGGGCTGGTCTTCGCCGGCAACACCGGCGCCGGCATGGTGCTGGCCGCGCACGTGCTCGGCCGCGTGCCGGGCGTCGAGCGCCCCGCGATCGCGGTGCAGGTGCCGAGCCTCCGGGGTCACACCATTCTTCTCGACGCCGGGGCCAACGTGGACTCGCGGGGCACCCACCTGGTGCAGTTCGCGCTGATGGGCGACGCGTACGCGCGGGTGATCCGGCACGTCGCGGCGCCGCGGATCGGGCTCGTCTGCAACGGCACCGAAGACACGAAGGGCGGTGCCGCCGTGCGTGAGGCCGCGCCCATTCTCGACCAGCTTCCCATCAACTACGTCGGTCGCATCGAAGGTGCCGACATCCTGCGCGGTGGCGTCGACGTCGCCGTGTGCGACGGGTTCGTCGGCAACGTCGCCCTGAAGAGCATCGAGGGCTTCGGCTCCCTCCTCGCGACCCGGCTTCGCGAGATGATGAGCGAGGGCGTGTTGCGCCGGCTGGCGGGGTGGATCCTCCGGCGGCGTCTCCAGGCCCTCGGGCGCGACTTCGACCCGGGAGAGACCGGGGGTGCGTTGATCCTGGGCTTGAACGGAACGGTGGTGAAGGCGCACGGCTCCTCGGACGCGCGTGCGATCCGCAACGCCATCGGCGTCGCCGCCGAGCTCGCGCAGGCCCGGGTCAGTCGAGAGGTCGGTCGGAGCATCGCGACGTGCCTCGAGCTCGTGGCGGCCGGCGCGGACCTTCCCGCCGAGGACGTCGTCGAGCCGGGTCGGGCCCGACGCCTCTGGAACGCGATCCGCAAGCGCTTCCGGCGCGATCACGGGCCGGACGAGGAGGACGAGCCGACGGCCGAGAACGTCGCGCGGGCCCCGGTCGCCACACCGATCGATCCCGAAGCCGTCGACGAACCGTCCGTGGAAGAGGGGACGATGGAGCCCCCGACCTCGGAGCCGGAGCCGCCGGTCGAAGAGGACACGACGGCGGAGGATACGAAGGCGAAGGTGGAGTCATGAGGTCGATTGCCTACCTGTGCCCCGGGCAGGGAGCCCAGCACGTCGGGATGGGCGCGGACCTCTGCGCGGAGTTCGAGCCTGCGCGGCGGACCTTCCAGGAGGCGGACGAGGCGCTCGGATTCGGCCTGAGCCGTCTGTGTCGCGAAGGGCCCGAGGACGACCTCACCCTGACCGAGAACACGCAGCCGGCGCTCCTCGCGACGTCCGTCGCGATCGCGCGGGTGCTCGAGGCGGAAGCGGGCCTCGCGCCCGCGATCGCCGCTGGACACAGCCTCGGCGAATGGTCGGCGTGGGTCATCGTCGGCGCTCTGGACTTCGCGGAGGCGGTGCGTGCCGTGCGCCGGCGCGGGCAGCTGATGCAGGCCGCCGTGCCGCCCGGGATCGGTGCGATGTCCGCCGTCCTCGGATCGGATCTCGAGACGGTCCGCGAGCTCTGCGGAGTCGCGTCCGACGCGGACGAGATCGTCGTTCCGGCCAACCTGAACGGGGGTGGGCAGATCGTGGTGGCCGGGCACGCGACCGCGGTGACGCGCCTCGAGGAGGCGGCCGCCGAGCACGGGCTGCGCACGAGTCGTCTCAAGGTCAGCGCGCCCTTCCACAGTCCGCTCATGGCGCCGGCCGCCGAGGGCCTGGCTCCGGTGCTGGAGGCCCTCGCGATCACGACTCCGAAGGCGTCCGTCGTGACGAACGTCGAGGCGGTCCCCCTCGCCGATCCGGGACGCATCGCCGCGCTCCTGGGCCAGCAGATCACGGCGCCGGTGCGCTGGGAGGAATGCGCGCGTACGGTCGCCGCCCACGCGAGCTTCGCGGTCGAGGTCGGGCCGGGGCGGGTCCTCGGAGGCCTGATGCGCCGGATCGATCGCGGGTTCGCCTGCAAGCCCACCGGCTCCGCGGACGGTGTGCGGAAGCTTCTCGAGGAGGTGTCGCCATGAGCGAATCCGGACGCCCACTGGCCGCGCAGATCGCCCTGGTTACGGGCGCGTCGCGTGGCATCGGGCGCGCCGTCGCGGTCGAGCTCGCGCGTCGAGGCGCCCACGTGGGCATCAACTACCGCTCGAATGCAGAACTCGCCCAGGCGTGCCTCGCCGAGATCGAGGCCGACGGGGGAAGCGGCGAGCTCTGCCCGTTCGACGTGAGCGACGTCGACGCGCCCGCCGATGCGATCGGCGCGTTCGCGAAGTCCCACGGTCGGCTCGACGTGCTCGTGAACAACGCCGGCATCACGATCGACGGGCTTCTCCTCCGGTACAAGGAGGACGACTGGCAGAAGACGCTCGAGGTGAACCTGGGGGGCGCCTTTCGATGCAGCCGCGCGGCGGCTCGTCCGATGGCGCGCAAGCGCTACGGGCGCATCGTGAACCTGTCGTCGGTCGTCGCCTCGATGGGCAACGCCGGTCAGGCCGCGTACGCGGCGACGAAGGCCGGTCTCGAAGGAATGACCAAGGCCCTGTCCCGTGAGCTCGCCTCGCGCGAAGTCACCGTGAACGCGGTCGCACCGGGCTTCATCGACACCGAGATGACCGCGCAACTGCCCGACGAGGCGCGCGCCGCGTATCTCGCGATGATCCCGCTCGGGCGGCTGGGGCGTGCCGAAGAGGTCGCCAGTGCGGTCGCGTTCCTGTGCAGCCCCGAGTCCTCGTACGTGACGGGGCACGTTCTCGCGGTCAACGGGGGCCTGTACACCTGAGGAGGCACGTCGCCGGTCGGGATGCGCCGAGGCCCGATATCTGGCAGAAACACCAACAACTGGCTAAAGCAGACCCGCCCGATGCGGGCCGCTTCCGTGGGTGCGGAGGACGGGGAGAGGAGAACAAAGCAATGGCTTCAGACGTCGAGAGCAAGGTCAAAGAGATCGTCTGCGAGCAGCTGGGGGTGTCCGAGGACGAGGTCGCTCCGAATGCGTCGTTCATCGAGGACCTGGGCGCGGATTCGCTCGACATCGTCGAGCTCGTGATGGCGCTCGAGGAGGAGTACGACCTCGAGATCTCCGACGAGGAAGCGGAGAAGATTCGCACCGTCGGCGACGTGGTCGGCTACATCGAGAGCCACAAGAAGTGACCCTGTCCCGGGCCCCGTTGGCCGAAGCCGACCCGGCGATCGCCGAAGCCGTCGCAGCCGAGCTGCAGCGGCAGGAGGACAATCTCGAGCTCATCCCGTCCGAGAACGCGGTCAGTGCCGCGGTGCTCGAGGCGCAGGGCTCCGTCCTCACCAACAAGTACGCCGAGGGATATCCTGGCAAGCGCTACTACGGTGGATGCGAGCACGTCGACGTCGTCGAGCAGCTCGCCATCGATCGGGCGCGGACCCTGTTCGGTGCGGACCACGCGAACGTGCAGCCCCATTCGGGGTCGCAGGCGAACATGGAGGTGTACTTCTCGCAGCTCCAGCCGGGCGACACGATTCTCAGCATGGACCTGTCGCACGGGGGGCATCTGACTCACGGCAGCCCGGTCAACTTCTCCGGCAAGTGGTTCAAGGTCGTGCCGTACGGCGTGCGGCGAGAGGATCAACGTCTCGACTACGACGTCATTCAGGCTCTCGCGCGGGAGCACCGCCCGAAGATGATCGTCGCGGGGCACAGCGCGTATCCACGCGAGATCGATTTCGCACCGTTTCGCGAGGCGGCCGACGCGGTCGGAGCCAAGCTGATGGTCGACATGGCACACTTCGCGGGCCTCGTGGCCGCGGGCGTCCACCCGTCGCCCGTGCCACATGCCGAGTTCGTGACCACGACGACGCACAAGACGCTCCGAGGGCCCCGGGGCGGCTTGATCCTGTGTCGCGACGACGAGGCGAAGACGATCAACAGCTCGGTGTTCCCGGGCAACCAGGGTGGACCGCTCATGCACGTCATCGCCGCGAAGGCAGTGGCGCTCAAGGAGGCGGCCGAGCCTTCGTTCGCCGACTACCAGAGACAGGTCGTCGCGAACGCGCGGGCACTGGCGGCGGCGCTGTCGGCGCGCGACTTCGAGCTCGTCTCGGGAGGCACGGACAACCATCTACTCCTGCTCGACTTCTCCGGAACCGAGCTCACGGGCAAGGTGTGTCAGGAGACGCTCGACAAGGCGCGGATCACGGCGAACAAGAACACGGTGCCGTTCGAGACGCGCTCTCCGTTCGTGACGAGCGGTGTCCGGATGGGGACGCCGACCGTCACGTCGCGCGGGATGCGTGAACCCGAGATGGAGCGCATCGCCGATCTCATCGCGCGCGCGCTGAGCCACGTCGGAGACGACGCCGCACTCGCGACGCTCGCGCAGGAGACGACCGAGCTCTGTCGCGAATTTCCGCTCTATCCCGACCTCTGAGGCTTCGTTTTGAAATGCCCCGCCTGCCGTGACCTGAACAACCGGGTCATCGATTCGCGTCTGGGCAAGGACGGCGACGTCATTCGCCGCCGACGCGAGTGCGAGAAATGCGGCCGGCGCTTCACCACCTACGAGCGGGTCGAGGACTACCTCCCGTCGGTCGTGAAGAAAGACGGGCGCCGCGAGACCTTCGATCGGTTGAAGGTGCTCGCGGGTCTCAAGAAGGCGTGTGAGAAGCGTCCGATCAGCGTCGAGACCATCGAGGAGACGGCGGACGCCATCGAACGGAACCTGCTCGAGGCGGGAGACAAAGAGGTCCCGAGCTCCGTCGTCGGCGAGGCGATCATGACCGCGCTTCACGACCTCGACAGCGTGGCGTACGTGCGCTTCGCGTCGGTGTATCGCTCGTTTCAGGACATCGACGAATTCGTGGACGAGCTCGAGGATCTCTTGAAGGAGCGACGCGGAGCGCGCAAGTCACGCCGGAAGCGATCGGCGGCCGGCAAGGTGGGCGGCGCGAATCGGCCCAGCTCGGAATGAGCGGCCGCACGCGACGGGGCGCGGACACCGACGCCCGCTTCATGCACCGGGCGCTCGCCCTCGCGCGGCGCGGACTCGGCCGCACGCACCCCAATCCTCCGGTCGGGGCGCTGCTCGTGCGCGGAGGCGAGATCGTCGGCTCGGGATGGCATCGTCGCGCGGGCGAGGCCCATGCCGAGGCGGTGGCCCTCGAGCGGGCGGAGGGGCGCGCGCGTGGCGCGACTCTGTATTGCACCCTCGAGCCCTGCACGATCGACGGCCGAACACCGGCGTGCGCGCCGGCGGTGATCGCCGCGGGGGTCCGACGCGTCGTGCTCGGCAGCATCGACGCCGACTCGCGGGTGGACGGTCGCGGGATCCGCGCCCTTCGGCGCGCCGGGATCGAGGTGACCACGGGCGTGGAAACGGAGGCGTGCGACGAGCTCCTGCGGTTCTACCGACGCCATCGTGCGGACGGGCGGCCCTGGGTGCGGCTCAAGCTCGCGGCGTCGCTCGACGGGAGGATCGCGGTCCGGGACGGGACGTCGCGCTGGATCACCGGTCCTCGGGCGCGCGAGCTCGTCCATCGCTGGCGCGATGAGCTCGACGCGCTGATGGTCGGCGTCGGAACCGTCCTCGCGGACGACCCGTCGCTCGATTGTCGGCGTCCCCGGGGCCGCGATCCGATCCGGGTGGTGGTCGACAGCCGCCTGCGAACCCCACCCACGGCCCGCCTCCTGGGCCGGGGCGACGCACGGGCGTGGCTGATCACCACGCGCGATCATCCGGCGGCACCCGCCCGGCGCCTGCGCCGCGCCGGCGCCGACATCGTCACGGTCGGTGCTCGGGCCGGCCGGGTGAGCCCCCGGGCCATGCTTCGCGCGCTGGCGCGCCGGGGCGTCACCTCGGTTCTGGTGGAAGGGGGAGGCGCACTGGCCGCCTCCCTTCTGCGAGCGGGGCTGGTCGACGAGCTCTGCGTGTTCCAGGCACCTCTCTTGATCGGCGGCGACGGAATCCCGATGATTGGAGAGCTGGGAGTCGGGTCCTTGTCGAAGGCGATCCGCCTTGGTGACGTTCGGGTTTCCCGGGTCGGAGACGATCGGCTCTGGATGGCCCGGCTCGTGTCCGAGAGTTGAACATGTCGTCGACGTACAAAGACGAGACCCTGAGCGCGGCGATCGCCGACGTCGCCGCCGGCAAGATGGTCCTGGTCGTCGACCACCTGGACGCGCCCACCCGAGGCGAGGTCTGCGTCGCGGGCGACCAGACGACCGACGAGCACGTCGGCTTCATGGCGGTGCACGCACGCGGGCTGGTCTGCCTCACGCTTCACCCGGCCACGCTGCGGCGTCTCGGCATCCCGTTGATGCCGGCCGACCGCGCGGCCGACGACGGCCTGGCCTACGGCATCTCGTTCGAGGCCCGCCGCGGCGTCTCGACGGGCATCTCCGCGGCCGACCGCGCCGTGACGATCCGGGTGGCGGTCGATCCGGAATCGGGACCGGACGACATCGTGATGCCCGGGCACATCCCGCCGATCCAGGTCGGCGTAGGCGGGGTGATGGAGCGACCGGGGCGGATGGAAGCGGCGATGGACCTGGTGGGCCTGGCAGGCCGCGCTCCCGCGGCCACCGTCTGTACCGTCCTGGACGAAGGAGGGGACGTGGCCCGCGGCGACGAACTGAAGCGCTTCGCCGACCGCCACGGGCTTCACATGGTCGCGGTGGACGGCGTGCTTCAGTATCGGCTTCGCACCGAGTTGCTCGTGGAGCGCCTCGACGAGACCGATCTCGAGAGCGCACACGGCGGAACGTTTCGAGCGATCGCGTATCGCAACAAGGTCGACGAGAGCGAGCATCTCGCGCTCGTGCGCGGGCGGATTCCTTCTGACGAGCCAGCACTCGTGCGCGTGCACTCCCAGTGCTTGACGGGCGACGTCCTCGGGTCGCGCCGCTGCGACTGTGGCGACCAGCTCGTGGCGTCGCTCGAGGCGATCGCGGCGAACGGTCGCGGAATCCTCGTCTACCTCCACCAGGAGGGGCGAGGGATCGGCCTGGCGAACAAGATCCGCGCGTACGCGTTGCAGGACCAGGGACTCGACACGGTCGAGGCCAACCTCCAGCTCGGATTCGAGGACGACCAACGCGACTACGGCATCAGCGCGCAGATCCTCCGTGATCTCGGCGTGAGCCGGGTCCGTCTCATGACGAACAACGAGCGCAAGATCAGCGGCCTGGCGCGCTACGGGGTCGAAGTGGCCGAGCGCGTCGCACTCGA
>JAUIFY010000425.1 GCA_030430245.1 bacterium | reverse complement strand
GCCTGCTCTTCCGCATCGAAGTCGAAGGCACGCAGCGGCCCCCAGCCCGGTATGGGCACGCCATTGAACGCGAAGTTGATTCCCGGGTGCGGGTTCTGGAGCAAACCGCCGGAGTAGTGAGCGAGGACGTCTTCGAGGGTCTCGAGACTGCCGTCGTGCATGTAGGGAGCGGTCACCTCGACGTTGCGCAGCGAAGGGGCCTTGAACGCGCCAATACTCATGGCGATCTGGTGCGGCGGACGCGTCTCCCGGTCCATGTGCTCGGCCACGCCCAGGTCCCCGAGATCGCCGTTCGGGTCGTCGTCCATCCACGCGTAGAGACGCTCGACCGCCTCCTGGTAGATGGCATCGTCGTCCCATCCGGGAGGTCGTTCGCCGCCGCGGCCCCGAGACGCCACGAGGTTGATCAGATCGATCGCTTCGCGGCTGTCGAGGTGCTGGGCCCCGTTGTTGACGGGACCCGACGGTGCACTGATCTGTGCGTCGGAGAGGTGGCAGCCGCCGCATGGCCCCATGAACGATCCGTCCGCGTTGATGCGCGGGGAGAGGAAGAGCTGCTTGCCGAGATTCTCCTGGGCGGTGAACGTCGGGAAGTCGGCGAGGCCGCTCCCCGGCTCGCCCTGCTCGGCCGCGAGCGCGCGTCTCCCCTCGTCGTAGCGCGACTCGAGGCTCACGATCGACCGGACGAACTGGGCGAGCGCCCTAGCGATCCGGTCTTCCGTCACGGTCGGGTCGCCGAACGCGGCCTCGAAGAGCGGCGGGTACTCTTCCTGGCTCGACACGATGTCGACCAGCTCCTCGAGGGTCAGGCCCATCTCCACCGGATCCTGGAACGGCTGCAAGACCTGATCCTCCAGGCTCTCGGCCCGCTCGTCCCAGAAGAACTTGCCCTTCGAGTCGACCGCGACGGGGAACGGAAGCGTCTCCGTGCGCTGGCGGTAGAAGCGTGCGTTCGCGAGTCCCATCGAGTTTCGCTTCGTGCGACCGTCGACGCCCTCACTCGTCGTCTCGGGGTCCGAGAAGCCGAACGCCTGGAGGTGGCATGCATTCGCGCACGAGATCTGCCGGTCCGAGCTGAGGCGCCGATCGTAGAACAACACCCGGCCGAGCGTCGCCCCATCGTCCGTGATCGGGTTCTCGTCGGGAAGGTTGTCGTTCTCCAACGCCGACGTCTGAAACGGCGTCTGCAGCAACGTGTTGACCTCGTAGTAGAATGGGAGGTCGGCCGAATAGTCGAATGGCTCGTCGGGAAGGACGAGAGTCCCCTGCTGCAGGGGCGGCAACGCGTCGTCCGTGTTCCCGCAGCCGAGCGCCGCAGCGAGGACGAAGGCGGATGCGATCGCGTAGGCCCGAAGAGGAGGCATTCCGACCGCAACCTGCTGCCGGCAAGGACGACCGCGCTCGTTCATCGTTCTCTCCTTCGTGTCTTCTGGGAGGGTGTGTTGCATTCAATTTATAGTGTGCTCTAATTTGTTTCATCTTGCCATGCGGTGCCGGTTCCGTGCAACCCTGGCAGCCCGCGAGGTCTCGGCGGCGCACGCCGCGAGATTCCGGCGCGGGCGGGATCCGTGGGAGGGAGTGCCATGAATCGAAACAGAGATGGGATCTCACGCCGGAAGGCGATCCATCGGCTCGGCGTCCTCGGCCTCGGTGCCGCCGCCGCCGCATGCGGCTCCGACCAGAGCCTTCCCGCCGACGACCCGCGCGCCGACGCACCCGATGTCCCCGCGTCGTGCATCCTCACCCCACGACAAACCGAGGGGCCCTACTTCGTCGATACCGGACTCCTGCGCCGGGACATCTCGGAGGGTCGTCCCGGAGCCCCTCTCACGGTGAGACTGCAGATCGTGTCCGTAGGCGACGGCTGCGAGCCCGTCCCCGACGCCGTGGTCGAGCTCTGGCATTCCGATGCCGGCGGCGTGTACTCGGGCTTCGACGTGTCCGACGGCAACGTCGCCAATGCCGCGGGAGAGACGTTCCTACGCGGATTCCAGACGACCGATCGCGACGGCCGCGTGGAGTTCCACACGATCTACCCGGGATGGTACCCCGTCCGCACGGCCCACCTCCACGCCACCGTGCTCATCGACCGGGTCGAGCACGTCACGACGCAGCTCTACTTCGACCAAGCCGCAAACGACCGCATCTACGCGACCGCGCCCTACGACGAGCGGGGCCCGCAGCGAACGCGAAACGAGGACGACGGCCTCATCGGAGACGACCCACCGATGTTGATGCTCCGCGGTCCGGACGACCACCAGATCGCGTCGCTCGTCCTCGGCATCGCCTAGCGAGCGCGCCGGTTCGTTCACCCGAGGCCGGAGTGGCGGAGCAACGCCTCGGTCGTGGGTGCGCGCCCGCGGAACGACTCGAACACCTCCATCGGCGGGCGGCTGCCGCCGAGCGCGAGGATCGTGTCCCGGTATCGGCGGCCTGTCTCCCGAACGGCGTCCTCGTCGTCGAGTCCGACCTCTTCGAACGCACCGAAGGCATCGGCCGACAGGACCTCGGCCCACTTGTAGCTGTAGTAGCCTGCGGCGTACCCGCCGGCGAAGATATGGCCGAACGCGCACAGGAAGCGATCTTCGGGAATCGGGGGAAGCACCGTCGCCCGCTCGGCGATCCGACGCTGCACGTCGAACGGAGACTCCTCGCCTTCGGCGTCGTATCCGTGGTGCAGCGCCATGTCGATGAAGCCGAAATAGAGTTGGCGGAGGGTGTCCGAGCCGGCGCGGAACGTGCGTGAGGCGGCGATCTTCTCGAACAGCTCGTCCGGCAGACGCTCCCCGGTCTCGACGTGCTCGGTCAAGCCGAGCAGCGTCTCGCGATGGTAGCACCAGTTCTCCATGAACTGGCTCGGCAACTCGACCGCGTCCCACTCGACGTTGCGGATCCCCGACGCCATCGGCTCCTCGACC
>JAUIFY010000140.1 GCA_030430245.1 bacterium | reverse complement strand
GTTCGGGCCACGATCTCGTTCTCGAGGCGCGCGTGCCCGCGGGCGGAACCTGCACCGGCAATCCGTGCTGGAAGGCGGCAGGCAGCAAGGGGTTCAAGTACAAGGACAAGATCGGGACTCGCCGGGGCATCACGAAGCTGATCCTCAAATCCGGGGAGTCCGGCAAGGCCCTCGTGGTTCTGAAGGGGAAGGGTGCCTCGATTCAGCCGCCGTCCCTTCCGCTGTCGAACGCACCCGAGGTGACGCTCCAGGTTCGGAACGAGCTCGGGACTTGCTTCGGAACCGCGTTTCCGGCCCCGGCCTCCGCGAACGACGGCTCCGGATTCAAGGACAAGACGCCGTAGCCCGTAGGTCCGCAGGCAAGGACCCGTGAGCGCCGTCCACGTTCCTGCGTCGGCCGCGGTCGAGCCTTCCCGATGCCGAGCCGAGTCACCGGTCGGGCGCGGATCCGGGACGTCACTCCTTCAGGTGCGGAGGCAGGGCGTACCACTCCCGAAGCTGCTCCAGGAGCTTCTCGCCTTCCGGGTCGGCCAGCTTCTCCTCGCACTCTTCCTTCGAGAACCCGGTGCGCAGCCCCGTCGTTCGAGCCTGGCCTTCGTCGAACACCTTGGCGAGGAGCTCGAGGTGCTGGTCCGAAGCGCCGCGACTTCGCGCGTACTTCAGGAATGCGGTGCGAATCCGCACCGGAGGGTGGATGTCGCAAGTGACGAAGCGCCCACTGTAGCGGCCGTACTGGAGCGCGGTTTCCTTCAGCTCCTCGACGACGATCACGTCGATGGCGTCCGCCGGGGGGGCGAAGAGGGCGACGGCGAGAGCCGCCGATACGGCGGCGTGGACGAAGCGCATGGGTCCTACTCCTTCTCGGTCTGACGAGTCGTATAGAGCGCGACGAGGCGTGCGATCACGGCCGCCACGAAGAGCTGCGCGATGACGGCCTCGATCGCGGCGAGATTGCGCGCGAGAGGTGCGACGGGCGACACGTCGCCGTAGCCGACGGTCGTGAGTGTGATCAGGCTGAAGTAGTGGAGGATCCCACTTCCCCGGAAGCCCTCCACGGCGAGCTCTTCGGCGAGCGCGTCGGACACCGCGAAGGCGTTCGGATCGACGTGGGCGATCAGCAGGAAGACGCGGCCGAAGAGCAAGCCGATCAAGAGGTACACGGCCGATGCACCGAAGACCGTATCCGCGGTGATCTCGTCGCGTGTGAAGATGTCGAGCAGGATCCCGGTGCCCGTCGTCGCGAGAAAGGCGATTCCGAAGACGTCGGCCGCGACCGCCCAGCGGCTGCCGAGCAGCGCTTCGGTCGTCTCGAGGGCGATGAGCCCGACGCCCAGGAACCCGACGACGTAGAACAGTGCGTGCTTCGCCCAGACCGCCCGAAGGCTGCCCATCAGAACGAAGAACGTGACGACGCTCAGCCCCCACGGTACCTGGCGCTCGGTCGCGAGGAGCGGTTCGAGGATGAAGAGCAGCATCGCGGCGAGGAGAATGGCCGCGTAGCGCCCCGTCGCATCGAGAAGGCGGGTCAGGGTCTTCGTCATCGTTGTTTCACGGTCCGCGTCGGCGGGATCCCGAACCGACATACCGTGGAGATCCTTCGTGGTCGAACGTCGTCGCGCGGCTCACTCGGAAGTCGGTGGGCCGCGTCGTCGGCGGTGGGCGAGCCGCGCCAGACCGTAGCCGACGAGCACGACCGTCGCGCCGGCGAGGGCCCGGAGCCCGCGCGAGGCCTGGCTCCCCAGCTCGAAGTCCCACCAGAGGTCCGGGCGGTACGCGACGTGGCGGTACGAGAACCGGAGAACCCAGGCCGCTGCGATCAGCACCAGCAATGCGCCGGGCGCCCAGCGCGGCGAGAGGGCCTCGTCGAGCAGGGGCGAACGACGATCGAACTGGCCGCGGCAGGGAGCGAGCGCGAGAAGCGCGGTGAGGAGAACCGACGTCGTCTCCAGATCCCAGGAGTGCAGCAGGGTGAACCCGGCGCCGGCGGCCAGGAGACCGACCGCGAGCGTCCACGCCGGGCGCAGGCGTCGTTGGAGGCCACTCCCGACCAGGATCAGCACCATGCCGGTCATGCCGGCGAGGAAGGTCGACGCATCGAGGGCCGCGGCGGGGACGACGCTCGACAGCCAGTGAAGCTTCTGCGCGGTGGTGGGGGTGACGGCGCCGACCAAGAGCAGCGCACCACACACGACCGCGAGGAGGGCGAACGCGTACGGAACGACCTCGGACGCCCAGCCCGTAACGGCGCGCCCCAGCCGCGCCGCGTGGGATCGGCGCTGGAGGAGCTCGTGCCCGCCGAGGAGGAGGCTCGCGACGACGAGGGGGACGACGTAGTACACGGCACGGAAGACCAGGACGGCGCCGAGAAGGTCGGGCTTCGGCGCGAACGGCGCGAGGGCGAGGAGCAACGTCGCCTCGAAGACCCCGAGGCCGGCGGGTACCGTGCTCGCCACTCCGACGACTTGTGCGAGAAGAAACGAACCGAAGAACACGCCGTACGTCAGGTTCGGTGCGTCGGGCAGAAGGATCCAGAGCACCGAGGAGGCGACGAGCCAATCGAGGCTCGAGACGACGATTTGGGCGAGGCCGACGCGGGGGGACGGAAGGGAGACCTCCAGGCCCTTCACCCGGATGGGCTTCCCGCGTGCCGCACATCGAACGAGGTACGCGGCGACGAGGGCGGGCCCGGCCATCCCGAGGAGTCGCGTGAGGCCCGGATCGAGCCGCACGAGCGCGTGCACGTCCCGGGGCTCGCCGACGAGGATCCCGCCGGCGAGCGTCAGAAAGCCGAGCCAGAACGTGAGGCCGGTGAAGGCGATCACCTGCCCGATCTCGACCGGGGTGAGCCCCCAACTCGAGTACAGGCGGTAGCGCACCGCTCTTCCCCCGAGAAAGACCGGTCCGAGGTTGTGGTTGACGACGTAGCCCACGAACGAGGCCATGGCGATTCGACGATACGGAAGGTGGCGACCGACGTAGCGGAGCGCGAGCACGTCGTACGCGGTGAGGACGACATAGCTGAGCGCCGAGAGCGCCAGGGACGCGGCGATCGTCAGGGAGGGGAGCCCCCGTGCGTAGTCGAGGATCTGCCCGGTCGGGGTTTCGCGCAGCTCTCGGTGAAGGACGACGCCGACCGCGACGAGAAGAACGACGCCGATCAGGGGAGGCCCGTACCGACGAAGGAGATCCACGCGAGACAGCCTACGCGACGGCGAGAAGCACGGCGATCAGTCCGGTGAGGAAGACCCCATCGAAGGTCCCGGCGCCGCCGATCGACACCACCGGCGCGCCGAGACTCCGGATCCGCGGAAGGTTCAGGAGATCGGCGCCGATGAGCGCCCCGAGCGTGCCGCCGGCGTATGCGGCGGCCGCCGGCGTGGCCGGCGCCAGAACGAGAGCTGCGCCGGCGGCCGCGAGTGGCGGGATTAGCATCGGCATCGCGATCCCGACACCCTTGACCGGGGTCGCGATCAGGTACGTCACCCCCGCGACGATGGCGATCGAAAGAAGAGCCGGTGTCGGGTCGGCTTGCTGTCCGATGACCCACAGCGAGAGCAAGGTGGGGACGATCGCGCCTCCGGCGTTGATCGCCACGACGGTGGGCTTCGCCTCCTCGCCGGCCTCCGTGGTCTCCGGTGGTGGCAGTGTGAAGAGAGGGAGGTTGATCATGCTCCCGAACCACGCGGCGAAGAGCACCGCGAAGAAGTAGCGGTGGGGGACGCCGAGGTGGTCGTAGGCGTAGTCGAGCGCCCCCACCTCGAGGACTCCGAGGATGGCCGCCAGGGCGAATACGATGGCCAGGCGGCCCGGCGTGAGCTCGAGCTTGCCTCCCGGCATCCCCGTGCCCGCGCCCCCGGCGGTGTGGGAGTCGCTCACGCGGCACCGCGTCCCGTGTGCTCGGCCGCGAGGCGGGCTCGATCATCGTCGGAGAGGAGTCCCTCGATGCAGCTCCCCTCGCCCATGTGGTGGAAGCCTCCACCCTCGGCCCAGTTCTCGTCTCCGGGCTCCGGCGTCGTCCGCGCGGCGGGGGTCTCCTCCGGGATCTCGAGGCTCAGGACCTGCTCGATCAGATTTGCGTCGTAGGTCCGCACGGCGTTCGCATCGGTCAGGTGGGCGCAGATCTCGACGCAGAGATGGCAGCCTACGCACTCGGCGTGCCGGACCTGCACGGGCTGCGGATCGCGACCGGCGACGGCGCCCGCCGGCAGCGTCTCGATGCACTCGGCGGGGCAGTGTGGGATGCAGAGGCCGCACGCGACACAGGCGTTGACGTCGACGAACGCGACGACGTCGGGCTTCCCCTGCTTGGGCACGACGGGCGTCGGAACCCCGGCCTCGTCGAGTCGCGCTCGGATGACGTCGATGGCGGACATGGGCGGAACTTCTTCCATCCCGACCATGTCCACGCAAGAACGCCGCGTCGATCCTACTTGCGTCGCACCTTCTTGAACCGGAGCTCGACCGCATCGAGGCCGCCGGGCAGATCGGTGCTCACGACGCCCTTGCCCCGCACGGACACGTCGTCGCGCAGCCGCTCGCAGGAGTAGCCGTCGGGCGTGCGAAGGGTCGTGCTCGGCAGGATCCGTACCGCGACCACCTCGCCCCCGGGGCCGACGACCTGGAGGATGGGAGCGTCCGCGTCGCAGTCGGCGACGGCGACGAAGCCGCTGATGCGCAGCTCGGCACCGGGACCGAGACGATCGCCCACGATGAGGGTCTGCCCCACGAGGAAGCCCGGCTGCCGGAGATCGAGAATGCCCTGTCCCGTGACCCGGTCGCCGAGCGCGAGGTCGCCGCAGGCGAGGGGCCGGCCCTGCATCGTGCGAATCCTCGCGTCGGCGGGAACCGCGATGCGGATCAGCTGCTCGCCGTCGTCGATCACGACGCGCTCGGGGCTGGAGTCGCAATGGGCCGCGACGAGGTCTCCGCGCACCGCGACCTGGCGCTCGAGTCGGGGCGGCCGCGAGTCGTCCGGGTCGATCTCGATGGAGAGCGCGGTCAAGGAGCGTCGCTCGAGCTCTCCCTGGAGTCCGTCGACGGAGACGGTGTCGTTCTCCCGAACGTCGACGCACTCGGCGTCCGCACTGCCGCGCACGTACTCGGTCTCTTCGATCAGGGTCACGTCGAATCGCTTGTCGTCGCGGTCTTCGACGAGCATCGTTCCGGCCCCGCAGTCGATCGAGCGCACCCGGCCGACGAGGTCGAGCGGGCGGCCCGCTTCCGTCGTCACGCCCGCTTCGTCGAGCAGGATGTCGGACAACACGACGACGCCGCCGGTCGGCACCTCGATCGGTTGGAGGACATCGAGGCCGTCGGTCCGGAACCGCAGCGTCAATGCACCCGAGAACTCCCCGTCGAGGTTGAAGTTGCCGTCGGCGTCGGTCGACGTCGAGACGTCGGGGAACTCGTCCAGCGAGACCTCGATGTCGTCGAGGGCGGCGAGGTCGCCGATGCCAGGATCGCTCGTGGCGGCGCTCACGAGCGCGACCGACGCCGTGTCGCCGAATGCGTCGGAGTCCTCGACGGCGACGACGTTGCCGACGACGGATGCGCTGATGCCCGTTCCGACGGGCCCGCCGTCGGTGATGCCCAGGCCGCCCGCCCCGCCGCAGCCCACCACGACGAGAGCGGCCCACGCGAGCAGCGCACGGAGACGGAGAGAGAACGTCATCGTGACCTCGTGATGCGGCCGGGTAGGGGAGGATCGCCTTCGAAGACCTTCTTGGCGTCGTCCTCCGTTTCCTCGAAGTAGTAGACGCCGAGGACCACCCGGGACTGCTTTCCGCCGGGAGCGTCCGGTGTCCGGTCCCGGTCTTTGGACGAGAGAAGAACGTTGGACCGGCGAATGAACTCCTCGCCGGTCGTACGGGCCGACTCGCGCAGGGAGTCGAGCGCGTCCGACCCGATGTTGTCGTACACTACCTTGCGCTGGAGCCACGGGTCCTCGGGGTTCTCCACGTTGTGCACGATGGTCGAGAAGAGCTCGCCGGGATCGGAGGAGAGCAGGGTGAGCTTGCCTTCGAGATCGCCCGCGGGAACGTTGGCTTCCTGCTCGAGGTGCACGATCCCGGCGTCGTCGACCTTCACCACGCCGGTTCGGATCAGCTCGTCGAGCACCGAGCGGACGGGGACGTCGATCCCGCGTTCGCGAACGAGACGGGAGAACGTGGCCGTTCGCTTGCGGGAGTCCTCGTAGGGGAGGGGGCGCGGCCGCCCGCGCGCGTCGGAGAACGGCGGTCCTCCCATCCACCGGCCGATGACGCGGGTCACGGCCGTGTCCTCGACCTCGACGGGCGCGTCGTCGGTCTTCGGTCGATGGCGGAGCCGCGCGATCTCCTTGCGGTTCAGGCCGGTCATGAGGGCGACCCGGCTATCCGTCAGGCGCTTGTGCGGCAGCGCGAAGTCGTGCTCGGCAGTTTCCACGTAGAGCTCGCGGATCATCTGGTCGAGGGCAGGGTAGGTGACGCCGTAGGCCACGAGCTGCCGGACGACCGGACGCAGCATCCGGCGGATGGCCGCCGCGAACTGGTCCTTCAATCCAGGGGGAAGCATGAGGTCTGCCGCCGAAACAGTCTATCGGGTTTCGGCTCCGGATTCCCGGCCCCGTCCGGCGTCGACGCGCCACCGGGGGGATGGGCGCGTCGTCCCGCCGGACGGGGACCGGGTGGGTGGCGGAGTGCAGCTGCGAACCCCATGTTCGGAGCCACGCTCTGCCGGAGCCGTCGCCTGGGGAACCGGGGGGGAAATCCCCGGCGACGAGTCTGTCGGACTTGCTTCGAGCCGCTCATGGCCGCCATCATCGAAGAAGCTCCACGGGGCTTGTTCGATGTAAATGGGAAATATTCCCATTTACGGAAGAACGCAAGCCCCGGGTGAGTACGAACGTCCGATTTCCCCGCGCCTGACGACGCGGCGCGCACCCGCTATGGTGGCCCGGATGCTGGGGTGGATCGTCGTCGTGGCGCTCGCGGGCCTGGGTTTTCGTCGGTTTTCCCTGGGCTATCCGGCGCGTCCGGTGGGTGCGAGCACGCTCGGCGCGCGCGAGATCCACACGGTGCGGATCGCGGGCCGAACGATCTATCCGGAGGGAGGGGCGATCGCGGCCTCGGCCGACCGCGCCGGCCTGGCGCTCCACGCGGACCGGTTCGTCGGCGCCCAGACCGGCAAGAACCGCATCCTGATGCGGCTTCTGCTCGTCGCGATCGAGCACGCGACGCTCGTCTTTCCGGCGCCGGGTCCGCGGGGCTGGCGGAGGTTCACTGCCCTCGAGCCCGATCAACGGCTCGCCTACCTGGATGCGTGGCGCCACAGCGAGCTTCCGGCGCGTCGGCTCGTGTTCGTCAGCCTGCGCGCGATCCTCACGATGGGCTACTTCGCCAATCCGGAGGTTCTGCGGTCGCTCGGCCTCGCTCCGCGAGAGATCCCGCGGGTCGTGACGGAGGCCGACCTCCTCTGGCCTGCGGTGGGAGAGCATCCGCAGAGCATCCGGTTCACCCGCGGCGACCTGACGCCTCCGGGCGACGCTCGCGCGCCGCTCGGCCCGACGGGCACGATCCATCCGGATTACCGATGAACGCCGGCGTTCGGGTCTTCGCGGAGTATCATCGCGACTTCGAGGACGTGTGCGACGTCGTCGTCGTCGGTTCGGGGCCGGGCGGAGCCGTCGTCGCGTACGAGCTGGCCCGGGCGGGCAAGGACGTCGTCCTGGTCGAGGAAGGGCCACCGTTCACCCCCGAGGACTTCGAGCTGGACGGAGCTCTCTCGATGGCGCGCACGATGCGCGAGGGCGGGCTGCGGACGACCCGTGGCACGATCATGGCGACGATGCAGGCCAACGCGCTGGGCGGGGGCTCGCTCGTCAACTCGGCGATCTGCGTGCGCGCGCCCGAGTTCACGCTCGACGGATGGTGCGACGAGTTCGGGCTCGAGGCGTCGACCCGCGCGGATCTCGATCCGCACTATCAGGCGATCGAGGACTTCCTCGGCATCGCGCCGACGCCCGACGACGTGCAGGGCCCGCGCAATCTCCTCTTCCGCGAGGCGTGCGACGCGCTCGGCTATTCGAGCGAGCCGATCGCGCGCAACGTGCGCGGCTGCGTGGGAAGCGGGGAGTGCTTCAACGGGTGTCGGGCGCGCGCCAAGCAGTCGACGGACGTGTCGTACGTTCCGGCCGCGATCGAGGCGGGTGCGCGCGTGTACACGTCGCTCCAGGTGCAGAACGTCCTCGCGAGTGGCAGTCGGGTTTGGGGGGTGACCGGGCGCGTGGTGCGTCCGTTCACGGAGGAGCTCGGGCATCGTTTCCGGATCCAGGCGAAGGTCGTCGTGCTCGCGGCGGGTTGCATGGCGACGCCCGTGCTCCTGCAGCGCAGCGGGGTAGCGAACGGGTCGGGGCAGGTGGGTGAGAACCTGCAGTTCCATCCCGGCGTCGCCGCCATGGGGGTCTTCCCTCGAGAGACCCAGCCGCAGTTCGGCGCCACGCAGGGCTACCAATCGCTCGAGTTCGTGCGCGACGGCTACAAGCTCGAAACGTTGTGGGCCCCGCCCGGTGTGTTCGCGGTCCGGCTGCCCGGCCTCGGCTTCGATCTGAAGCGCAGTCTGTCGATGATCCCGCACGCGGCGATCTGGGACGCGATCGCCACGTGCAATCGCTCGAAGGGCCGTGTGCGGGCACGCCGGTGGGGGATGGATCCGTCGCTCCGCTGGCGTCTCGACCCGAAGGACCTCACGATTCTCGTGGAAGGCCTCTGGCGGCTCGTGGAGCTGTTCTTCGCCGCGGGCGCGACGCGCGTGCTCCCCGGGGTGCACGGTCTCCCCGAGGAGTTCCGGTCGCTCGACGAGGCTCGACGAATCCGCTCCCGCGAGTTCCGGGAGACGGACTTCACCCTGGCCGGCAATCACGTGTTCAGCACGACGCGCATGCACGGCGATGGCCGATTCGGAGTGGTGGACGAGTTCGGACGCTGCCACGAGACCGACAACCTCTACATCGCCGACACCGGGGTGCTTCCGCGAAGCCCGTCGGTGAATCCGATGCTGACCCTGATGGCGCTCGCCCGGCGAACGGGTCGGCAGATCGCCGCACGCGTGTAGCGCCGCTGGATCTACTCGGTGCGCAAGGCTTCGACCGGATCGAGTCGCGCAGCCCGTCGAGCGGGGAGGACGCCCGCGATGAGTCCGATCGTCGTCGCGACGAACATCGCGATGAAGACGACCGCGAGGGGGGTGTAGACGGGAAGCGTCGGAATCAGGAAGTGGAGGAGCTGGCCTCCGCCGACGCCGATCACCAGACCGGCGGCGCCGCCCAGGGCCGCGAGCGCCGCGGCCTCGCCGAGGAAGAGCGCGAGCACCTGTCCGTGCGGCGCGCCGAGGGCGCGGAGGAGCCCGATTTCCGACGTTCGCTCGCGGACCGCGATCGTCATGATCGTGAAGATCCCCACCGCCCCGACGAGGAGCGAGATCCCGCCGAGCGCCGCCACCGCGGTGGTCAGAGTGCCGAGGATGCGCATCATGACCTCGACCATCTGCTCCTGCGTCGTGATGGTGTAGTCCTCCTGCCCGTGCCGAGCGGTGAGCCGGCGCTTGATCGCGAGCACGAGTCCGTCGACATCGGTTCCCTCGTCGTACGTCAGGTCGATCTCCACGAGGCCCTCCTGATTGAACATCTCCAGGGACCGGGCCGCCGGAATGTAGATCGCGTCGTCGAGGTCGAAGCCGATGGTGTCGCCTTTCGACTCGAGGATGCCCACGACGCGATACTTCTCGCCGGAGATGCGTACGCGGGATCCGAGTGCACCTCCCGACGGGAACAGATCCTCTTGCACCTTCCTTCCGAGAACGGCCATGGCGCGCGGCGCTCGCTGGTCGTCGGGGGGAAGGAAGCGTCCCACGGCCGCGCCGACCAGGAACACGTCCGGCATGTCCGGGTTCACGCCCAGGATGATCGTCCGACGTCGCCGACGTCCCGCCTCGACCTCTGCGTTCCCCATGTGCATCGGAACGACGCTCGTGACCTTGGGGATGCGCGCCAGGGCCTCGACGTCGTCCATCGTGAGGGGCTTCGTCGAGGCCGACGAGAACATCGGGGGGGCGCCTCCCGCGGTCTGGGACTTGCCGGGGTTCACGGCGATGATGTTCGTGCCGAACTGGTTGAACTGGCTGACGATGAAGACGTTGATGCCGATCCCGATCGACGTGAGAAGCACGACCGCAGCGATGCCGACGGCGATGCCGAGTGCCGTGAGACCGGATCGCAGCGGGTGCGACCGGATGGAACCGGTGATCATCCGGAGAAAGTCCCGCGTGCGCATCGAGTCGGCTTCCTCCTCCTCTCCGTCGTCTAGTGATGGGACAGCGCCGCCACGGGGTCGAGCTCCGCGGCCCGTCGCGCGGGAATCACTCCGAAGCCGAGCCCGACGGCGAGCGCGGTGGCGAGCGCCGCCACGATGGCCCAGATCGGCCACGTGAGCGGTAGCGCGGGGTAGAAGTACAGGATCGTCACGCGCGACAGGACTCCGAGGACCAGGCCGAGGAGGGCACCGGCCACCGAGAGGCTCGTCGCCTCTACGAGGAAGAGCCGCAGGATCTGGGCCCGGGGAGCTCCCAACGCCTTCAGGAGTCCGATCTCGGCCGTGCGCTGGCTCACCGAGACCAGCATCACGTTCATGATCAGGATCCCCGCGACCACGAGGCTGATCCCGGCGATGCCGCCGACCGTGTAGGTGAGCGCGGCGAGGATCCGGTCGAACGTCGCGAGGAGGGCGTCCTGCGTCACGATGGTCACGTCCTCCTCTCCCTGGTGGCGTTCCTTGACGATCGCGAGGATCTCTTCGCTCGCGCGATCCATCATCTCGTGGGAGCGGGCCGTCGCCATGATCCGGGTGAGGCCCGGGCGGTTCATGAGTGCGAGTGCGGCGGCGACGGGGATGACGACGAGCTCTTCGACGTCCATGCCGATCGACCGTCCCTCCTCCGCGAGGATGCCCGTGACGCGGCATCGTCGGTCGCCGACCTTGAGCCATTCGCCGAGCGCCTGCCGGGGGCCGAACAGCTCTCGGCGGATCTTCGAGCCGATGACGCACACGCCCGAGTCCCGCTCGGGGTCGCCGTCCGGAAGGAAGCGACCCTGGGCGAGGGTCCACCCGCGGATCCGGCGCATCGAGGCCGTGCCACCGAGTACGGGGGTCTCGCGCTCCTTTCCGCCCCACGACACCTTCGCCTGCGCCATCACCATGGGCGCGACCTCGTCGATCAGGCGGCTGCGCCCGATGGCTTCGGCGTCGCGGATCGTCAGGTCTCGCGGCGTGTCGCCCGCGAACATCGACGGTCCACCTCCGCTCGTCTCGGTGCGTCCCGGGGCGATCATGAGGAGATGGGTTCCCAGACTCGCGAACTCGTCGGACACGAAGCGGCGGGCCGACTCTCCGAGCGAGGTGAGCACGACCACCGCCGCGACGCCGATCGACATGGCGAGGAGCATCAGCGAGCTCCGCGCGGGATGTCGGACGAGGACCCGGGCGGCCATCGTGGGGACGTCTCGGATCCTCACGGACGGGCCCCGTCGCGATCTTCTTCGACCTCCCCGTCGACCATCGAGATCTGCCGGGTGGCCCGCCGTCCCATCTCCTGGTCGTGCGTCACGATGACGAGCGTGAGGCCGCGCTGCTCGTGGAGGTCTTCGATCAGTCGGATCACCTCGCTGCCCGAGCTGCGGTCGAGATTGCCGGTCGGCTCGTCTGCGAGCAGGACGGAGGGGGCGGACACCATGGCCCGCGCGATCGCGACGCGTTGGCGTTGTCCACCCGAGAGTTGGTCGGGGCGGTGGTCGGCTCGTTCGGAGAGTCCGAGCGAGGCGAGACCCGCCGAGACGCGCTCGCGCCGCTCCGCGGGATCGACGCCCGACAAGACCAGCGGCAGCTCGGCGTTCTCGGCCGCGGTCAAGTAGGGGACGAGGTGGAAGAACTGGAAGACGAAGCCGATCTCGTTTCGGCGGACGGCGGCCTGGGCCGCGTCGTCGAGCGCCGTCACGTCCTTGCCGTCCAACTCGTACGTTCCCGACGTCGGGCGGTCGAGCAGGCCGAGAATGTGCATGAGGGTCGATTTCCCCGAGCCCGACGGCCCCATCAGGGAGAGGTACTCGCCCGCGCGGATTTCGAGATCGACCGCGCGGAGCGCGTGCACCGTCTGGTCTCCGACCTCGAAGTCGCGCGAGATCTGGCGGAGCTCGATCATGCGCCCCCGGACGCTTCCTCCGGCGTGACCTCGACGCCTTCTTCGAGTCCGTCGCGGTCGACGGTGAGCACGATCCGATCGCCTTCTTCGAGCCCGCCCGCGATCTCCGTGAACTCCCAGTTCTCGAGCCCGGCCTGGATCTTCCGCTCCAGGAGGACACCGTCGTCGAACACGTACACACGGTGGCCCTCCATCAAGGCTTCCGTCGGGATGCGCCTCACGTTCTCACGGACGTCGAGGATGATCTCGACGTCCGCGCTATATCCCACGAGGAGCGTTCCCGCCTCGTCGATGTCGGAGAAGGAGACCTCCACGTCGACCGTGCGCGCCTGCTTCTCCAGATCCAGCACGTAGGGCGCCACGCGGCGCACCACGCCGGGGTACTCGGCGCCGGGAAAGGCGTCGAGCGTGATGAGGGCCGGAAGCCCCTCGCGCACCGCGCCCGCGTCGATCTCGTCGATCGGGGCCCGGACGTACAGACAGCTCGTGTCGATGAGGTCGACCGTCGGCAACGTGGCCACGCCGACGGGGGAGGGCGTGACCACCTCGCCGAGCTCGCCGTTGATCTCGGCGACGATCCCGTCGAAGGGGGCGCGGAGGATGGTGCGCTCCATCGCGGCGCGCGCGGCGTCGAGGCGCGCTTCGCTCACGCGCGCCGACGTCTCGGCGGCCTCGCATGCGGCGGCGAACGCCTTCGCCTCGCCCACGGCCTTGTCGGTCGTCTCGATCGCGGCCACGCCTTGCCGGTGGAGCCGCACGACCCGCTTGGCCTCCTTGTCGGCGATGTCGGCCCGCGTACAGGCTTCGACGGCGCGGGACCGGGCGGCGTCGATCTCGCGCTCCGCCAGGGCGACCTGGGCGCGGGTATCGTCGTTCCAGAGCTCCAGGAGCACCTGATCGCGGTCGACGCGGTCGCCCTCGTCGACCGGCAGTCGAGCGATCTGTCCACCCATGGAGGGCGACATCCTCGCCCGGCGGCAGGCTTCGATCGTTCCGGCTCGCGTGTTCGCGACGGTCGCGTTCACGCGCCCGGTTTCGACGGTCGTCAAAACGACGGGGATCGGATCCGGCCGGGTCGCGACCCAGAGCCCGATGGCGAGGATCACGACGAGCCCGAGCGCGATCCAGATGGCGGGTCGGTTCATCCCTCCTCTTATGCCCGTTGCCGAGGCCTCGTGCGATGCGTCCGGGCCCCGGGGCGCGCCCCATTTCGCTTCTTCGGGTCGCCTTGGGACGTGGTCCGAGTATGATGTGGCCGGTGTCGGGTGTTCCCGGAGGATGGACCGAGGGCGAAGGAGAGCCGCATCTCTCCGGAGAGACAGCGGAAACTCGCCTGCGGCCCGACCCGGAGCCCGTGGAGGGAAACGGGCAGGCGCTTCTGCGTCAGGTGCGGAAGCTGATCATCCTGGTGGTCGGCGGGACGGTCCTGCTCGTCGGGGTGGCGATGTTGGTCCTGCCGGGGCCGGCTTTCGTCGTGATTCCGGCGGGAATCGCGATCCTCGCCACGGAGTTCGCCTGGGCCCGGCGCCTCCTTCGGCAGGTCAAGGCGCGAATCCGCCTGGCGGCGCGGAAGGCGCGGCAGGCGCGCGCGGCGAAGGGCATTTGAAGGATGTGGTGCCGGGGTGGGTCGTCGGGCCTCGCTCCCGGTGTTAGATACAAGTGTCCAGGCGAGAGTGGCGGAATTGGCAGACGCACTAGACTTAGGATCTAGCGGGCAACCGTGGGGGTTCGAGTCCCCCCTCTCGCACGATCAGACGCCTGTGCTTGTGAGAGCCCAGGGGCTCGGCTAGGGCTGGAAGGCCTCTGGACGGCGAGTTTGGGCGGTTTTCGTGGAGTTTTGATGAAGGTCGAAGTCGAGGAGATCAGTTCCACCGAGCGCAAGCTGCAGGTGGAGATTCCCGCCGAGCGCGTCCACGACGAGTTCGAGCGAGCGTTCCGGGACGTGGCCCGGCACGCGAAGATCAAGGGGTTTCGGCCGGGGCGCGTCCCGCGCCCGGTGCTCGAGCGCTACTTTGCCGACGACGTCCGCAGCCAAGTCACCTCGAGCCTCGTCCAGGAAGGGTTCAGCTCCGCGCTCGAGGAGTCGAAGCTCGAGATCGTCTCCCAGCCCGAGCTCGACATCGGCAAGCTGAACGAGAAGGAGGCGCTCCGCTTCTCGGCCCGCGTCGAGATTCGTCCCGAGCTGGCCGAGGTCGTGACCGCGGGGCTCCACGGAGAGAAGCCGAAGGTCGAGGTCGGCGACGACAACGTCGACAACGTGATCTCGTCGCTCCGCGAGCGGTTCGCGGAGCTCGTCCCCGTGGACGACCGCACGGACATCTCCCGCGGAGACTTCGCGAACGTGAAGCTCGAGGCGACGCTCGACGGGGAGCCGGTCGAGGGACTCCAACACGAGTCGGCGACGATCGAGGTGGCTGCGGGCCGGCTCCCGACCGAGGTCGACGAGCGACTGGCTCTGTCGAAGGTCGGCGAGACGTTCTCCGTCGACGCGCCGCCGCCCGAGGGCGCGCCCGACGAGCTGAAGGACAAGACCCTCTCGTACTCGATCACCGTGAACTCGATCTCCGAGCGGGTGTTGCCCGAGGCCGACGACGACTTCGCGAAGGACCACGGCGATTGCGAGACGCTGGAGGAGCTGCGCGCCAAGATTCGCACGCAGCTCGAGCAGGATGCGACGCGGCGCTCGGACGCGCATCTTCGAGAAACCGTGTTGAACGACCTTCTGAGCAAGAACGCGTTCGACCTGCCGCCGTCGATGGTCGCGCGTCGCGTCGACGTGTTGCTCGAGGAGTTCAAGTACGAGCTCGCGGGACGCGGCCTGCAGCTGACGAACAGCGAGTACGAGGAAGAGGCGCGTGGAAAGCTGAAAGAGCGCGCCGAACGCGAGGTCGCATCCGATCTGTTGTTGGATCGCCTTGCGGAGCAAGAGGGAGTGGAGGTGAGTGACGAGGAGCTGGCCGAGCAGATCGGCAAGATCCTCGCCTCGGGGGGGCAGAACTCAGACCAGCTGCGGGAGCACTACCAGCACGATCACGCGCGTGACGCGGTGCGTTCGCAGATGAAGAGGGCGCGGACCCTAGAGCGACTGGTGAGTCTTGCCGATGTCAACGACGTGGACACGAGCACAAAGGATTAGCGTTGCCCGTGGTTTTTTTTACGTCTAGAATTCACAGCGTGAAACCGGCAAGGGGCCGGGGGGAATCGAGGCGATGCAAAACCTGATTCCGATGGTCGTCGAACAAACCGGCCGCGGCGAGCGCGCGTACGACATCTTCTCGCGGTTGCTCAAGGACCGGATCGTGATGCTGGGCTCCCAGGTCACGGACGACATCGCCAACCTGATCATTGCGCAGATGCTCTTCCTGGAATCCGAGGATCCCGAGAAGGACATCCATCTCTACATCAACTCGCCAGGCGGCTCCGTCTCGGCGGGTCTCGCGATCTACGACACGATGCAGTACATCCGGCCGCCCGTCTCGACGCTGTGCCTCGGCCAGGCGTCTTCCATGGGGGCCCTTCTGCTTCTTGCTGGAGAGAAGGGGAAGCGGTTTGCGCTGCCGTACGCTCGGATCATGATCCACCAGCCCCTGGGCGGCGCCCAGGGCCAGGCGACCGACATCGACATCCAGGCGCGCGAGATCCTGCGGGCGCGTGAGCAGATCAACAACATCATCGCGAACCACACAGGGCAGAGCTTGAAGCGGATCGAAAAGGACACCGATCGCGACTTCTTCATGACCAGCAA
>JAUIFY010000139.1 GCA_030430245.1 bacterium | reverse complement strand
CTGCTTGTCGGCCAGGGCGAAGTACATCGCCAGGATGATCGAGGCCGAGCAGTTGACCGTCATCGACGTCGTTACCTGATCGAGGCGAATCCCGTCGAACAGGATCTCCATGTCGGCGAGGGTCGAAACCGACACGCCCTCGCGGCCGACCTCGCCCAGCGAACGCTCGTGGTCGGCGTCGTAGCCCATCAGAGTCGGCATGTCGAAGGCCGTCGAGAGGCCTTGCTGCCCCTGGTCGAGCAGGAAGCGGAAGCGTTGGTTGGTGTCCTCCGGCCCGCCGAAGCCCGCGAACTGGCGCATGGTCCAGCGGCGGTCGAGGTACATCGTTTCGTACGGCCCGCGAAGGAACGGGTAGCGGCCGGGTGCGCCGATGTCACCCGACGTGGATCCCGGTCCGTAGGTGGGATCCAGGGGAATCCCCGAGGCCGTCGTCTTCGCCTTCTTCGAATCGCTCACGGGGTCGCTCCTCGGGGCTCGTGCTCGCGAGCTCAGAACCCGGCCAGGGGTGCGCCCGCACTCGCGGTTGCCGGGCGCTGGATGTCGCCGGGCTCGGGGCGCAGAGCGCGGATCTCGACCTCGGGATTCACCTGCCGCTGTTGGATCTTCCCGATGGCGTCGCGCGCGAGCAACGCGAGTCGCTCGTTCGGGGTCGACTGAGCGACGTCCTGCAAGGCTGGAATGGAGCCCTCGGTGCCGATCTCTCCGAGGGAGAAGATCGCCGTGCCGATGATGTCGGCCTCGTCGTCGCGCTCGAGGAAGTCGGCAATCGGCTTCGCCGCTCGTGGGTCGCCGATCTTGCCGAGAGCGACGAGCACGCGCTGCTTGAGCCAGGGGGCGCTGTCGCGGAGGTAGAGCGTCTGCACGAGCACCGGTGTGGCGGCGCTCGCCCGCGCCTCTCCCAGGCAATCGATCGCCTTCAGGCGGACGCGCGTGTCGGCGTCCGCCGTGGCGTCGATCAGGTGCTTGATCGCGTCCTCGTCCTTGTTGGCCTGGGCGAGCTCCTTGACCGCCTCGAGACGGACCGCTGGATCCGGGTCGCGCATCTGTCCACCGAGGTCGTCGACGTTCGGACCGGAGCCGCTGCCGGGGCGAGCCTGCGCGGCCCCCTGCCCCGGTACCCCGCCCTGCTGTCCGCCGGCCCCGCCGAGTCCGAATTGCGCAAACGCCGCGGAGCTCCAGGCGGCCAGCGTGAACGTGATCAGGATCGCTTTGCCAAGACGTCGGACGAGCACCCACAACTAACGACAGAAACCGAAGAAAGGCGCAAGGTTGCAGGTGCGATGGCGGCCCGCCGCCGAGTCGCGGGCAAAAAAAAGCGGCGCCCGGGAAACCCGGGCGCCGCCCTTTCTTCGACTAGATCCGAAGACCTAGAAGAGGTCCATTCCGTCGACGAATGCCGGCGAAGGCGACCCCGGAACCTGCTCCTCCTTGACACTGGAGCTGGCGCCGTAGGCCAGGACCGACTGACCCACGATGCCGTAGAGGTAGTCGGTGCCGTTCGTCAGGCCCGTCTGCGGCTGCAGACGGATGATGCCGGAGGTCTCGACCGTGGTGGCCGCGGGGATCAGGTCGCCCGCGATGCTGTAGAACTCCGTGCACGACACGATGGTGTCGGGCAGGGAGGTCGGGATCTCCGTCGTGTCGACGAAGTTCGTCGAGAAGCGCATCGTCAGGCTCGAAGGACGAACCGTGCCGTCGCCATCGTACTCACGCAGGTGCGAGAGAACCACGATGCTCGCGTCGACCGACTCCGGGTTGAACGTCTGGAGAACGAACTCGTAGTCGTAGCCGAGATCCGGCTCCGGAACCTCGACGTCGCCACCGGCATCGGTGCCGAGAGCGAGGGCGTCGTTACCGAACGAGTACCCGTCGGCCGTGTCGGCGAAGGTGAACGCACCGACGATCGAGTCGTCGGCGATGAGGCTCGACTCCGTGAACGGAGCGCAGTTCTCGTTGGTCTTGTACGCGACGACCGTCACGACACCCTTGACGTCCTCGAGGGAGATCTCGGGGCCGATGCGCTCGTTGTCTGCGTTCATCGCCTGCATGTCGCGCGGGTCGACGACGACCGTGTCGTTCGGCGTGAGGCAGATCGAGAAGTTCACCGCCTCGTCGCAGTCCTCGTTCCAGAACACCCAGTGGGTCGAGACCTGCTCGGTGCTGATGTTGCTCACGACGAGGAAGCTCACGCGCCCCGCGTCGGTGTCGTACGGCATGACGAGCTCGGCGCCCGGCTGCGTGTACGAGCGCATCTCGTCGTACAACGCGGCATTCGCGTCGCCCAGTCCCAAAACCATTGCGCCCGTCGCGACCAACGCGACCAGCCAGCTCCTCTCTTGCTTCACGTCCTAGCTCCTTTCTTCCCGTCGGCTCCGTGCCGGAACCGGTCGGGAACGCCACCCAAGAGATCCCTCAGATCTCGTACACAAACTCCAAAGTTTTTGAGACGAATTGCTCGCGACCTTGTACTCCCAGCGAGAATGCACCCCCGGCGCATTCCCCTTCCCCTGGGACAAGCCCCTCGAAAAGACCGCTGAGTCCTAGCAACTCCCCTACCCCATTACAACCGAAACGGCCTGGAACACCTCATGGAAAACGAGATGATCCGGCGCCCGAACCGGACCCCTCCGAGCCGAATGAGCTCCCGAGAAGGACGGACCGTGGCTGCGAATTCTTACAACCCGGCACTCGCCGCGTGGCCCCTTCAGCTGCCGGCGACCGCGACGCCCGGCTCGCGCTCGCGAGCGGCCTGGCCCGGCTGATACGAAGCCGGGCCGCGGCGGAGCTCCTTCCAGCCGTCGGGCTTGCCGGCGGGCGGCTCGACCGGCTCGAGAGAGCCTCCTCGGAGCTCCCATCCCCGTCGCTTGAGCTTCTCCAGCAGGGTGGTGCGATTGACCTGCAGGAGCCGCGCCGCCTCCCGCTTGCTGCCGCCGGCGAGCTGCAGGGCACGGCCGATCATGCGGCGCTCGAAGGCCTCCATTTCCTTATAGAAATCAGTGCCTTCGGGGCCGAAGTCCCAGGGGCTCGCGTCCGCGCCGCCCACCGCCCGCAGGGGCGCCGGGGTGCCGGCTCCGGCGGCGATCGGGGCGGGGAGGTCGGCGGGGAGGATCACGCCGGGCGTCTCCGCCAGGACCGCGGCGCGCTCGAGTACGTTCCGGAGCTCCCGTACGTTGCCCGGCCAGTCGTACGCCATCAGCGCCTGTCGCGTCTCCGGGGCGAGGTCGAACCGGGGCATTCCGCGGGTTTCGCGGAGTTTCGCCAGGAAGTGCTCGGCGATTCGCGGGACGTCCTCGCGCCGCTCGCGCAGGGCCGGCAAATGGATCTCGACCACGTCGAGGCGGTAGAGGAGGTCCTCTCGGAACCCGCCCTCCTTCGCCATGCTTCGCAGGTCGCGATGCGTCGCGGCGACCACCCGGACGTCGGTGTGCAGCGTCGACGTGGCTCCCACCGGCTCGAACGAGCCGTCCTCGAGCACGCGCAGGAGCTTGACTTGAAACCGGGGCGACATCTCGCCGATCTCGTCCAGGAAGATCGTGCCGCCGCTCGCCAGCTGAAAGCGGCCGGTGCGGGCGGCGAGGGCGCCGGTGAAGGCTCCCTTCACGTGGCCGAAGAGCTCGCTTTCGAGCAGGTCTTCCGGGATCGCTCCGCAGTGTACGGGTACGAAATTGCGGGATTTTCGCACGGACAAGTCGTGGAGCGCGCGCGCGACCAGCTCCTTGCCGGTGCCGGACTCGCCGGTGATCAGGACCGCGCTCTGCGACTTTCCGACCTTCCGGATCAGCTCGAACACGCGCTGCATCGAAGGGTGGGATCCTACGAGCCCCATGTACTCGGTCGGGTTCTCGGTGTTCCGTGGGTCGGTGGTTCGGGTCATGCGCACTCTCCTGCTCTCGTTCCTTCGGGGAAAGACGTTCGTCGCGGATCCGTCCTGCCGCGCGACGGGCGCACACCCAGCAAGGATGACGCCACCGCCCACCGCACCCTGCACGTGTCACGGGATTGCCAGGTCAAGAACTTGAAAACACTCCGCTTTGCGTGTCATCGGTCACGGATCGAGACCGCTCGGGCGGCGTTGCGCAGGGCGTTAAAGAAGTGACGCTCTTGTGCGGGAGTGTTCAGGATCGTAGGGCTGCCATTTCGGGCGATCCGAGGCCGCCGGAAATCGCCGAGCGTTTCCGGGCGCTTCTCGCGGACGAGCGCTCCAGCGTGGCGCTCCCCCCCTGGACAACTTTGTACCGGGCCCCGAAAACCTCGGGTTTTCAAGGACCTGACAGGTCCCGAGCCGAGACGGGTGCGGTGCACGCGGCACAGCGGACTCTTCTTGCCCGGGTTCCGGCCGGGTGCTACCGAAGCCCACAATGCGACGCGTCGTAAAGCGATACGCCAACCGCAAGCTGTACGACACGACCAGCAGTCGATACGTCGCGCTCGATGACGTCGCCGCTTTCGTTCGACGGGGCGACGAGGTCGAGGTCACGGACAACGAGAGCGGGGAGGACCTGACCGCGGTCACGCTGGCGCAGATCATCCTCGAGGACGAGCGCAAGAAGAAGAGCTTCCTGTCTCTCCCGGTCCTGCAGGATCTCGTTCGGTACGGCGGCGACGCGCTGGCCGAGGCGACGAAGCAGGGGATGGAGGCGTTCGGCGAGATGCGGGAGGCCGCCGAAAAGCGGGTGTCCGAGCTCGTTCCGGAGGGGACCGGTCGGGGCAAGCTGATCGACGACGTGCTGGAGAGCTCGCGCCGGCGGATCGACGATCTCCAGAGGCGGGTGGACGAGGGGCTCAAGGAGTCCGTCAGCCGGCTTCGCACGGTTCCGGGGATCGGTCCGGAGGTGGAGCGCCTGGAGAAGGGCCTGCGGGACATCGAGGTCCGTCTCCGGAGTCTGGTCGATCGCGCGGAGAACGCAGAGCAGCGCGCGCCGAGCTCCGAGAACGGGGCGGCCGAGACCGCGGCACCCGCCGCGCCCGCGTCCGAAGACGACGCGCCCCGTGCGGACGAATCGACCCCGCCGCGGTCCTGACGGGACCGGAGCGCGGAGGCGTCAGCGGTTCAGGAAGACGGGGCAGGGCACGTTGCGCAGCACGTACTCCGTCGTGCTGCCCAACACGAACTCGAGAACCCGGCCGTGTCCATGCGATCCCATGAAGACGAGGTCGTATCCGTGTCGGGCGATCTCGCTCGGGATCTTCTCGTAGGCGTGGCCATCCACCAGGTGTGTGGTCGTCGAGAGCGAGTAGCTCGACAGGTAGCGGCGTGCCTGGTCGAGGACGCGCTCACCCTCGTCCGCGTCGCGACACACGGTGAGCACGGCGAGCGGAAGCTCGAGCCCGGAGCAGACTTCCGCCGCCACGTGCATCGCGGCGCTCGCTCGCTGGCTTCCGTCGTAGGCGAGTAGCGGGGACCGCGGCGGTTCGAACTCGAGCGGCGTCACGAGCACGGGCTTGGAGCACTGCCGTGTCACGCTCTCGGTGACGCCGCCGAGGAGCCCCGTCGTGAATCTCTGATTGACGCCGCGGCTTCCCAGGACGACGAGGTCGGCCTCCCGCGCTCGCTCGCAGATCTCGCTCGGCACGATGCCGATCCGGAGCGCCGTCTCCGAGCGAACGCCCTCGGTTCGACACGTCTTGGTGAACTCCTCCAGGAGCGCCGTGCCACGCTCCTGGAGCGCCTCCCGCATCTTCGACGTGAAGTCGAGGTAGGGCTCGAAGCCCAACGACCCGGAGATGTCGTGGAAGAAGGACCCCTCGATCGAGACGATGTCGACGATGTGCAGGCCCGTGACCGTCGCGTCGAAACGCCCCGCGAGCCAGGTCGCGTACTGGAGGGCGCTTCGCGAGTGGTCGGACCCGTCTACGCCCACGACGATGCTCTTGATCATCTCTCGCTCCGTGTTGCGTGGATGGCGGCTCTTTACAAGCGCGTGTTCGCCCGTATAGTAGCGCGGCGCCATGGCCAGAACCACGAAATCCAAGGTTCGAAAGCGGCCGCCCGCCTCGGCGCGTCGCCGGGGCTCCGCGAAGGACCGGGAGAAGAACGAGAAGCTCGAAGCACTGATCGACGAGCTTCGTTCGGCCGCCGAGTCGGTCGGCATTCGCGTGCGTCGTGAACGGCTGCTCCGCGAGGTGGGCTACCACGTTCGGAGCGGCCTGTGCCGGCTCGATGACCAGGAGATCCTCCTCGTGGAGTCCGAGCTCGCCCCGGACGTCCAGGTCGATCTCCTGCTCGGGGCGCTCGCGGGGCGTGACCTCTCGGGGGTTCCGCTCTCCGAGGAAGCGATGCAGATGCTCCGGGCCGGCTCTCCCGGCTGATCCGCCTTCGGCGGCGCGGGCATCGCACTCGCCGGCGGGCCCGCGCGCAGTTGTTCCCGCGCCGCGCGTTGACAATCGGGAGCCACGCTTCTAACGCAGCTTCATGCAGTCCCGTACGGAGCGGTTCGCCGCCTTCCGTCGAGCGCTCAAGGAGAAGGGCCTCAAGTCGACGGCTCAGCGCGACGACATCGCGCGGGTCTTCTTCGCTTCGACGCGGCACTTGAGCATCGACGACCTCTACCGCGAGGTGCGGAAGGTCAACGAGCGGGTCGGGTACGCGACCGTGTACCGCACGATCAAGCTGCTCAAGGATTGTGAGTTGGCCGAAGAGCGTCACTTCGCCGACGGCCATACCCGGTACGAGAACTCGGAGAGCGACGAAGAGCACCACGACCACCTGATCTGCGACAACTGCGGCAAGATCGTGGAGTTCAACGACGAGAAGCTCGAGCGGCTGCAGGAGAAGATCGCGGAGGGGCTCGGGTTCGTCCTCGCGCGACACCGCATGGAGCTCTACGGCATCTGTCGGGAATGTCGCGAGGGAGCCGGCCGGCTCAAGACTCGACCCGGGGAAAGAGGTTGATCGGCCCGCCGAGTCTGTGGCCCGTCTCGAAGGCAGCGCCCCACGCCAGGTCGAGCCGAGCGAATTTCTCCGGTGCGAGCCCGAGCGCCTCGCGGATCCTCTCGGCCGACTCGGGCAGGAAGGGGGCGACGAGCTGCGCGGAGACGCGCAGCGCCTCGACGCAGTTGTGCAGGATCGCTCCGACGCGAGGCTTCTGGTCCTCGTCCTTGGCGAGCTTGAACGGGGCCTGATCGGCGACGTACTTGTTCGCCGCGTCGATCGCCTCCCAGATCGCGCCCAGGCCGCGGTGGAAGGCGAGGTTGTCGATCTGGGCGTCGAGCTCCGCGCGCGCTCTCGCGAAGGCGCGCGCGAGCGCTTCGTCTGCCGGGTCGATCGGCCGCACGTCCTGAATCTCGCCGTCGAAGTACTTCTTGCTCATGGCGAGGGTCCGGCTCACGAGGTTGCCCAGGCCGTTGGCGAGGTCGGCGTTCAGCCGCGTGACGAGCGCCTCCTCCGTGAAGTCCGCGTCCTGTCCGAACGCCATGTCGCGGAGCAGGAAGTAGCGCAGCGGGTCCATCCCGTACTTGTCGCGCAGCTCGAGCGGCCTCACGACGTTGCCCAGGCTCTTCGACATCTTGTGACCGCCGCTCGACCAGAAGCCGCCGACGCCGAGGCGCTCGTACAGCGGATACCCGGCGGCCAGGAGCATCGTCGGCCAGAAAACGGCGTGCGGCTTCAGGATGTCCTTTCCGATGAGGTGCAGCGTCGCCGGCCAGAGCTCCTGCTCTCGCCCGAGGATCGCGGGCCCGCTCAGGTAATTGAGGAGCGCGTCGAACCAGACGTACGTGACGTAGTCTCGATCGAAGGGCAGCTCGATGCCCCAGGAGAGCCTCTCCTTCGGACGTGAGATGCAGAGGTCTCCCAGGTCTTCCTTCAGGATCGACAACACCTCGTTGCGGTACCCTTCGGGGTGGATGAAGCGCGGGTTCTTCTCGATGTGCGCGCGGACCGCGTCCTTGTACTTCTCCATGCGGAAGAAGTAGTTGGGCTCCGACACCTCGGTGGGCTTCGTGAGGTGGTCGGGGCAGAGGCCGTCCTTCAGCTCCTTCTCGGTGTAGAGCCGCTCGCACCCGACGCAGTAGAGGCCTTCGTACGATCCGAAGTAGATGTCGTCCTTCTCGTGCAGACGTGCGAGCACACCTTGTACGAACTCGACGTGCCTCGGGTCCGACGTGCGGAGAAAGCTGTCGTACTGCATGCCGCACGAGTCCCACGTCGCCCGGAACTTCGCCGCGACGTCGTCCACGAAATCGCGCGGAGAGACCCCGGCCTCCCGGGCGCTCTCGGCGATCTTCTCGCCGTGCTCGTCCGTCCCGGTCTGCATGACGGTCGTGACCCCCCGCTGCCGGTGGAATCGGGCGAGCGCGTCGGCGACGACGGTCGTGTAGGTCGAGCCGATGTGGGGCTCGGCGTTCACGTAGTAGATCGGTGTCGTGATGTAGGCGTGATCGGCCATTACGAGTCGTTCTTCGGTTGGGGGCGTCGCTCGACGAGCTCTTCGAGCGAGCATTCGACGATCTCGCCGTCGTCCTCGAGCTCGACGAGAACGGATTGCTTGAGGAGAATCTGTCGGACGACCTTGCCGTCCCCCTTCACCGACTTCACCTTCTTGCCGGCGCGGGGCAGCGCGCGGCGGAGCGACACGTAGGTGTCGTACTCGTACCGCAGGCAACACTTCAGCCGTCCGCACATCCCGGCGAGCTTCGACGGGTTGAGCGAGAGATCCTGTGCCTTCGCCATCTTGATCGAGACGGGGCCGAAGTCGCGCATCCAGCTGCTGCAGCACAGCTCTCGGCCGCACGGCCCGATGCCGCCGACCATGCGAGTCGCGTCGCGTGGACCGAGCTGTCGCATCTCCACCCGGGTGTGGAGGCGCTGCGCGAGGTCGCGAGCCAGCCCGCGGACGTCGAGGCGGTCCTCGCCGACGAAATAGAAAACGGCCTTTCCGCCGTCGAATCGGTAGTCCACGCGCGAGAGCTTGGCCTTGATTCCCAGGGTCCGGGCGCGGTCGTCGAACTGCTGCTCGGCGGCGCGCTCCTGCATCCGGTTGTGGTCGGCTCGCTTCAGGTCGTTGTCGTCCGCCCGCCGCAGGACGCGCGGCAGCTTCGCCTTCGACTCGTCCGGCCAACGGCGCCGCGGCGGAGCCATGACCTCGCCGAGCTCGGGGCCGCGGTCCGTCTCCACCACCACGAGGTCCTGGGCTCGCACGTCGACCCGACTCGCATCGAACGCCCGCCCGCGTCCGGGGACGCGGAAACGCACGTCGACGACGTCGGCCGGCGGCGTCGCTTCGGTCGGGACCTCTTCCGGGACTTCTTCCATGATGGCTATCGGGACTCGCGGAGATCGAGGAGGAGCCGATCCCACGCGAGGTGGGAGTTGGCGTTCCGCTCGAACTCCCGGCTGATAGCATAGGCCCGGTCGACCCGCCGGAGGGCGCGGCGTACCTCGTCGAGACGATCGTGGCCGTACCCGTCGGTCGGCGGGGCGGTCGCCTCGGCGGCGCGCAGCACCCGATCCCGGCACCATTCGAGGACCGTCGCCCGGTTCAGCTGCTGGCGGGCGCGACCCTTCTCCCCGCGCGGTGCGGCGAGCTCGGCGGCGAGGTCCAGGACCTCGGGAAGGGTCGCGCGGGGAAGGGCGTCGAGCTTGGTGCGGAGCTCGGCCGTGTACTCGAGCCCATCCTCCGCGGCGAGAGAGCGGGCCCGGTCGAGGCTCCCCTCGGCGAGTCCCGCCGCCGTCTCGGCGAGCTCGGGGTCGGTCCCCTCGCTCTCGAGAAGCTCGCGGATCAAGGCCGGCTCGAGCGGGGCGAACAGAATGCTCTGGCACCGCGACCGGATCGTCGACAGCAGCGCGTCGGCGTTCGTCGCGATCAGGATCAGCGTCGTGTGCCCCGGCGGTTCCTCGAGCGTCTTGAGCAGCGCGTTCTGTGCATCCGTCGTGAGGAGCTCCGCCTGGTCGATGATTCCGACCTTCTTGTCGCTGCGCACGCCGCGCATGGAGAGCTGAGCGCGTACGCGGCGTATCTGGTCGATCGAGAGCTTCGAGGCCGTCGCCCTCTCTTCTCGCGCCCGCTCGAGGTCTTCGACGAGGAGATCCGGATGTCCGCCGGTCTCCAGAAGATGGCAATCGTCGCAGGCGCCGCACCCGAGACCGGGCTCGTTCTTGCAGAAGAGCGCGGTCGCGAGCGCGCGCGCCGTCGCCCGCTTTCCGACGCCCGCCGGGCCGGCGAAAATCAGGGCGTGCGCGAGTCGGCCCCGGCCGAGCGCGCGGCGCAGCGTTCCGAGGGCGCGCTCCTGACCGCGGATCGATTCGAACGTCACTTCGAGCTCCCGAGATGGGCGCGCGCGCGGTCGGCGATCCGTCCCGCGAGGGTCGAGACGTCTTCCCGCGCGTCCAGGACCGCGACTCGTTCGGGGTTCTCCGCGGCGATCGCCTGGAAGCCGCTGCGAACGCGGCGGTGGAACTCGATGTCTTCGTTCTCGAGCCGGTCGCCCGACCGTGTCGCCCGGATGCGCTCGAGGCCGTCCTCCGGCGGTAGGTCGAGCACGAAGGTCAACGCCGGCTCGACGCCGCCGCGCGCGAAGTCGTCGAGGCCGCGAACCGTTTCGATCGCGACGCCGCGCCCGTGCCCCTGGTACGCGATCATCGAGTCCGAGAACCGATCGGCGATGACGACGGCTCCCCGCTCGAGGGCCGGCCGGATGAGGCGCTCGACGTGTTCGGCCCGGTCGGCGAGGTACAAAAGTAGCTCCGTTTGCGGCGTCGGCGCGAGCGACGACTCGTCGAGGAGGAGGCTTCGCAGGCTGCGGCCGAGCTCGGTGCCTCCGGGCTCCCGCGTGAGCACGACGTCGTGGCCGTCGCGACGGAGCGCGTCGGCGAGGCGCGCGGCCTGCGTGGTCTTCCCCGCCCCCTCGACGCCCTCGATCGTGATGAACCGGTTCATGTCCGTGCCAGCCCGTGGCGAGCCCGCGATGCTGGCTCGCCCCTCGTTGCGGGCCACCATGGTGGGCGTCGCCGGGGAGCGCAAGCCCGCGTCAGGCGCTCAGCTCGTGCACGGTGTCGACCAGGCATCGAACGCCGTCGACGGGCGTGTCCGGCAGCACCCCGTGGCCGAGATTCACGATGTGCCCCGGTCGACCGTCGGCTTCGGACAGCAGGGCCTTCACCTTCGCGCGGATCACGGAGGGGGGCGCGTACAGGATCGCGGGATCGAGGTTTCCCTGAATCGCCCGGTCGTGGCCGACGCGTGCCCAGCCTTCGGCGAGGCGCACGCGCCAGTCGAGCCCGATGACGTCGCCACCTCCTTCGGCCATCAGCTCGAGGAGGCCGGCGGTCCCGGTGCCGAAGTGGATCACGGGTACGTCGCGGGGGAGCCGCCCGAAGAGGTCGCGCATGTGGGGGAGGACGGACGCGCGGTAGTCGTCCGGCCCGACGTGGCCGATCCAGCTGTCGAAGATCTGGAGTGCCTGCGCGCCCGCTTCGACCTGGGCCGTCAAGTAGTCGACCGTCACGTCGACGAGGCGGCCCATCAGATCGGACCACGCCTCGGGATGGCTCAGGAGGAACTTCTTCGTCTCGATGTAGTTGCGCGAGCCGCCGCCCTCGATGGCATACGAGGCGAGCGTGAACGGAGCGCCGGCGAAGCCGATCAGGGGAACGCGGCCGGCGAGGCGGCGTCGCACCTCTCGGATCGTGTCTCCGACGTAGGAGAGGGCGTCGCGGACGTCGGGACGCGGCATCTTCGCGACGTCCTCGGGAGTCCGGATGGGGCGGGCCAGCGAGGGACCATCCCCGGGCGTGAACGAGAGGCCGAGATCCAGGGGCTCGAGGATGAGAAGGATGTCCGCGAAGAGGATGGCCGCGTCGACGCCGATCAGGTCGATCGGCTGCACGGTCACCTCGGCGGCAGCTTCGGGCGTCTTGCAGAGCTCCAGGAAGGAGAACTTCTCGCGGACGGCCCGGTACTGCGGCAGGTAGCGTCCGGCCTGGCGCATGATCCAGATCGGCGTGAACGGTGCCTTCTCCCGGCGGCAGGCGAGGAGGAACGGGGCGTCGGCGCTCATCTGCGGCATCCTAATCCGGCCGGGACCGTTTGGCACATCGGCTCACGACGGGGTGCGATCCCGCCGCGCGAGCGCGCCGGCGCGCTCGGCGATGGCGGAGACCAGGTAGCCGAGCTTCGGGTGCTCCGGCTCGATCGCCGGCTCGATGCCGTGCTCGCGTAGCGCGGCGGTGGCCGAGGGCCCGATCGACGCGACGATCTGCCGCTCGCGAAGGGCGTCGACCACGGCGGCGGCCGACGCGCCGGCCACCTCGAGCAGGTGGTCGAGCTGCACGGCCGTCGTGAAGACGACCACGTCGGCGTCGCCGCCGACGATCCGGTCGATCGCGCTCCGAAGAGGTGCGACGTCGTCGGGGAGTGCCCAACGATACACCGGCACGGCGAGCGTCGTCGCCCCTCTCTCTTCGAGGCCCCGCAGCAGGTCTGGGTTCGGCCGACCGTACTCCTGGACCGCCACACGGAGCCCGTCGATCGGCAGCTCGGCGTCGATCGCTGCGAGAATCTCGCGCCACGTGTTCGGCTCGGCAGCGCGGATCTGCGCCGTCAGTCCGAGCTCGCGCAGCGCCGCCACCGGCTTCGGTCCCCGCGCGACGAGCGTCACCCGCGCGAGGAGCTCTGCGAACCGCTCGGGCGGGCACCGGTCCTCGATCGCGCGGACGAGGGTCCGGGTTCCCACGCCGGTGAGAAGCACGAAGGCGTCGATGCGACCGGCCTCGAGCTCGTCGACCAGGGCGTGGGCCGCGGGGTTCTCGTCGAGCGGGATCTCCTGCAGGGCCGGAGCCGACACGACTCGCGCGCCGTGGCGCTCGAGGAGGCGGTCGAGCTCCGCGGCGCGCCGGCTCTCGAAGGCGACGATGGTGAGTCCCTGAAGCGCTGGCACGCGGGGATCCTAGCACGCGATCGCGTCCGTTTTTCGACGCGCGCGGGGGTGGTAGAGTTCCGGGCGGTCATGCGGACGGTTCAGTGTCCACAGTGCGGCGCCGCGGTGGTTTGGGCGGAGTCGGAGAAGACTCGCCCGTTCTGCTCGGAACGTTGCCGGTTGGTCGACCTCGGCGCGTGGCTCGACGAGACGTACGTGATCCCCGGGGAGCCCGCGAACGTCCCGCAGGACGACGGAGACGAGTCGTGAGCGGCGCGCGGATCGACCCGCGGGCGCTCGTCAGCCCCGAGGCCGAGCTCGCTGGGGACGTGGAGGTCGGTCCGTTCACCGTCATCGAGGCGGGTGTTCGCATCGGTCCCGGAACGCGCGTTCTCGCTCAGTCGTACGTCTCCCGGGGGACGACGCTCGGTCGCGACAACGTGGTGCACATGGGCGTCGTCCTGGGACACGAGCCCCAGGACCTGGGATACGGTGGCGCGCCGACCACGGTCGTGATCGGCGATCGCAACGTGTTTCGCGAGGGAACGACCGTCCACCGGGGGACGGCACCCGGGAGCGAGACCCGCATCGGAAGCGACTGCTTCTTCATGGCCAACGCGCACGTCGCGCACGATTGCGTCGTCGAAGACGGCGTGATCCTCGCCAACGGTGCGCTGCTCGGCGGCCACGCCGAAGTGGGCACGCGCGCCTTCATCTCCGGCAACGCGGTCGTGCACCAGCACACCCGGGTCGGTCGATTCGCGATGCTGCAGGGACTGTGTGCGGTGAGTCGCGACGTCCCCCCGTTCTGCATCGCCTCGGACGTGAACACCCTGCGCGGCGTGAACGTCGTCGGCCTGCGTCGGTCCGGGCTCGATCGGGCGCGGATCTCGGCGGTTCGGCGCGCGTACCGGGAGCTCTTCTTCGGGCGACCGCATCTGGGCAACGCACGAGCGCGGCTACGAGCGGAGCTGGAGCGGGCGGGCGGGATGACGCCCGAGCTTGCACGACTGTTCGACTTCCTGGATTCGGGACGCCATGGCTTCTGCTCGGCCGAGCCCCTCGCGCGCGTTCGTGCCGGCTCCGACGACGACGCGCCCTGAGGAGATTACGCGGCGTCACCCGACTTCCGCGAAACCCCGGCGGTTTCGTCGGCCGACCCGGTGGGCCGGGTTTTACGTTCGTCGCGTCGCGCACATCGGAAGAGGAGAGCCACCCGGTGGGCCGGATCCCGTCCCGCTTCCAGGAGAACACCGAGATGAGCGCAACACGACCGTGTCGAGGGGTTCGAAGGCGGAAATCCTTGCCATTCCGGGCGGTTCGAAGAAAGGATCGAAACGAGGAGAGGAATCACGACGCAGGCGCCACCGCCGCGAGAGCATGAGCCCGCCGGGGCGGGACGAGGCTCGATAGGAAAGGGCGCTTGGGGATGGATTCCTCGAAGCCGGGGGGCGAGATCGATGATCGCGACGTGGTCGCACGCGTGCAGGGCGGAGATCGAGAAGCCTTCGGCATCCTGGTTTCCCGGTATCAGAAGATGGTCTTCGCACTCGCACAGCGCATGACGGGGAGCCCCGAAGAGGCGCGGGACGTCGTACAGACGTCGTTCCTGAACGCGTTTCGTCAGATCGCGAGCTTCCGCGGCGACGCGTCGTTCAAGACGTGGGTGTACGGCATCGCGCTCAACGAATGCCGGATGCTCTACCGCAAGTCCGGACGGACGGTCGCGATGGACGCGGTCGCCGATCCGGTGGCTCCCCCGGCGGGAGGCCACGCGCTGAACCGCCTGATTCTCGGCAAGATGGTCGAGCGACTGCCCGACAAGCAGCGAGCCGCCCTCGTCCTGCGGATCTGCGACGATCTACCGTTCCGCGACATCGGCGAGATCCTGGGGACCTCCGAAGCATCGGCGAAGGTGAACTACTTCCATGCGGTGAAGAAGCTTCGCGGTTGGATGCGGCCGGAGCCCGAGGACGAGGGAGGCGGCTCGTGAGCGCGCACGAACGGTGCGGGCACGTCGCTCGGCTTCTCGAGCGGATGGACGCGGGCGAAGCGCTCGAGTGCGACGCGGAGCTCGTCGCCGCACACCTCGAGTCGTGCACGGCTTGCGGGGTCTCGAGCGAGGCCGCCCGCCCGATCGTGGAGGGCGTACGGGGACTCGAGGCGGGCCTCCCGGACGACGCGTTCTTCGTCGCGAGCGCGGAGCAGGTCATGTCCGCGGTGCGGGCCGAGCCCCACGGTCCCCGGGCGCCGGCCGGAGCGGTCCCTGGTCTCGCGGAGCGTCGCGGACGGGCGACCGGCCGGGCGGCGCGCCCGACCGGGCGGCGTCGCACGCGCGCCGCGGGCGCGATCGCGGCCCTGGCCGCGGCGGTCGCGTTGGTCGCGAGTGTCGCGATGTTGCGCGACCGGGGCGGGTCGCCACCCGAGGTCGCGTCGGTCGACACCCCCCCGGCGAGCGGCCGCGTCGAAGTCGTCTCGGTCGACGACATCGACGTCGACGAGCTCCTGGAGTCCGAGGACGCCTGGATCATCGCGAGCTACGACATCTTCGACGCGGACGGCGCCGCTCCGAGCCGCGGCTGGACGGTCGAGGATCTGAGCGACGACGAGCTCGACGCGCTCGAGGGCGTGTTCGGTGGCGCGCCGAGTCGGGGTTGAGGTCCGTTCCGTGAGGTTTCCGTTCATGAAAGAGAGCCCGTTCGAGTCTGGCCCGCGGTGGTGTGAGACGGTCGCCCGCGCGGTGGTGGCCTTCGTGGTACTGCTCGGCGTGGTCGCGCCGACGGCGGGCGAGGCGCAGGAGACCGAGACGAAACGCAGCCGCACGCGCGTCGTGCTCCGAATCTCGGAGGCACTGGATCTCGGCGAGGATCAAACCCTGCGCTTCGCGAGTCAGTACCGGAAGCTCGACAAGCGCCGTCAGGAGCTGATCGCCGAGCGTACGGTGACCGAGGTCGAGCTCGAGACGGCCGTGGGGCGCGATCCGCAGGACGAAACGCAGGTGCGGAAGCTGACGGACCAGCTGCTCGCGATCGACAAGGAGCTGATCCTTCTCCCGGATGCGCTGTTCGAGTCCGTGCAGGACATGCTCGACAGGGCGTTTGGCTACCACATTCTGCAACTG
>JAUIFY010000138.1 GCA_030430245.1 bacterium | reverse complement strand
GGGCCGCGTCGTCCGCCCGGCTCGGCCGCCGGCCCCGGAAATCCCAGGGCCGGCAGCTCCGCCGTCACGACGTGCCGCCGACCTCAGGCGGCATTCACGGGGATGCGTCTCTGGCGTGCGTGTTGGGCTTTCGGAAGCTCCACCGTGAGCACCCCGCCCGAGACACGAGCGGAAACGGCCTCCACATCGAAGGCGGCGCTCGACGCGAGCGTGAATCGACGGACGAAGTTCCCGACGTTGTACTCCGTGTAGACCGGGGTCAGACCCTCGTAGTCGGACAAGTCGACGTCGCCGCGAATCGTCAGCGTATCGTTGTCGAGATCCACGGTGATGCTCTCCTGCTTCACTCCGGGGATGTCGGCCCACAGCCACAGTGAGTTCTCGTCTTCGCGGATGTCGACGTCCGGCACGTAGTAGCGGCCGGGCCTCGTCTGCTGCGCCTCCGTGACCTCCTGCTTCTCCCTCGGGGTGAGCTCCTGCGTCGTCATCTCCCTTCCTCCTTGCATCGAACGCTCACCGAGAGACGGTGATGCGCTTCGGCTTCGCGGATTCCGCCTTGGCGAGCTTGATCGTGAGGATGCCGTCCTCGTACGACGCCGATGCCTTCTCGGGGTCCATATCGGCGGGCACGCTGAGGGACCGCGAGAAGCGGCCGAACCGCCGCTCGCGGCGGTGGAAGCCATTGCCGCGATCGGTCGCCGCCGCACGCTCGCCGGCGATCGTCACGCGCTGCGGCTCGACGTCGATCTCGAGCTTCGCGGGATCGACGCCGGGCGCTTCCGCCCGGATCACGAGGCCGCCCTCCTTGTCGGTGAAGACGTTCACGGGAGGGAAGACCGTCGCGTTCGACGGCCCCTGGCTCCACGGCGGCGCCGGGTGCGCGAGCATTCGCTCGAGGGCCCCCTGCAAGCCGAGCAGGCCTCCGAACGGGTCGTTCCTCAAGGATACGAGAGCCATTCTCAAACCTCCTTCAGAGAGTCCGGGGAAGTCGTTGCGCTTCCCGGCAGTCTTGTCCTGCCGAGGAAGCTAAACACGGCCCATCGCCCTTCAAGGGCTGCGGCCGATGTTTTTGACCGCCCGCGGCCGGCAGCCGAGACGCACCCTTGACTTCACGATCCGCCGAACGACGCTGTTCGATGATGGTCGAGTCCACGGAAGACGGGCAAGAGCCCAGACCCCCCTGCATCGGAGTCGCGCTCGGCGGCGGAGGAACGGCCGGCCTGTCGGCCGTTGGCGTTCTCCACGAGCTCCGCGCCGCCGGGATCGTCCCCGGCGTCGTCGCCGGTACCAGTGCCGGAGCCGGAGTCGGCGCCGCGTTCGCGGCCGGCGAGCTCGAGCTCTTCGAGCACCTGATGACCGGGCTGACGTCGCGACAGGCGCTGGCCTACTTCGACCCGACGTGGCCCCGCCAGGGCCTCTTCCAGGCGCAGAAGGCGATCGAGCTCATCCGCCCGGCGATCGGAGAGCGGATCGAAGACCTGCTGCGCCCGTTCGCAGCGGTGGCGGCCGACCTGGACTCCGGCGAGGAGGTGATCCTGGATCACGGCCCGGTCACGACGGCGGTACGGGCGAGCATGGCGATTCCGGGGATCTTCACGCCACAGCTCTGGAACGGCCGCTGGCTCGTCGATGGCGGGTTGGTCGAACCCGTGCCGGTCGACGCAGCGCGTGCGCTCGGTGCGGATTTCGTGATCGCGGTCACGACGCTCCCGCTGGCCGACACCCTGGCGACTGGGCGGCGTCTTCCACGCACGCGCACCGCCAACGAGTGCAGCGAGGACAGCGCTCACGCCGAGGCGGGCGGCATCCTCGACATCCTCGCGAAGAGCAGTCGACTCATCCAATCGCAGATCGCGCGGGCGCGCTTTCGGCTCGACCCGCCGGATTTCATCGTCCAACCCGAGGCCGGCCAGATCGGCTTGTTCGAGTTCCACCGCGCTCGAGAGGCGATCGAGTCTGGTCGCTCCGCGGCGCGGGACGCACTCCCCCAGCTCGTCGAGACCCTTCGGAGCCGGGGTCTTTCTCCGACCCGCTGAGAATCGCGCGGCGTCGCTCGCCCGGCCCCGTGCGCGCCGTCAGTTCGTCGCCTCCGCTCGGATCGTCGTCTCGAAGAAGTTTGCCACCGCTGCATTGAAGCCGATCGCCTGACTGAAGTTGATCGGCAGCGCGAGCAGGTAGAACGTCGCGACGATGTCGCGGGAGACGGAGGGCGGCAGGTTGCCGATGATCTCTCCGGACGTCGCCCCACGGCTGAACTGCGTGAGCACCCAGGTCACGTAGGGGGTGTTCCCGCGGTTCTGCGCCACGGAGCGCGAGACGCTACGGCCGACCGCGTTTCGAACCACCTGCGGCCCGCCCGCGATTCCCAGGGTGAGCGCGTCGATGATCAGATTCACGCCGAAGACCGTCGCGAGCTCGAGGGCCGCGCCGCCCAGTCCCGGCGCGTCGCGTCGGCCGACCAGCGTGTCGTACCCAGCCTGCACGACGTAGCCCGCGGTGTTCACGAACGCGCGCGCCAACGCGAGAACGCCGAACGACGCGAGCAACGTGCTGCCCGAGATCGTCGCGAACGAAGACGCCGTGGTCAGGAACGAGCTCAATGCGATTCTCGTCAGTCCGAGCCCAGCCGCGGCCGTGACCCCTCCGACGATTCCGGCCACCGCCGCATTGATCAGGATCGCGGGGATCGTCTCGTTGGCCTTGTACCCCGCGTACGCGCTCATCCCGGCGGAGATGACGACGTTCAATCCGATGATGAAGGTGGAGACCGAGATGCTCTTCAGACCGCCGACGACCAACCCGGTCGGATCGCTGTGCTGGACCGGGTCGTTCCACGCGAACGAGTACGGATGAAGCGTCTGGGGCTCGCCGGGCCGGCCTTCGAAGGGATCGACGCTGAGGAACCGGCCCGTGCTCGCCTCGTACCACCGTGCGCGCATCGCGGAGAGCCCGCTCGTCGCGTCGAACCGCTCTCCCTTGTAGCGGAAGTCGTTCGCCGTCCCGCCCGACTCCTCCAGCACCCGGCCGAAGGCGTCGTAGGCGTACGACGCCGCGCTGGCCCCGGACGCATCCGCGAGGACCCGGACGTTGCCGGGCCCGTCGCTCAGGTGGAAGGCGTCCGAGCCGCCCCTCGATTGGGTCAGCAGCTCCGGCCCCCAGGTGTACGAGGTGGTCGGAAGTCCGGTCGTCGGGTCGATCTCCTCGAGCGTCTGCGAGTGCCCGGTGGGATTGCGGCGATCGACGAGAAGATCCCGGCGTCCCGAGGGGCCGTCGACCGACGTCAGGTCGCCCATGGAGTCGTAGGCGAAGTTCGATGCACCGGCCGGCGCATCGACGCCGAGAAGTCGGTCCTCGGCGCTCCACGCGTAGGTGGTCGTCGCGCCGCTCGTGGTGCGGCTGGCGAGCCGACCGGCCGCGTCCCAGGTGTAGGAGGTCCCGTCGGCCGAAACGAGCCGATGGCCACCGTCGTAGGCGTAGGTGATGGTCACGCCGGCGCCGGCGTCGACGAGCGACAACCGGTTGCCGACGGCATCATACATGTACCGCAGATCGACGAGCACGGCCGTCGAGAAGTCGCGGTGCGTCTCCCGCAGCACGCGACCGAGCGAGTCGTATTCGTACTCGACCGACGATCCGTCGAGCTGATCCACCCTCGAGATGTTGCCGCGCGCGTCGCGCGTGTACTGGAAGCGCGCGAGCGAGCCCGAGACGCCGACGTGATGAATGTCGACCGGCCGACCGCGAGGATCGTAGGCCACCGAGGTTGCGACGCCGTTGGGGCGATCGACCTGCGTGACCAGCCCCCGCGCGTCTCGCCGGTAGTCGGTCCGCCCCGCAGGCCCATCGACCGCGACGAGCCGGTTCCGCGCGTCCCATTCGTACGTGGTCGTGCGCCGGACGCCCGCAACGTCGGTCGTGATCGTCTCGACGTTCCCGGCCCCGTCGTACGTGTACTCGACCGCACCCTCGGGTTTGTCGACCCGCGTGACGCGATCCAGCGCATCGTACGTGTACGTCTCGGTGCCGCGCGCGTCCGTGATCTGGCTCGGCTGACCGGTAGGTGTGTAGCCGAACACGACCTCGGAGCCGCCCGGCAAGACCTTCCGCAGCACGCGACCCGCTGCATCGTACTCCAACGTCACGACCTGGCCGAGCGCGTTCGTCGTCGACGAGAGGCGTCCCGCGCCGTCGTACGTCCGCGTCGTGGTGCCCGTGTCCGGCGCGATCGTTCGCACGAGACGGCCGGCCGAATCGTACTCGAATCGCGTCGTCGCGCCGAGCGCGTCGACCTCGAGCGTCTTGCGACCGGCCCCGTCGTACTCGTACCGGGTCACGCCGCCTGCTGGATCCTCGACCGCAACGAGCCGGCGAGCGCCGTCGTAGGTGAAGCGTGTGACGTTTCCGAGCTCGTCCGTGACGCTGGCTCGGTTGCCGCTCGCGTCGTAGCCGATCTGCCGTGACGTGCCGTCCTCGGCCACGATCCGCACCACCCGATCGAGATCGTCGTACTCGAACGTCCGGGTCTGGCCGATCTCGTCGGTCTGCGACAGGAGATTCCCCGCGGCGTCGTAGCTCCGAAGGACCTCGTGTCCGAGCGGGTCCGTCAGCTTGACGGGCCGGCCGAGGGGATCGTACTCCACCCCGGTCGCGTTCCCGCGCTCATCCACCGTTCGCACGACGCGGCCACCCGCGTCGTACTCGAGGACGGACTCGGTCCCGTCGGGATTCCGCGTCTTGGTTCGTCGCCCGACGAGATCGTACTCGTACATCGTCTCGCGCCCGAGCGGATCTCGACGCAGCGCGAGCTGACCGTCCGAGCCGTAGTCGAACTCGGTTCGGTGGCCCGTGGCATCGACCATGGCCGTGTCGCGACCCTGGGCATCGAGCTCCGCTTCGATCTGGTTCCCGAGCGGATCCGCGACTCGGCGAATCGTCCCCCGGGCCGAGAACCCGAATCCGACGCTGTTTCCGAGCGCATCGGTCTTCGTCGCCGGGAAGCCTCGAGCGTCGACGGTCGTCGTCACGCGCCGGCCGGACCCGTCGGTCTCTTCGACGAGATTGCCGCTCGCGTCGTAGGCGAACGTTCGCTCGGCTCCGGCGAAGTCGACGACGCGGGTTGGCGCGGCGAAGTCGCCGTACTCGTACGTCTGCAGCCGACCCTTGGCGTCGATGGTCGCCTGAATCCGTCCCTGGGCGTCGTAGGAGTTCTGCTGGGTCACGACGCCGTCGGCGTCGGTCATCGAGAGCAGGTTGCCGCGAGAGTCGTACGCGAACTGGCTCACTCCGCCACGCGGGCCCGTCGTCGACTTCACCCGCCCCGCCGCGTCGTACGTGAACGCGGTCGTTCCACCGAGGGGGTCCGTGACGGCGAGGAGGTTCCCTCGGTCGTCGTAGGTACGCGTCGCGGTGTTTCCGAGCGGATCGGTCACCGAGGTCTGATTGCCGAGCGCGTCGAACGTGGAGGTCGTCACGCCCCCGAGAGCGTCGACGCGACGGACCACGTTCCCGCGCGCATCGTACTCCAAGACGACGGTCGCGCCGTTCGCAGCCGTCACCGTCTCGGTGCGGCCCGCGAGATCGTGCGTCACCGTCGCGCGACGACCGTCGGCCGTCGTCCACGCCACGAGCCGTCCCTCGTCGTCGTACTCGTTGCGAGCGAGCGGCCGCCCGAGGGGATCGTCGACGCGCAGGAGCCCATGGCGATGGTCGTAGGCGAACCGCGTTACGGCGGAGCCCCGATCGGTGTGAGAGATCAAGTCCCCCGCGGGCGAGTACGCGTACGTCTGCGCGAGCCCGCGCGGATCGACGATCCTCGTGATCCGACCCTCGGCATCCCGCTCGAAGGTGACGCTCTTTCCGGAGGAGTGCTCGATCCCCCCCGGGCCGATGGTGAGGCTGTTGCCGTTCGGATCCTCGACGCGCTCGACGCCGCCGTCGACCGACAGCGTGATCCGGGTACCACCGGGCGTCGTGTAGACGAAACGCCGCGGCTCGAAGTCGCCGAGGCTCAGATCGTCGATCAGGGCGACCTCACCCGGCTGCGCTCCGACGACGAGGACGTTGGGATTGTCCAGCATCTCGAGCCGGCCCAGGGTTCCGGGACGAGGAACGAATCGCGCCGTCGTGAGCGGCAGCGGCACGATCGCCGATCCCCCGGGCGAGAACCGGAGGTCGAACTCTTCGACGCTCCCGTCGGGGAGCGTGATGCTCGCCTTGTGCGGCTCGTTCTCCGCCAGCAGGAACGACAGGCCGGCCTTGTCGATGCGCCAGCCCTCGCCGAGCGGCCCCGACGTCTGAATGCGGAGCGTCTCGACGTCCAGGCGCCACCCGATCCCGAAGTCACCGCGCCCCTTGTCGCGACTGTCGTAGGTGCGCACGACGTCGATCGGGATGCCGGCCAGGGGAAGGGAGACGTCCGTGAACGAGAGGGAGAACTGCCCGATCTTCTGCGCACCCACGATCTGGACGAGCCGCCGATCGCTCGTTTGGTTGCCTCCGCGATCGAAGACGACGAGCTCCAGCTCGTAGAGTCCGTTCAAGGCGAGCGTCGGATCGAGCTGCCCGAGAACGCCCTCGTCGACGGGCGCGGCGCCTCGCGCGAGCTCGATGGTCTCCGTCTCGCCGCGCGACCGCAGCAGCAGCTCCCACCGGAGGAGATTCGAGTCGTCGGCCGTACCCACGACATCGGTGGGCGCCACGACCGTGGCGTCGTCGGCCGGAGACGTGATGCGGGCGGTCGGCGCAAGGACGTCGCCCGCGACCGCCGCGCGCACCTCGAGCGTCGCTACGCCCGCGACGCCGTCGAGCGTCGCGCGAATGCCCGCGGAGCCATCGGCCAGTGCCGACGCGACGCCTCCCGCCGCCACGCTCGCGACGGCCGGCACGAGGCTGTCCCACCCGGCGACGTTCGTCACGACCTGGCTGGTGCCATCGTCGAAGACCGCCGTCGCGACGAACGCCGGCGTCGCCCCGACCAGGGCCGTCGCCGGGCCTTCGACGAGGATCTCGGCGATCGTCCGGGCCCCATCGATGCCGTCGCAGTTCTGGTCGATCCCGTCGGCCGTGTCGTCGGTGGCGTCGGGACGGACGGCGTCGTCTCCGTCGTCGCAATCGCCCTGATTCGGCGTGAACCCGTCGACGTCGTCGTCCCGATCTCCCGGGGCCGGGCCCGTCGACACGACCAGGTCGACGGGGCTGCCGACCGCCGCGACGGAGCCGCCGGCCGGCCGTTGCGAGACGACCTGACCGGCCGGAACGACCGGATCGGATCGACCGGCGATCGAACCGACCACGAGGTCGGCAGCGACGACGTCGCTCTCGGCCTGCGCCTGCGGCAGCCCCGCGACCGCGGGCACCACGCTGGGCTCCGATACGACGATGTCCCAGCGCTGCCGGTCGCCGTACCCGGTGAGGTCTCCGACGGCGATCGCCGCGCCCTGCGTGCCCGCGACCTCCGGGGTCCAGCGCAGAGCGCCCGTCGCCGGATCGATGGTCATCCCGTCGGCTCCGGCCGACAGCGACCACGTCAGGACGTCGCCGGCGTCGGGGTCGAAGGCCAGGGCGCGGTATTCGTACGGAAAGCCGACCGTCGCGATCGTCGGGGGAGTACTCAGAATCTCCGGCGCCGAGCCTTCCGGCAGGATCCGCAACCGCACCGTCGCTTCGTTCGACGTGAGCGATCCATCGTCGACCTCGTAGCGGAACTGGTCGTCGTCGGGGGTCCCCACGGCGCCGAGCGGCGGATTCACCGTGAAGGTGTTCAGACCCGGCACGAGCCAGTTCGGGGTCGGCGAAGCCGGGATGGACCCGTGCTCGTCGCCGACGTTCGTGACCGAGTAGATCTCCTGATTCCAGACCTTGCGGGTGGCGGGCCACGGACGCTCGGCCGGGTCGTTCCCGAAGATCGCCAGCGTGCCGCGACCGTAGCCCGTCGGTCCGTGGCCCTGGTCGACGAGGATCTCCGCGCTGCCGTCGCCGTCGACGTCCGCGACGACCGGCTGCCGCACGGTTCCGTTCCGGTAGCGGAAGTCGACAGCCGACTCGACCACGCCGTCCGCACCGTTCACGAACACGAGCTGATCGTTGTTCTGCAGGACGATCTCGAGCTCACCGTCTTCGTCGAAGTCGAAGGGCGCACCTCCGCTCACGTAGTAGCCCGCGATCTGCCACTTGACCGAGCCGTCCGTCTCCAGCGCCGTGTAGTTGCTCGTCGTGCCGAAGCCGATCTCGGCCTCGCCGTCGCCATCGAAATCCGCGACCTGGATCGTCGTCGAGATCCCACGCGGGAAGAGCACGTCCGTCTGCCATTTGAAGGTGCCGTCGTGCTCCGAAGCGTAGATCCGGCCCTGCTCCCGCGAGCTCCAGACGACCTCCCCGAAGGGATCGTCGTCGAGATTCGCGACCGCCGCCGTCGTTTCCGAACGGATGAACCGGCCGGAAGCGTCCACCGCCTGCCAGAAGCGCGTGCCGTCGTGACGGAAGACCTCGGACCCCCAGATGACTTCCTGGAAGCCGTCCAGGTCGATGTCGGCCGCCGCGGCGGCGACCTGATAGCGGCCCTGGCCCGTGGGCTGGCTCCAGAGCAGCTCGCCCGTGTTGCGGAAGACGTTCATGGTCCAGTCTTCGTTGCCGACGAGCAGCTCGGGAGCTCCGTCGGCGTCGAGATCGGCGATCGTGACCCCCACGATCTCGCCGCCCTTCTGTCCGCGAGGGATGATGTCGGACCGCCACTTGAAGGTCCCGTCGTGCTCGAACGCGACGAGAATCTGATCACCGACGGCGCCGCCGTCCCCTTCGGTGTCCTGGAAGACGGTGAAGATCAGCTCCGGCCGACCGTCGCCGTCGATGTCCCCGGCCGCCTGACGCTGCGCGGCCGTGTTCATGAAGAACGGCATTCCCGTCCCGTCCGGATCCTGATGACCGAGGTAGATGGTGAAGACCTCTTCCCCGGTGGCGGGCCGGACGATCCGAGCGAGCTTCTGCCGGTCGAGCCGCGTCACGAACACCACTTCGGGCAAACCGTCGGGCGCGCCGTCGAGGTCGACGACGAGCGGCAAGACCGTAATGGCGCGCGAGCTGGGCGTCGAGTGCCCGAGCGACGGGTCCGGCCAGAAGAACTCGATGACCGGATTGATCGTCCCGTCGGTGACCGGCGGATCGACGTCCGGCGTATAGTCGAACGAGCCGTCGGGGCGGAGGTCCAGCGTCCCCTTCGTCGGTGCGGCCGTGAGCCGGGCCGATACGGGATCCCCGTTCCCATCCTCGTCGTTCTCGACGACGCCTCCCGCCGGGACGGAAAGCGTCTCGCCCCGCGCCGCGTCGTACGCGTCATCCCGGGCGAGCGGGGCTCGATTCACCTCGGCCACGTCGAGGACGAAGGGCTGGAGGTCGATCGCCCCCGCGGCGTCCGTCACCCGGACGGTGACGTCGTGGAGGCCGACCTGCGCACCGGTCGGCGTCCAATCGATCTGCCCCGATCCCGCATCGATCGTCATTCCCGCCGGAGCGAGGTCGAGCGAGAAGGAGAGAACGTCGGTCGGAAGGTCGGGATCCGTCGCGTCGACGTCGTAGCCGTACGGTGCGTTCTCCAACCCTTCCGTCACCGGGTCCGACGTGATGGCCGGCCGAGCGTTCGGGACCGGCGTCGGGGTGGGCGTCGGCGTGGGATCCGGGGTGGGGGACGGACTCGGCGACGGTGTCGGAACGGGAGTCGGGGACGCCGTCGGCATCGGGGTCGGAGAGGGAGTCGGCGACGGCGAGCTCGTGGGAGCGGGCGTCGGAGAGGGTGTGCCGGTCGGGCTCGGCGTAGGGGTGCTGGTGGGTGTCGGCGTGGCCGTCGGCGTATCCGTCGGAGTCGGAGTCGGCGTCTCGGTCGGGATCGGGGTCGGCTCCGGCGTTCCGACCTCTCTCGCACCGACGTCGTAGTCGGCGGATCCATCGCCGTCGCCGTCCGCGGGGCGCACGTCGGACCGAAGCCGGTCGGATCGCAGGAGCGACACCGCCACGTCGGGAAGCTCCGCGACGAGAGCAAGACCCGCGTCGAGCGCCGGCGAGTCCCCGGCCAGTGCGAAGTCGTCGTCGGCGGTCCCGACCGCGCCGTCGAGACCCGCGAGATCGGCGAACACCGACGTCGGGTCGTCGCAGTCGAAGCTCGCGCGGAACCCGGCGCCCTCGGCCCCGGTCGGGCTGAGATTCCCGTCGTCGTCCGGTCCGAGCGCGACCTTGAAGACCTCGCCGCGCGCGTTGCCACACACGAGATTGCCTCCGATGTGGAGCAGCTCGGAGCGGGGCGCCTTGCGCCCCTGCCGGATGCCGTACCGACTGCGCGTCCGTCCCGCACCGTTCCCCAGGACGATGTTGTTCAGGAGAAACGCTTCGTGAGCGCGGGCCACGTAGATCCCCGTATGGCCGTTGCCGAGGATCGTGTTGCTGACCACGTACTGGGGTCCATCTCCGTTGTCCATGATCCGGACGCCATCGCGACGGGTGCCCTGGATCACGTTGTTCGCGATCACCGTTCCCACGTTGAAGTGCTTGACGGTAATGCCTCCGCTGCACCTCGCAGGGCCGTCGGCGTAGACGCGATTCTGAAGGAAGTGAATCGACTCGTTGGCCCGACGTCGTCCGGCGATCCAGACGCCACGACGACCCGCGTTGCGCAACACGAGGCCGCGGATCGTGACGAAGGCCGAGCGCTGGACGAGGATCGATCGGCCGTTCCAGCACCCCGATCCGGACGGCCCGAGCACGACGCTCCCCGTGCCGAAACCGGGGGCGGGCCCGATCACGATCCGATCCGCCTCCGTCACTCCCTCGTGGGCGTTCTTGTCCTCGACGACGAGCTGCTCTTCGTACTGACCGGGCAGGATCCAGACGTTCTCCCCGGGGCCCGCCGCGTCGATCGCCGACTGGATGGAGGAGAAGCACGGCGCGTTGCCGGCACAGGTGGCGTCGCTCGCGCTGACCCACGCGTCGGCGGGAACGGACGCGGCCACCTCCTCCGAGGCCCCCAGCTCCCGGCCGGGCCCGTCGTCGGCGGCCGCCGCTCGCGCACCGAGCGGAACGTATCGGAGGGCCGAGCCCGCCATGACGTCGAAGAGGAACAGATAGGCGAGCAGGACGCGCACCACGCGGCCACAGCGTCGGTCGGCAGAGGGCATGACGGTCTCGATTCTTGGTTCTGGGAGAGGATTGAATCGGCGACGAGACCCGGAAACGGCCACGCTCGCGGCGATGCGCGGGGCGGCCGACCGGCGCCGCAGGGCGTCGACACCGACCGGATACCACGAACCGTGCTCGCAACTCACGATGCTTTGGGCGATGGATGCGTGAGTTTTGCGTGAGGAGGCGCGCCGGGTGCGAAGCGGCCGCCGTTTCGGTCGGTCGCGCGGACGCGCGCGCCCGGTACGCGACTTGCATCCCCTCGCAGGAGGAGGTCAGCGATGAGCGAAGAGATGCGAATCATGGTCGCGGTCGACGATTCGGTCGCCAGCGAGCGTGCGGTGGGCTATGCGGGCGCCCTCCTCGGCGACGTTCCACGCGTACGGCTGTGCCTGTTGCACGTACTGGGCCCCCTGCCGGCGGAGCTCGCGATCTCGGAGCCCCCGTCCGCCGATCAGCGCGACGCCCAGGCGGCGTGGATGATGGAAGCGCGCGAGGCGGCGCTCCCCCTGCTCGAGCGAGCCAGGCAGGCGCTGCTCGGGGCCGGCATCGGGGAAGACGCCGTCGAATCACATACCGTGGACTCGCCCGAGGGCGATCTGGCAAGCGCCATCCTGGAAGCGGCACGCGAGGCCCGCTGCGACACGATCGTCGTCGGGCGCGACGCGATCTCCTGGGCTCCCCAGCTCTTCCATCGGCACGTGGGCGAGAACGTCGTCCACGAGGGACGTGGGGTCGCGGTGTGGGTCGTCGGATGAGCGCGCGGACCGGCCTCGACGGAGCGCGTCGGGTCCTCGCCGCAGCGGCCCTCGTCGCGAGCACACTGACGGCGCTGGGACGACTTCCCGCGCTCGCCGGTGCGCCCACCGAAGAGGAAGCGCGACGACGAGCCGACGAGGCGTCGGAAGCGTTGGTGCAAGAGCTCATGCCGCGCCTCGGTGCCGCGCTGAACGAAGGTGGTCCGAGCGAGGGAATCCGGGTGTGCAGCGAGATCGCCCAAGCGATCACGCAGGAGGTCGGCTCCGCGAAGTCTCTCGTCCTCAAGCGGACGAGCCTGCGGACGCGGAACTCCGCCAACGCCCCCGACGCCTACGAGCGGAGATGGCTCGAGCAGGCCCAGACCGCGCGTGACCGCGGCGAGGCCGTCGGCGGGACCTACGAGGTGGTCGAGACGCCCGACGGAACCCGCGAGCTCCGTCACTTGAGGCCGATCCTGTTCCCGGGAGGGATCTGCAGTGGATGCCATGGCCCGGCCGACGAGCTGTCCGGCGAGGTGCGGGAGCTCCTCGCCGAGCGGTATCCAGACGACCGGGCCGTCGGCTTCGAAGCCGGCGACCTACGTGGAGCGATCAGCGTGCGCGTCACGCTGGACGCCTCCGCGACGGGGCCGTCCGGCACTCCTCGGCCGGACTGATGCGACCGCCCGTGTCTCCACCTCTGAGAATTCGACACCCCCGCAGTCCCGATCGCGGGAAACCGGCCCCGGCGGGAAGGGGCCGATCAGGGAGAAGAACGTTGGAGCTTCGTCGCGCACGTCTCGCCGCGCTCGTGCTCGCCGTCGCGGTCGCCGGCTGCTCCGCCACCCCTGCCCACGACGCGGGGCACGGCCACCACGGCCCCTTGGTGCACGACTTCGACGACGAGCCGGCCGCGTTCTGGAAGAACCGACTCGAGGGCGAGGAGCGCGACGCCTACCAAGAGCCCGACCGGGTGGTCGACGCCATGCAGATCCGCGAGGGCATGCGCGTTGCGGACATCGGCGCCGGCACCGGCTACTTCCTGGGTCGCCTGTCGCAGGCCACCGGCGCCCGCGGCCGGGTGCTCGGCATCGACATCGCGCCGAACATGGTGCGCTTCATGCGCGAACGCATCGACGAAGAGGATCTCGGCAACGTGAGTCTACGCCTCGCGCTCACCGACGACCCGTTGCTCGAGGATGCGAGCGTCGACCGGATCCTGATCGTCAATACGTGGCACCACATCCCCGATCGAACGGCCTACGCCGCCAAGCTCGCGAGGAGCCTGAAGCCCGACGGCCGCGTGTTCGTCGTCGACTTCAAGAAGAGCAGCGCGCACGGCCCCAGCGCCGACGACAAGCTCGAGCCCGGTCGGGTCGCCGCCGAGCTCGCCAGCGCGTTCTCTCGGGTGCGCGTCGACGAGGGACTGCTCAGCGACCAGTACGTCGTCGTCGCCAGCGATCCGAAGTAGCGCGATCGCGCCGTCCGCCCGCGTCACGGGTCGAGCCTGCGGTGGGAATCGGCGTTCGCCCTTTCCCCGGCCGAACGCGTTCGGGTAGTGTCGCGGATCATGAGACGCCTTCTCCTGCTCCTGTCCGTCACTCCGCTTCTCTTCGGCCCCGCACCGGTCCACGGTGCCGAGATCGCCAAGGACACCGGCCAGATCCTCAGCTCTCCCGCCGGGTACGCGCTCGTGCACCGGATGCCGGACGACGACTTCGAGCCCACGGTGGCCTACCAGTGGCTCGACATCCTCCTCGAAGCCTCGGGCCGCGACGCGGTCCGCTTCAACCCACGACCGACGATCCTCTCGCGGACGATGGCCATCGTCCTCACCTCCATGTACGACGCCTGGGCCGCGTACGACGACGTCGCCGTCGGGACTCGCCTCGGTGACCAACTGCGTCAGCCTCCCGAGGCTCGCAAGAAGGCCGACCAGGAAGTGGCCATCGCGTGGGCCGCGTATCGCTCCCTGCTCTTCGTGTATCCCGACGAAGCGGACTGGATCCGCGAGCAGTTCCGGGAGAAGGGACACGACCCCGACGACGAGGCCGCGTCGGACCCGTCGACGCCGCAAGGAGTCGGCTCGGCTGCGGCGAGCGCCGTGATCGAGTTCCGCCGCCGGGACGGCGCCAATCAGATGGGGGACGAGAAGGGCGGCGACGGAACGCCGTACGCGGACTACACGGGCTACGAGCCGGTGAACGCGCCGGGGAAGATCGTCGACCCGATGCGCTGGACACCGATTCCCTTCGCGGACGGCAAGGGAGGCAAGTTCTGGCCCGGCTACCTCACCGCACAGTGGGGCCGGGTGCGCCCCTTCGCGCTCGAGAGCCCGGAGCAGTTCCGGTCCCCACCGCCCCCGAAGTGGGGCTCCCCGCAGCTCGAACGCGAGATCGAGGAGGCCAGGCGCGTGAACGCCGAGCTCACTCTGGAACAGAAGACGCTCGTCGAACTCATGCGGGAGGGCCCACGCTCGACGGGCCAATCGGGCCACTGGCTCCAGTTCGCGCAGGACGTGTCACGGCGCGACGGCCACGACCTGGATCAGGACATCAAGCTCTTCTTCTCGGTCGGAAACGTCGTGATGGACGCGTTCGTCGCCTGCTGGGAGGGGAAGCGTCACTACGACACCGGCCGCCCCTACTGGTGGGTGCGCATCGAGCATGAAGGGGAGGAGATCGAGGGCTGGGCGGGGCCCGGGAAGGGCGTGACCACGATCGCGGCAGAGGAATGGCAGCCCTACTCCCCCGACCTCTTCCCGACACCGCCGTTCCCCGGCTACCCATCGGGGCACGCCACGGCGAGCGGCGCGGCCGCGCGGACGCTCGAGCTCTTCACGGGCAGCGACCGCTACGGGACGGTCGCCGTCCAGGAGGCCGGCGCCGTGACGGAGCCGGGCTACGACGCGGCCGCGATGCAGGCGCGCGACGGCAAGCCCGCGGAGGATCCCTCGGCGACGAAGGAGGTCCATCTCGTGTTTCCGACGTTCACGAAGGCTGCAGAGATGGCGGCGGAGTCGCGCCTGCTCGGTGGCTACCACATCCGCTCGGACAACGAGGAGGGCCTGATCCTCGGGCGACGTGTCGCGATGTACGCCTGGCCGAAGTACCAAGCGTACTTCAACGGGACCGCGAAGCCCGAGCCCGCCGGCTGACGACGCCGCCCGAGGGGACCGAGGGGCCCTCGAGCAGAGTCGCGCCACCCATACGTTGCAACGATCCCCAGGGGGGCGAGCCGCGGCTCGCCCCCTCGAGGCCCGCTTTGCGCCGCGGTGCGCCGCTCTCCAACCCGGGAACGCTCCGGTTTGCCCGAGGGAAGCTACTCCAAGAGGCTCCGGAGCATCCAGGCGGTCTTCTCGTGCACCTGCATCCGCTGCGTGAGCAGATCGCAGGTGGGCTGGTCGTTGGCCGCTTCGGCCGCCTCGAACACCTCGCGCGCCGTGCGAGCCACCGTCTCGTGGCCTTCGACGAGCAGTCGGATCATGTCCTCGGCCTTCGGGATGCCCTCTTCCTCCTTGATGGTGGAGAGCTCGCTGAACTTCCAGTAGGTCCCGGGGGCCGGAAGGCCGAGCGCCCGGATGCGTTCCGCCACGAGGTCCACGGCGAGCGCGAGCTCGTTGTACTGCGTCTCGAACATCAGGTGCAGCGTGCGGAACATCGGCCCGGTGACGTTCCAGTGGAAGTTGTGCGTCTTGAGGTAGAGCGTGTAGCTGTCCGCGAGTACGCGGGACAGGCCGTCTGCGATCTCCTGGCGCTTGCCTGCGTCGATGCCGATGTCGATGTCCATCTTTGCTCTCCTCGATTCTTCGTCGTCCCGTCCGAACAGATCGAAGCGCTCGCCGCTACCCACGCTGGTGCCTGCGGCGGGCTCCGTAGTCTGACCCTATGGTCTCACCCTATACGAAGCAGTCGGCGTGCGCCCATGGCGGCGGAAGGTCGCACCGCCCCCGCGCCGTCGCCACCGGCAGCCATGGACGCGGCGAACCACCCGGTCCGCCGAAGAGCGGCCCGCGGCCCCCGCATGGATCGACGCCCGGCGGCCACAAGCGGCTCTACCGCAACGCGGCCTCCGCCCGCTGCAGGCT